>NZ_VFMO01000001.1:321192-642384 GCF_006715095.1 Yimella lutea
GCGGTTTGCTGCTCCTTGTTGAGATCGCCCTTGCCGATGCTCTCCTCGACGACGGACAGGTCGACCGGCGGCAGGTGTTCGGGCACGCGGTCGGTCAGCGCGGAGGCAATGAGCAACTCGTCGGCGAGGTATCGATCCAGGTAGACCAGACCGAGGTCGATGCGCAGGATCCGTTGCTGCACAAGTGGACTGGCTTGAAGGGCGTGCAGCCAGTCCTCAGGTGACGGCAGATCGACGAGACCCTGTGCGGTCTCCGCGTCCTGCTCGATCTCGTCGACATCGACGGCGGCGGTCCAGCCGGCGACGTCTGCCAGGTCAAGCGCGGTCGAACCGTCACGTACCGCCCGCACCGCGAACGCGAAGGCGAGGGCGGCGTCCGAGGTCGGCTCCTCCCCCAACGCAGCACAGACCCGCGCGGCCACGAGGCAGTCGCTGCCGTCGAGGATGCCCGCTTCGTTCAGTGTGGCGAGGCGTCCCTGGGCGTTGAGACTGAGTGCGGCGTCGGTCATCGCTCACCTCCGTCAAGCACCTTCGACAGGTCGTCGAGGATGGCCGCCGGTGGGTGCCAGGTGAAGACGCCGCAGCGTCCACCGTCGACCACCGGGGTGGCGGGGCCGGCCATGCCGCGCACGTACAGGTACATCACGCCGCCGAAGTGCTCGCCCGGGTCGTATGCGGGCAGCCGCCATCGCAAATACCGATGCAGCACAATCGAATACAGGATCGCCTGCAGCGGGTAGGAGGAGTGGCCCATCGCCGCGTTCAGGCGGGCGGGTTCGTAGTCGGCGAGGGTCAGCGGTTCGCCGGGTTCGCCGAGCCAGTTGGTCTTGTAGTCGACGATGTAGAACCGTCCGTCGTGCCGGAAGGTGAGGTCGACCGATCCGGTGAAGTAGCCGAGCAGGGTCTGGTCGCCGTACGCGTCGCCGGCCAGTGCGTCCGCGAAGTCGATCAATGGATCGTCGTCGCAGAGGTGTGTGCGCAGAACCTCGGCCATCTCGCGCAGCACCGGACGCGCGTGCGGGCGGTCGCCGCCGGCGAGGGGCATCTCGAAGTCCATCTCGGAGAACCGGTCGGTCTTCGCAATGTCGACCAGTCGAGGGGCATCAGGTTCGGGACCCATCGGCGTGGTGCAGACCGCCTCCATCGCGTCGACGAGTGCCTCGGGGACGAGGTCGACCGGCCAGAAGACGAGTTGTTCGCGGACGTTGTCGAGCAGGTTCGCGCGCAGGTCGCGGGCCTGGAGGTCGGCGTGTTCGAGGACAGCGTGGACGAGGGAGCCGAAGGTCGCCCCGACGGGAAGGTCGGCCATCGGCGAGGGTTCGGTGTTCGCGTCACCGGGTTTCGGCACGTCGATGAGTGGTGTGGTGTGGTCGCCCGCGTTCCCGTCACCGGGTTTCGGCTCGTCGCCGAGTGGTGTGGTGTGGTCGCCCGCGTTCCCGCTGGTTGAGCCGGGCGACTGACGAAGGAAGTCGCCCGCGCCGAAACCACCGGGGACGACGATGACCTCCTCGTCGATGCGTCCGACGGCACCGTCCTCGGGTTCGGATAGTTCGCCCGCGGCTTCGGCAGCCGCCTCACCCGCTGCAGCAAGCGAGGAGTAGGACGCGCGGCGCCAGTCCCGGTCGATGATCGAGTCATCGAACCAGCGGGCCGTCAGGCGTTCGGTCGACGGCTCGACCGGGGGTGCCGGCTGCGTCGTGCCGCTACCGATGACCTCGAGGCTGAACGCGCCGTGGTCGGCCCAGGTCTGCAGGAAGCGCTGGTTCGTGGCGATCGAGTGCTTGTCGATCGGGTCGAGCAGCGTGATCACCGCACGCTGGTCGAGTAGCGAGGCAGGGTTATCGACCGAGCGCGATCGAGACCCGGTGAGGTCGTCGGGAGAGTCTTCGTGATCGTCGCCATGGTCTCGATCGCGGCGCTCGCCCTGGGGGCTCGCACCTACTCGACCAGCGTGTGGTTCGGCGGCGTTGTCCGGGCTCGCACCTACTCGACCAGCGTGTGGTTCGGCGGCGTTGCCGTGTGTCCGCGACCGCAGCAACTGGTCGAGGGCTTCGGGGTTGGGGGCTTGGCCGAAGAGGAGGCGGTGGAGGCCGGCGTCCTTGCTGTTGTAGGTCGGCGCCCACCACAGCACCAGCTGAGACTGGGCACGGGTCATCGCGACGTACGCCAGGCGCATGTGTTCGCCGAGGTCGTCGGCGCGACGCTCGGAACCGTTGAGGTCGGCGCGGTCGTAGGACAGGATGCGGTGGCCGTCGCGGTGCACAACAACCGCGTGCTCCTTGTCGGACAGCCAGTTGTTGAACAGGAAGGGCGCGTACACGATCGGGTACTGCAGTCCCTTGCTGCTGTGGATCGTCGAGAGCGTGACGGCGAGCGCGTCGGAGTCGAGGCGCATGGTCCTCGAATCCGCAGGCGTGACAGCGTCGTCCGCGCTCTGTTTCATCATCCACGCGATCAACGACGGCAACCCGGTCATGCCCTGCAGCACCTGCTCGTGCAGCACTTGGGCACAGTGCTCGATGTCGGTGAGGTCTCGTTCGCCGCCGACCTGACCCAGGACGCGCTCGGCCAGCCCCTGGCTGCGCGCGACGTCCAACACAGCCGCGACTCCCCCACGATGGAATGCGGTGATCAACGAACGGATCTGTGCCGCAACTGTTTCGATTTCGGTTTCGTCGGCGCTGTCGAGTTGCTCGGCGGTCCAGCCGATGAACGGGGTGAGTGCTGCGAGACCGACCCGGTCGCGGCGGTGGGGCTGTTCGAGCGCCATCAGCAGTTCGAGCCAGGCCTCGGCAGCGGGCGTCCGCAGCACGGACGTGCCGGAAACCAGCACCGACGCAATTCCCCTGCGACGCAACTCTTCCCGAATCCCGGCGAGGTCGCTGCCGACGTGGCAGAGCACCGCGATGTCCTGTGGCTGCACGGGCCGTCCGTCGAGTTCGGCACCGGACGCGAGCAGCCGCTCGATGTCGTCCGCGACGTCGGGGTAGACCTGCCGGCGCACGTCACCGATGGACGGCTGGCGTTCGCCGTCGATGAGCGGCCAGGTGCGCAGCCGCACCGGGGTGTCGTCCGGCGAACCGCTGAGTCGATGCGTCTTGTGGTGCGCGGTGACCGGGTGGACGACGATGCCCTCGGACAACGCGACCCCGTTCATCAGGGTCTGCAGCGAACGGACGAGGGGTTCGTCGCTGCGGTAGTTGGTGGGCAGCGAGGTGCGCCGGTCGGCGGTGTCGGCGGCCTGCAGATAGGTGTGGATGTCGCCACCGCGGAAGGCGTAGATGGCCTGCTTCGGGTCGCCGATGAGCAGCAGCGAGATGCCCTCACACGCAAAGGCACGCGAGAACACCTGCCACTGAACCGGATCGGTGTCCTGGAACTCGTCCACCAGCACCACCGACCAGCGGTCGCGCATCCTCCGCCGCGCCGGTCCGTCCTCGTCCTCAAGGGCTTCGGCGAGTTGTTCGAGCAGGTCGTCGTAGGAGAGCACGGCCGCGCGCCGCTTCCGCCTCTCGAACTCCTCCCGCACCCGTCGCACCAGGTCCATGCGCACGCCGAGCGGGCCGGGCGCGTCCGTCGGGTGCAGTTCGGCGCCGGGGTTGTTGAGTGCGTGGCGGGCGTCCTTGCGGGCGATCGCGTACTCGGGCGTGTCGGGCACCGCGCGCAGGTGGTCGGCGAGGAAGAGGTCGTCGATGACGTCGCTCTGCAGTTGTTCGAGGTCTTCGGCGAGGGTCGCGCCCGGGTCGGAGTCGCCGGCGACGCCGAGTCCGCGCAGCACGTAGTGGCAGAACTGGTGGATGGTCGCGATCGTGGCGGTGTCGAAGTCGGCGACCGCCGTCCGCAACCGTCGCACGCGCAGCGCCAATTCCGTTGGCGCGCAGTCACGCAGGTGCTCGACGAGCGGGTCTTCGGTGGGGGCGGACGATTCGAGTTCGGCGAGGGTCTCCTCCAGCCGGGCCCGCACGCGCTCGCGCAGCTCCTGGCTGGCGGCGCGGCTGAAGGTGACGATGAGCAGTTTGTCGATCGGCATGCCCTGCTCGACGACGTACCTGGTCGCGAGGGCCGCAAGCGTCCAGGTCTTGCCGGTACCGGCGGACGCCTCGATGAGTGTGGTGCCTTCGGGCAGGGGGCCGGTGATTTCGAAGGTGTCGGTGCTCACGCGTCCTCCTGGTGGGTGAGGACCGGCAACCAGATGCGGGCGGAGAACTGCCGCAGACCGAGCATCTCGATCTGTTGGATCGGGGCTCCGCGGCCGAGGATCTTCACCCAGTACGGGTCGGTGTTCTCGCCGGGGATCTTGTCGCCTTCCCATTCGGTGCTCGCGAAGTGCAGCAGCAGGTTGTCGTCACCGTTCAACAGCTTGACGCGGTTGCCGCGGACGAACGCGTGCGCGGTCTTGGGTGGGACGGTCATCGGGTACTGCAGTCCCTTGCCGCGCAGTTCGACGAGATCGGCCAGAAGTGTCGAAGCTTCTTGTGCCCCAGGCGATCTCAGACGGACGCTGCCCCGCTTGCCGTGCAGGGTGGCATGGTGGGTGCGGTCAGGTTCGACGGCGGCCAGCGCGAGCAGTCGCACCCAGCCGCTGATCAGCTGCTTGGGACCGATGCGGGAGAAGGTGTGCACGCGCAGTTCGTCGCCGTGCACGCCGCCGACGACACCGGTGAACCGCACCGAGCCTGGACCGCCCGTCCCAGGCAGGTCAAGGCGAACGTCGACCGAGCGCGGTGGCACGTCGTCCGGCCGGTGCAAATGCTTTGTGATCGTGGCGAGTTCACCCTGGACATCCTTACGCGCCTTGTCGCCGAGGGCACCGGGCGGGAAGCTCGAGCGGCGGTTCTCGCGCTGCATGACCTCGTCCAGGGTCGCGCCCTGCACCATCTGTTGCAGCATGCGTTCGCCGATGGCCCAGGTCTGCAGGCCGTCGAGGGCGATCGGGACGGCGTCGTCGACGGGGTCGGCTTCGCGCGGCACGAAGATGCCCAGGCGGCTGCGCAGGAAGTCGCGGGCGGGGTTGTGCAGGAACCCGGTGAGTTCGTCGATGGTGACGGCGTCGACAGGGCGAGCCGGGAGAAGTCCGGACAGGAACGGTGCCTGTTGCGGTTGGTCGTGACGGAATCGGCGCAATGCCTTCGCGCCGGCGAGCGCGGATCGGTCGAAGGTGCCGCCGGGCAGCGGGGACGCTGCTGTGAAGTTGCGTTCGTCGAACGCCTGCAACGGGTGCAGGTGCACGAAGGAGTCGTCGCCGCCCCCGGTGCGAGTGGCGACCGCGATGAGCTCCTGCAGCGGGACGGCCGGTGGGCGCCGAGCACCGTTGTGTTCGTTGGCGCCGGAGTAGATCGCGACGAAGTAGTCGTCGGCGGCCATGACGGCGTCGAGCAGGAGTTGGCGGTCCTCGCTGCGCGGGTCGCGCTCCCCCACGAACGGTCGGCGGGCGAGCACGTCGTCACCGTCGACCACGGGTGAGCGCGGGTAGACGCCGTCGTCGAGGCCGAGCACGACGACGGCCTTGTGCGGCACCGAACGCATCGGCACCATCGAGCAGACGGTGATCGCGCCGGTGCGGAAGTTGGCGCGGGTCGGACGGCCCGCCCAGCGCTGGTCGAGGAGCGTGCGAATGTCGCTGAGCCGCAGCGGAACCTCGCTGGCCGAGGCGGCGATGGTGTCGAGTTCGCGGTCGATCTGCGACAGCTGCCAGCGGTCGTCGAGCGGCACATCCGCGAGACCGTGGACGATGTCCTTCAACCAGTTCATCCACTGCGCGGTCTGCACGTTGCCGTCGGTGGAGGTGAGGTGTTCGCCGCGTCCGCGCACGTCGTCGGCGGCACGTTTGATGCGCTCCATGAGCTCGAGGAAGCGTCCGGCGACCTCGATGTCGCGGCTGCCGATGTCGTCGACCGGGGCACCGATCGCGTCCGGACCGTCGGCGTCCGCGCTGATGGCGACCCCGAGGGCGATGCGGTCGAGGGCAGGGGTCCAGGTGTGTGCGTCGAAGCCGCGCAGTCCGTACTCGCGGCGGTGCAGTTCGTCGAATCCCCAACGGACGTCGGCGTCCTCGACCCAGGCGGCGATGCGGCTGAGTGAGTCGTCGTCGAACCCGAAACGGCGGCGGACGGACTCGTGGCCGGCGAGGTCGAGCACCTCGGACGCGGTCATCCGGCCGGCGACGATCGCGACCACGCGTCGGGCGAGGTCGAACAGCGGGTTGGTGGCACCGGGCGACCGGTCCGCCAGTTGCAGGCGCAGTCGTTGGCCGGGGTGGACGTCGTGGTCGGGCACGGTGATCGAGGAAACGTTGCTGAGTCCGAAGGTGGCACGCAGCAGCGGTGCGAAGGCCTCGATGTCGGGGCACATGACCAGGATGTCGCGCGGTTGCAGGTCGCCCTTGCCCTCGGCGAGCAACCAGGTGAGCACTTCGCGGAGTACTTCGACCTGGCGGGGGCGGCCGTGGCACGAGTGCACCTGGAACGAGTTGTCCGTGAAGCGTGCCTTGGTTTCGGCACTGGACGCTGCTCCTTCGTCGCCGCGCCCAGGCTCAACCAGCGGCGACGGCGCGTGCCCACCGTGTTCCGCTGGTTGAGCCGCGGGACTGACGAAGGAAGTCCCGCGCGCCGAAACCACCGGAACATCGCGCGGCACTGAGGTCGGAGCCGTGTTCCCACGCACATCCGCCTGCATCGACGCCAACCGCGAACCGGCGGACGAACCCGACGACAACGGCTCATGAACCACCGGCCCCATGCTCACGAGCGTCTGCTGCAACTCACGAACATCGCGCCCGAGCGTCGCCAACAACGGGTTCTCCGCAACGAGAGCGGTCTCGTCCTCGGACCTCGGTTTCGGCGCGTACGGATTCGCAAGCTCATCAGTACGGCTCAACCAGCGGGAGGAATCGGACGCGCCGAAACCCAGGGACCCGATCGCGTCCCACAAAGCCGGCGACGGATGCGGCAACCACAGGTGCAACTCCCGCTGCGAACCCAGTGCGTGGATCAACTCCCGCTCAGCCCGCGCCAACCGGGTGTACCCGAAGAACGACAACCGCTCCGGCAACTCCAACGGCAACGAACCGTCCCGCAAACCCGCAACGACCCGCTGGTGCCGTCCGGTGACCGACTCATCGAGCCCGTGCGCGTCCAGGGTCAGCTCGACGACGCGCCGCCACAGCGGCGGCTGCCACATCAGATCGTCCGCCAAAGACGACCCGTATCCGTCTGTTTTCGAACCGGATTCCCATTCGCCGAGCATCTGCGGACGATCCCGGTGGTACGCAGCAAAGAGCCCGGCGATGCGCCGAGCAACGACGTACCGGCGGGCCCGACGTGCCTTGCGGTCCCACTCGGCGGCGGGGTCTGCGACGATCTCCGGGCCGGCACCGAGGTGACGAGTGATGGCCTCGAACCCGGGCGTGCCACACAACTCGTCGATGGCGTCCAGCGTGGGCCAGACGAGCCGGTCGGCCGACCACGGATCGTCGCGGTCGCGGTCGCGCAGCAACCCGACGAGCGATGAAGGGGTGAGGATCTCCAGTCCCGCGCAGATACCGTCGTCGCCGGCGACCGATCCCAGCGTGTGCGACAGCTGCTGGGTGAGCCAGCGCTCCACACCGCGCGCGGGCACGACGACGACCTCGGAACTGAAGACGTCCGCCGGGTTGTCGGCGAGCATCGTGGCGAGACCGGCTGCGAGTTCCTGCGGCCGGTCGCTGCGGTGCACGTGGATGCCGGTCATTCGGTCTCCAGCGAGGCGAGGGTCGGCAGGCCGGGCGCGTGGTCGCGGATCCAGGCGGTGGCGGCGGTGTCGTCCTCGTTGTAGGCCAGGACGCGGTCGCGCAGGATCTGGCGCAGCTGCGGGTCGGTGGTGGCACGGGACTCATCCAGCCACAGCTGACAGTTGCGTCCGCCGGGGTCGTCGTCTCGCCAGGCGAACCCGAGGGCGACGGCGAGCGGTTTGAGTCCGTGGCCGGCGGCGGAAATGAGGTGCTTCTCGGCCCATGCGCAGGTGTCGACAAACTCGATACCCGTGTCCTGGACGGCGGACTTGCCCTGGATGTTGGTGAGGCGTTGTCGTTCGACGGGTCCGTGGTGGAAGACCCGGATCGTCTCGCCGTTCGCGAGCGCCGAATCACGTTGTTGCGCAAGCCAGTCGGTGAGCTGGTTCGCGAGCGCCAACTCGGACTCATCGCTCAGGTGGTCCCACTCGACAAAGATGTGGAAACTCGACTCGTCCCCACGCCGCAGCCGGGCACCCCAAAGGAACACCCGGTTGTCGGTGTCGTTCTCCATGTCGAGATCGATCTCGACGTCGGCACTCGGCGGGAGCACGACGTCGGTGCGAAAAGCGAGCGCGTGACCGGCGACGGCGATCTTCGCCTTCTCGATGGTGAGCGCGATGCGCTTGCCGGCGTTCTTCGTGCGGTCACCGGTTTCGGCCTGGTAGCTCCCAAGCCATTCGGGGGTGAGTTCGAGCGCGGCGAGCTGGTCGACGGTGTGGACGCCGAGGGTGCGCAGGGCGAGCCACTCGCGCAGGGTCGGGCGCCAGGAGGTGAACGAGGTGGTGGGGTCGGCGTCGAACACCGGCCCGCAGACCGCGTACCAGGGGCAGTTGTCGCACTCGGAGGTGTAGATCGGGACGACGAGCGAGTCGTTGCCGGCGGCAGCGTTCTGCGCGACGGCGAGTCGGAACCCGAACTCGTGGTCGTAGCGTTCGAGCGCGCTGCGGGTCTTGGTGCCCTCGCTGCGCGAGTATGTGGTGAAGGCGGGTTCGTCGAGCGCGATCCAGGTGCCGTGCACCTCGTTCAGCCCCCACATCGCCCAGTCGTCGCCGGAGACGAGGAAGGCTTCGTAGTGGTCGGGACCGGGGTGGCGGCCGATGGCCTCCAACATGCGAGTGTAGTGGACGAGCTGGAGCGCGTCGGGCTCCAACCGGCCGCCGCGCGGACGTGCCTCGGCGAGGGTCGAGCGCTGCTGCGGGTTGCTCGCCGGCGCGACCGTGACGGCGTAGGTGTTCCTGCTGTTGGACTTCATCGCCGACAGGAACTTGTGCAGCTTCACATCCCCGGGCAGGTAGGTGGCCGGCCACGAATTGCCGTGTCGGATCAGCAGATCTGGGCGCCCGGACCGGTGACCCTCGCTGTCTTCAGGGAGTGCACCGCGCACGATGACCTCGACCCCGCGCTCCATCGCGACAAGCGTCTGGTCGACCGCGTCCCGGTAGTACGCGTCGGGGTCGACGACGTGGAAACGCTCCGGTGCATCAGCCGTGATTCGATCGAACAACTCGGCCTCGAACGCGTTGCCGGCGTCGATGGCGTCCTGCAGTTCGGGAGAGATCGGGATCGGCGCACCGACCATCGAAGGATCGAAGTCGTAATGCGTGCGGACGGGGCACTGGATGGCGGGGTACGCGCCGAGCACGAGCGAGCGCTTCGTCGCCGGTTTGTCGTCGGTCACCCGTACCCCTTTCACGTCTTCGCGTGAGGTTACGCGACGGCACCGACAGGCGGTCGGGGTTCGGGTGGCGGATGAGGTCGGTCCGCATGCAGCACGTGCCGCGCGGAATCATAAGTTTTGATGGAAATGACGTGACACGGCCGTCAGCGGTCGCCGCATCTGCGCACACGGTTTGGTGCCCCGGACATCACCACAGCGCTCACCGCATCGCCGGGCAAAGCCCAGTTGTTCGCCGCTGACCCGTACTTCCGATGCGGCCCGGAGGCCGTGCGTTCTATTCTCGGGACCCCCTGGCTGGATCGTCTGCAACGCTTGGGTCTTGTACTGGTTCGGCCAGAACTTCGGCTGGCGCCGGGGGCCGTGGACACTGTTGTGTCATTCCTCACTGAGAACAACCTCGGTCCCGCAACTGCTTTTCGCCCCACGCGTACGGTCGCTGATAGTCCGCCACTTCGATGAGCTTGTCCTGGAGCACGAATTCCAGATTCTGCGTATGGTCCGACACGACGCGAGCCTAACCGGACCGAACTGGTTCGCGGGCAGCTATCGATCAAGATGCCTGATGGCTGCGTACCGGCGTCATCGTCGCCGACCGTAGGAATCCAAGCTACAGCTCCACCGGATTATCTGCCGTGCCCACCTGAGTTGGGTCAAACGCTTAGTGCCTTGAGGGCGGGCGTTCCAGCGCCTCGATGATCTCGGCTTCGTCGCTGTTCAGTGCGGGTGGGATGGTCGTGACGACGCCGTTGATTTCGATGGTGGCTGAGCGCAGTGGTTTGAGGGCGCGCAGGACACGGCGCAGGGACAGCCCGGTCCGGGCTTGTACTTCGCGGCTGACGGCGAGGGCGGTGAACACGATGGTGAGGTGGGCCTCGATCGCGTCGCGGGTGCGGGCGAACATGGGCCGGGCGCGCAGGTCGGTCTTGGACATCCGGAATGATTGCTCGACGTGCCACAGGTCGTGGTAGCTGGCGATCACTTCGCTCGCGGGCATCAGTTCGGCCGGGATGTTGGTGACGTACCCCTTGAGCCCGACCAGCCGGCGTGCCCTCGCCAGTGACGCCTCATCCAGCGTGCGTGAACCGTTGGTGGTTTTGACGAATCGTGGTGTCCGCGCGGCCTTTTCACCGGCGACGACGGCCTTGGCGCGGTTCTCCTGCAGGGTCAAGGTGGTGCTGTCCCGGGCGGCGCGTTTCGCGGAGTACGCCCACACTGCCCGCCACGACCCGGGATGCTGCTCCCGATCCCACACCGGTTCCGCCTTGAGGTTCGGGTCGTTCTCGACCGTGTGCCCGGTCCGTGGGGTGAGGGTATCGATGAGCTGCCCGTCGGTGAACGCGTCACCGTGCCACCGGAAATGAGACTCCAGATCCTTGGGTGCCTTGGTCACCCGGGAGCCCACGATGAACCGCAAGTTCGCCTCGTCGAGGGCTGTGAGGTTGGACGTGGACAGCATCCCCGCGTCGGCGACCACGACCATGTCCGCGATGTTGTGGCGTTCCTGGAACTGCTTGACGATCGGGATGATCGTGGCCGTCTCGGCCTTGTTGCCTTCGAAGCAGCCGATCTCCAGCGGGAACCCTTCCCGGTCGACCAGCAACCCGACCACGATCTGCGGGTCGACCCGCCGCTCCTTGGAATACCCGACCTTACGCAGGCCGTCCTCCTTCTCCGCCTCGAAGTAGAGCGTGGTGACGTCGTACAACACCAACGACACATCACCGCTGGTGCAGGCGTGCTCGAAACAGGCCACCGCGACCTGGTCGCGGTACGAGCCCTGATGCGCCCGCCGCAACGTCCGCTTCCGCGTCGACAGACTCACCGCTCGCCGCCCCAACTCGGCCAGGACCCGGTCCACATCGAGCAGGCTCGTCGGCTCCACGACCCGAGCGATCACCAAGTCCCGGAAGATGTCATCGGCCACGACATCGAAACCCAGGTCCGTGTACACCCCGGCCAGGGCCCCGTACAGCAGCCCCGAGGACGTCTTGAGCACCCGTGACCTCGACACCATCGGCCGAGCCGCTGACACCGCTGGCACTGCCGACACTGCCGACGATGGCTCGGGGTCCATGAACAGCCCCGACGGCCGCGCCGCGGGCACCATCACCGCCTTCGCGGCCACCGGCGTGATCCCGAGGTCCAGCACCCCCTGCCGGTCATCGGCGAGCAGAGCCCGCGCCTGCTCCATCAGCAACCCGAGGTCGGCCTCGTTCCTGGCGGACCCGACATGACGCACGATCCGACGCCGACCGTTGACCGACTCAGCGATCTGCACCGCGGTCGCTCCCGAGGCCGTCCGCACCCGCCGAATCCACACCACCGCGCGACCCTCACCATCGAATTAGTGCCTTAGCGACACACTAATCGTCGGCATCCCCGCAGGTCACAGCGATTCAAACCCCTCGAATCCATCAAAGTGACCCAACTCAGGTGAGACGGTGCAGGTCGTCGCGATGGATGGGTTCACCGGCTTCAAAACTGCTGCTACCGAAGAACTCCCGGACGCGACCACGGTGATGGACCCGTTTCATGTCGTCCGGTTAGCCGGTGACGCCCTGGACAAGTGCCGGCGCCGGGTCCAGCACGAGCTGCACGGCCACCGGGGTCGGGCCGGTGACCCTTTGTACCGTGCGCGGCGCACGCTGCATACCGGAGCGGACCTGCTCACCGACCGGCAGCAGGACCGCCTCACCGCGTTGTTCGCGGTCGAGGAGCATGTGGAAGTTGAGTGCACCTGGGGCATCTACCAGCGGATGATCGCGGCGTACCGGCACCGCGACCGTGCCACCGGCAAGAAGCTCATGACCGCCCTCATCGATTCGATCAGTACCGGTGTGCCCAAGGCCTTGACCGAGATCACCACCCTTGGCCGCACCCTGACCAAGCGGTCCGCCGACGTGCTGGCCTACTTCGACCGGCCTGGCACCAGCAACGGACCAACGGAGGCGATCAACGGTCGCCTCGAGCACCTACGCGGGTCGGCCCTCGGCTTCCGCAACCTCGCCCACTACATCGCCCGATCCCTCCTCGAAACCGGCGGCTTCAGACCTCAGCTACACCCTGGTTTGTGATGAGCCCATTTAGGCCCATCAAGTATGCCTCGATGAATGAAGGAATTTTCTAATCCGTGGTTTTCTTTGCCGAGTTTGCTGAGAAACTCCCATCCCGTATTGGAGGCTGTGCACGGCGCAACTAGAAACCACTTCTTCATGCGAGGAACGTTCTTGATCGCTTGCCTGAGGGACCGCCTTATCTGCTGCTGCCTGTCCTTGTTCCTTCCGGAGAACCCGTCGGGAAAATACTTCAGCTGGTACACCACGACCAGGCCCGGATCATCCCGGTACACGACCATCCCCTCGGTGTCTTCGCTCGGCTCGATGGCCAGGGCATCAATGCCTCCGTCGCCACCCCGCCCGTCGACAGGGTGAACGAGTGTTCCGTGCGGGTGCTGGTAGGGAATCAGGGCTTCAATGAGCCTCTCGAACCGCTCGCGGCCGATCGTCGTCCAATCGATCAGTGCGCCATCGTCGGTTTTGCTCATGCGGGCAGTCTTCCTCACCACCGCTGTCTTCGACCGACGCGACATGACGAAGGGCCCAGGACGAGGGTGGTCACGGTCGCCGTCTACCTGACACGGCCGATCTGGCCCGTGGGGCGGCCGCGGCCTTCGGCCTCCTTTCGGCTGCCCCGTCAGGAGTCCGCTTGCGTGGGTGGCCGGGTAGGTCGAAGGTCAACCGCCGCGCGGTCCTGCTGCGTGAATACGGCTCGATGGAGACCGTTGAGGTGGAAGTCCTCCCCTTCTCAACGCCCGCAAGGCTCGCCCCCACGAGCTCGTGTGAATCCGGTGTTCGCAGGTCCAGCCATGGCAGCCGACGACACCCTGCGTACCTGCGCGAGGTCCGCGAGCACGTCGCTGCCTGGACCTATCAACCCTATGCAGACGTTGTTCGAAACGGTCGGGCCAAAGTCGGCTTCGCGGACCGTTACCGGTTGCTGGAACTAGGCTGGTCAAGAAATGTGAGGCTCTGCAGACAGGGTGAGAGATGAAGCTTCGATCGTTTCAGGTCCGGCGGTACAAGAACGTGTTGGATTCGACGCAGGTTTCGGTGGAATCGGACGTGACCACGCTCGTCGGCATGAACGAGTCGGGCAAGTCGACAATGTTGGATGCGCTCTACCGGTTGAACCCCGTGTACGCCGACATCTTCGTGGAGAGGGACGACTACCCGCGGTGGCGATGGAAGCGTGACGGACGAAAGGAGAACCTTTCTGCGGTCACACCGATTGAGGCGACTTTCGAACTCGACGAGGACGACCTTGAGGCGCTGCGGAGCGCGCTTGGTGAGGGCGTCGCCACGTCCGCGACCGTAGTCACCGGTCGGCGCTACGACGGAGACCGGTGGATTGACTTTTTGGTCGATGAGCGGCGTTTTCTCCACAACGTCCTCGACGGGCACCCTGGCGCAGCCGAACTCTTGCAGGCGCACGCCTCGGTCACCTCGCTTAAAGACGCCCTCGCGGCGGATGCTACGCCTTCGCCTGGCGGTGGGGACGTTACGGATGAGTCCGACGAGGACGCCGAAGCTACCGCGTTGGCCGCCGCCGACGCCGAGGCTCTGGCAAGGATCACGTCCCTTCTCGGTGAGGAAGAGAGCCTGGACGCGATCGCGATGAGGATCGTGATGCAACGGATGCCGAAGTTTTTCCGCTTCGCTTCATATCAAAACCTTGAGGGACGCGTTGACGTCTCCACGCTGCGCTCCACGGCGAACGAGCAGCCGGGTGCCTCGTCTAAGCAGACGGCGAGGGCTCTGCTCCGACTCGCCGACACCGACATCGATTCGCTTACCGATGCGGAGTTCGAATCGCGCACTGCAGAGCTTGAAGCCGTGTCCAGCGACCTATCGCGCGAGATGGCCGAGTACTGGAGCACCAATCCCGATTTGCGGATCAAGGTGGAAATTGAGCCGGAGACCGTCCAGGCGCCGAACGGGCAGAACACCGTTGTCCGATACCTCAACTTTCGGGTGGAGGACCGCAAGCACGACTTCACCAACAATTTCTCACTCCGCTCGTCTGGCTACCAGTGGTTCTTCTCCTTCCTTGCGGCGTTCAGCGAATTCGAGGACCGAGATGACGTGGTGATCCTGCTCGATGAGCCAGCGCTCACACTGCACGCCAAGGCTCAACGTGACTTCCTGAGGTTCATCAACAAGCGCCTCGCGCCAATCGGCCAAGTCCTCTACACGACGCATTCACCGTTCATGGTTGAGCAGATTGAGCGAGTCCGTATCGTTGAGGACCGTGGTGGTGAGGTCGGCTCTGTAACTTCTTCGGACGTTCTAGAGGTCGGCGATGACAGTGCGTTTCCCCTCCAAGCCGCCCTTGGCTATGACCTGTCGCAGAACCTCTTTATCGGTGAGCGCAACCTGCTCGTCGAGGGTCCATCCGACTTGGTGTATCTGGACTTAATTGGCCGCCACCTACGCGCCCAAGGCAGGGAAGGGCTCGACGAGCGCTGGCGGATCCTCCCAGCGGGCGGCGCGTCCAACTTGCCCGCTTTCGTCTCCCTGCTCGGGCAGAAGGTGTCCGTGACGGTACTGCTCGACTCTGGCACCGAGGGCAGCGGCAAGGTTGAGGCCGCGATAAAGGCCAACAAGATTGCAGGCAAAAGGATCGTTTTCGTCGGGTCGGTTCTCAAGCAGAAGCACAGTGACATCGAGGACCTTTTTGGCGTCAGCGACTACCTCATGCTTTACAACGAGGCATTCGGTAGGAAGCACAAGGTGGGGGACCTTCCTGTTCATCCAGATCGACTAGTCCTTCGACTGGCGGAGCTGGACGGCAAGTTCGATCACTGGGGGCCAGCGGAAATTCTGCTTCGCGACCCTTCCAGAATCGAGAAGCTATCCCCGACGACCCTTGGGAATTTCGAGGCGCTGGCCAAGCTCATCAACGCTACTCATGACGACTGAGCCTCGCAGCGTAAGTCCTCCCACGGGGTCAGCCGTCGCACATCTTTTCGGGGGTGTTTGGGGTACACCAATCTGCCTGGTTGACCTGCGGAAATGCGTCAGTGCGCCGAGTTGGCACCGAGTTCAACGGTGAGAACTCCGACGGCGATGAGGAGGATGCCGAGGGTCATGGTTCGGGTGAGGGGTTCGTGGAAGATGACTCGGGCGAGGATCGCGGTGAGAGCTACGCCGGATGCTGCCCAGATGCCGTAGGCGACGCCAAGGGCCATGCCGTCGGCCAAGGCGAGACTTAAGGCGACGAACGCCACGAGATACCCCGCGGTGACGCCGATGAACCATTTCTTCACCCGGCCACCGTCGGAGGCTCGTAGCGACATGGTCGCGACGACTTCGGACAAGATGGCGCCGGCGAGGAAGATCCATCTCATGAGTTGACTCCTGCTTCCTGGGCTGCGGTTTGCTGAGCTTTCTGGGAGCCGAGTTCGACGGTGAGTACACCGCCGATGATCAGAACCATTCCAAGACCCATCACAGCGGTCAGAGGTTCACCGAAAATCGCGGCGGATAGCACGGCGGCGAGCATGACCCCGCTGGCTCCCCAGATGCCGTAGGCGACGCCGATCTGCATTCCTTCGCGCAGGCAGAAGGTGAGGAAGACGAAAGCGCCGATGTATCCGGCAGCAACCACGATGTACCAGGATGGGTGATTGAGCGCCGCCTTGAGAGACAGCGTCGCCCCCACTTCGGTAGTGATGGCGCCGGCGAGCAGGAGCCACTTCTTCATGGGGTTGTTCCTTCGATCAGGGAGCGAATGCTGGAGACGACGGCTTCGAGATCCGCGCCGTGGAGGGTGAACACACCGGTGGCCTGGGCACCCCAGAGTCCGTCGGCGGCGAGTCGGGCGGTGGTCAGCCTGGCTCGGGTGGCGGCGTCGAGATCGTCCGGGAGTTCGAGCCAGCGGCCCATCCGCGTAGTCCACGGTTCGGTGAGTTCGGGCCGGTACGTCGCTTGGCCCCAGATGATGAACTCGGCGCGCTTGGCGGCCCCGTGGGCGGCGACGTGAAGGTAGCTCAGGAGCCGCTCGGTGGCGTTGGCGTTCTCGAGGGGCTTGCCAAGGGTGGCAGTCATGTCGTTCTCGACGTTGGCCGCAGCGTGGTCGACGATCGCGGCGAGCAGCACGTCGCGGTTGCTGAAGTGATACAGCAATCCCGGTTTGGTGAGCCCGGCCTCGTGGGCCACTGCGTCAAGGGTGATGTCGCCACCCTCCGCTGCGTTCATGACGCGGAGGGCAGCTTCCAGGATCGCGGAGCGCTGACTGGGTCGCATATAGCTAACTTTACCATTTGGTAGGTGAAACCTTGAACTGCGAGCGTTGGTGGTGCACCTGGGGTACACCCCAAATGACTGCCGTAGGCCCCGGACCCTTGATGTGGCTTTCGCCGTTATATGGCGGGGTTCTGTCGACGCTCTGTGGCGGCATCTGCTCATGGCGATACACGCGAGCACCGGTCTGGTCACAGATAGCGGCAGACGGTCGTGGTGTCGCATTTGGTGGGGTCGCTGGTGGTGGCACTGTGGTGAAGGTGCGCGACGGTGTGTCGCAGTGCTTGCAGGTCGGCGATTTGGCGGTCCAGGTCGCCCAGGTGGGCTTCGAGCAGGGCGTGCACGTGCTGGCAGGGTGCGACTCCGGCGTCGCGGATGTCGAGGATCTCGCGAATCTGGGCCAGGGTGAGCCCAGCGGTGCGGCCGCGGCGAACGAAGTCCAGGCGCGCCAGGGCCGCAGGGGTGTAGTCGCGGTATCCGTTGGCGGTGCGCTCAGGCGCAGGTAGTAGGCCGGCTTCTTCGTAGAAGCGCAGCGTCTTGGTTGTGGTGCCGCTGGCCACGGCCAACTCACCGATGCGCACAGTGGCCCCTTTCTCGGCTCTCGTCCATGTTCGCCTTGACCTTCCCCTGCGCTGGAACGTCCACTATGGACGCTGAAGAGGGGTCACGCGAAGGAAGGTGGGCAAATGGGTGTGGACTACGACGTCGATCTGGCCGTGATCGGCTCAGGAGGCGCGGCGATGTCCGCCGCCATCGCGGCCAGCCAGGCCGGTAAGAGCGTCGTGCTGGTTGAGCGCGGTGTTCTGGGCGGGACGTGCGTGAACATCGGCTGCGTGCCGTCCAAGACGCTCCTGGCGGCCGCCGGGGCCCGGCACGCCGCGCTCACCAATCCCTTCAAAGGTGCCCCAACGTCAGCCGCACCGGTGAACCTCGGCGATCTGGTGGCCCAGAAGGACGCACTCATCGAGCGCCTGCGTGATGCGAAGTACGCCGATGTGGCCGCTGCCTACGGCTTCCAGGTCCGCCCAGGCCAGGCCAGCTTCCTGGACGGGGACACCCTGGCCGTCGACGGCCAGGCGCTGCGGGCCCGGGCCTATCTGGTCGCCACCGGTGCCACCCCCGCCATCCCGGAGGTGGTCGGTCTCGACTCTGTGGACCGGCTGACGTCCACCACCGCGATGCAGCTGACCGAGCTGCCTGAGTCCCTGGTCGTTATCGGTGGCGGGTACGTCGGGATGGAGCAGGCCCAGCTGTTCGCTCACCTCGGCACCCGGGTCTCTGTGGTCGGGCGTCTGGCGCCGCACGCCGAGCCGGAGCTGGCCCAGAGACTTCGGGAAGTCTTCACCGACGACGGCATCACCGTGGTCGAAGAGCGCGCGACCACTGTGGCCCGCGAACCAGGCCCCGCAGGAGAGGTGGTGGTGACCACGGACTCGGGCGAACAGGTGCGCGGCGCGCAGGTCCTGGTGGCCACCGGACGCCTGCCCCGCACCGACGGCCTGAACCTGGCCGCTGCCGGTGTGGACGTGGACGAGCGCGGCTTCGTCGTGGTCGACCAGACCCAGCGCACCTCCAACCCGCGCGTCTGGGCCGCCGGTGACGTCTCGGGGGCTCCCCAGTACGTCTACGCCGCCGCCGCCGGCGGTCGGGCCGCCGCGCTCAACGCCCTGACCGAGGACAGGTACCCGCCGGCAGCTCGGGTCGACTACGCCGGCTTTCCTGCGGTCGTGTTCACCCGGCCCCAGCTGGCCTCGGCGGGGTTGACCGAGGACGAGGCCCTCACCCGAGGGCACGCGTGCGACTGCCGCGTCCTGGACCTGTCCGATGTCCCCCGGGCGCTCGTCCAGCACGACACCCGCGGGGCGGTGAAGCTCGTCGCCGACGCCGTGAGCGGCAAGGTTCTGGGCGTGCACGCTCTGGCGGACGGGGCCGGGGAGATCATGCTGGCGGCCACCTACGCCATCAAAAGCGGCATGACCGTCGACGATCTGGCCGACACCTGGGCGCCGTACCTGACCATGAGCGAAAGCCTGCGCATCGTGGCCGGCCTCTTCCGAAACCAGATGCCGACGTCATGCTGCGCCTGAAACCCGCGGCCCCAGCGGGGTGGACGAGGGCTCCCGCGGCGGCCCGCCTGGCGCCGTGAATGTGCCTTAAAAACCTACAGTCTTATGAGACACCAGGCGGGGACCGGACGCCGAGACCGCTTCATGGGCCGATGGGCACCTTCTGCCTCTCGCGAAGTCGTCTCACCGTGAACTGTCGCAGGGTGGTGCTCGGTAGGGGTTTGTGAGTCATAATCATGTCATGAGGCTCTTGGGGTACACCTGTGGCTTCGTTCGCTTGGTGGCGGGGTTTTTGCAGCGCTCCGTGGCGGTCTTGTTGCCGCGATCACGCAGGACTGGCTGCAGGTAGGTGTCGCGGTCTGAACCGAGAGGGGTGCGCCCGGTCGGGGCCGTTTGGATCGCTGCCGCTACGTCAGAGTCCGAAGGCTCCGCCGCTGACGAGGATCACGATGCCGAGGCCGATGAGAACGATGGGGAAGAGGATGTGCTCCCAGCGTTCGAGCACTTCGGCGATCGGGGGGCGGGTGGCGACGAACTTTGCCAGGGCCACCAGGACCGCGACGAGCGCGAGGAAGATGATGCAGTAGGCGACTACTGCGAGAGGTTCCACGCTGAGGAAGACAGGGGTGTAGACGCCGATGTTGTCGCCGCCGTTGGCAAGGGTGACGCCTGCGACTGTCCACACGCCGACCTTCTTGCCGGCAACCTTGACCTCGTCGTCATCGTCGTCATCGTCTCCGCGCCAGGCCTGCCATGCGGCCCAGAGGCCGAGGCCCAGAGGGATGAGACCGAAGTACGGGATGGCTGCCGAGGGCAGGAATGCTCCGGCACCGATAGTCACCAGGACCGCGGCACCGAGGATGCCGGCGAATCCGAGGTACTGGCCGGCCAGAATGCGGGCGGTAGTGCCGCGCTGGCCTGCCCCTCGCGCGAAGAAGAGGGAGAGCACGATGATGTCGTCGATGTTGGTCGCTGCGAACAGGCCCATCGCCTGCAAGACCGAGGTGAGGATCATGCGCCCTCCCCAGCTGCGTCGCATCCGGGAAGCGAGCAGGCGGGATCGATGCACGGGGCGTCTTCGTCCACTGCCAGGGTGGCATCGACCAGTGCCGTCAGCGCCTGCGCCAGGTGCGAATCGGCGATCTCATATCGTGTCCGACGACCCTCGGGCTCGGAGACGACGATCCCGCAATCGCGCAGGCATGCCAGGTGGTTGGACACGTTCGGGCGTGTCAGGTCCAGATCTCGGGCCAGTTCCGCCGGGTAAGCGGGATGGTCGAGCAGGGTCAAGATGATCCGGGATCGAGTGGGGTCGGCCAGTGCACGACCCAGGCGGTTCATCACGTCGAGACGCGAAGCGATAGTCAGCATGGACTGAACTATACAGCGCGCACTGAACACTCGGTCACAGGCGTCAGCCCAGATCGCATGCCCGTAAGGGGAACCCTCACCGGACACCACCGCTACTTATCGAGAGGAACGACGGCACGCCTGGCGGGCTGTCCCGTAAGACCCGTCCGGTGAACTGTCCGGTGAAGGGAGGCTATATGACACACTGGGGAGCATGTCCCCCTTGAAGGTCGGCTATGCCCGAGTCTCCACCGACGAGCAGGACCTGACCGCGCAGCGTGACGGACTCGCGGCGTTCGGCGTCGATCCCAAGCGCATCTACGTCGATCACGGGCTCACGGGCCGCAACGCCGACCGTGAGGGCCTGCGGCAGGCGCTGGCTGCCTGTCGGGACGGCGATACGTTCGTGGTCACCAAGCTCGATCGGCTGGCGCGTTCAGTCCGTGATGCCCACCAGATCGCCGACGACCTCGCGGCGCGGGAAGTGAAGCTGAGCATCGCCGGATCGGTGTACGACCCGACCGACCCGATGGGGAAACTGTTGTTCAACGTGCTGGCGATGGTCGCCGAGTTCGAAGCCGACCTCATCCGTGCCCGCACCCGCGAGGGGATGAAGGTCGCCAAGGCCAAGGGCCGGCTGCGCGGGAAGTCACCGAAACTCACCCCCCGGCAAGAAGCTCACCTCGTCCAGCTACATGCTGCCGACGAGCACACCGTGGGCGAGCTGGCCGAGCTGTTCAGCGTGGGCCGCTCCACGGTCTACCGCGCCCTTCAGCGCGCCGAGCGCGGGCGCGAGAACGCCTTGCAGTAGGTGCGTCGTGGACGCTCGAGCGCGGTGGCGAATCCTCAGGCTCCACGTCGAGGACCAGGTGCCCCTCGCGCGCTTAGCTCGCGAGACCGATGTAGGGCTGCGGACCCTGGAGCGCTGGCACGCCCGCTACCGCGCCGACGGCTACGCCGGACTGGAGACAGCCTCACGAGCGGACACCGGCTCCCGCCGCCTTCCGCCCGACCTCGTCCACCTGATCCAGGGCCTGGCACTGAGCAAGCCGCGGCCGGCCATCGCCACCATCCACCGCAAAGTCACCGGCATCTGCGCCGCCCGGAGGTGGCCGGTCCCCTCCTACTCCGTGGTGTGGGACATCGTGCGGACCCTGGATCCCGGCATGGTCACCCTCGCCCTGGAGGGCGCAGCGTCCTACCGCGACAAGCACGAGCTGGTACTCCGCCGGCAAGCAGAGCTGCCCAACGCGATGTGGCAATCCGATCACACCATGCTCGACATCCTGGTGGTGGGCACCGACGGCAAGCCCGCACGGCCATGGCTGACAACGATCCTCGACGACTGCTCCCGGGCGGTCTGCGGCTACACAGTCTTCCTGGGCGCACCGTCGGCGATGAACACCGCCCTGGCGCTGCGCCAAGCGATCTGGCACAAGACCGACCCGGCCTGGCCGATGTGCGGCCTGCCCGACGTGCTCTACGTCGACCACGGCAGCGACTTCACCAGTGACCAGCTCGCCCACACCGCCGTCGACCTCCACATCCGACTGATCCACTCCACCGTCGCCCGACCCCAGGGACGGGGCAAGATCGAGCGGTTCTTCGGCACCATCAACACCGAGCTACTCGCCACCCTGCCCGGACACATCACCGAAGGGCACCCCTGGCCGACACCGAAACTGTCCCTGGCCGCCCTCGATAGCGCCCTGGAGGCGTTCGTGGCCACCTACAACGACCGCACGCACAGCGAGCTCGGAACCTCCCCGCGCAGCGCGTGGATCGCCGATGGCTGGCTGCCCCGAATGCCCGAGACCCTGGAAGACCTCGACAGACTGCTGTTGACCGTCGCCAAGACCCGCGTCGTGCGCCGCGATGGCATCCGCTTCCAGGGCCTGCGCTACGTCTCGCCAACTCTGGCCGGCTACGTCGGACGCTCGGTCGTGATCCGCTACGACCCCCGCGACATCACCGAAATCCGCGTCTTCGATCACGACGAATTCGTCTGCAAGGCCGTCAACCAAGAGCACCACGACCAGAAGGTCAGCCTCAAGGAGATCCAGGCCGCGCGCAACGCCCGCCGCCGAGCGCTGCGAGCCGGCATCAACGAACGCATCGCCCTCGTGGCCGCACCTACCGAGACACCACGGATCACCGAAGCACCGACTCCGGCGCCGAGGTCGGCGTTGAAGATCTACAAGGAGGACCTCAGGTGAGCCAGCGCTTCATCGTCACCAAGGAGCACCGCCGCTTCACCGAGTTCGCCGACGCCGTGCGCCGCGGGCACACCATCGGTTTGTGCTTCGGATCAGCCGGCGTAGGAAAGACACTCTCCGCGCGCCGCTACGCACACTACGAGAAGGCTCACGACCTGCTGACCTACTGGGGGCCGCGCTCCGACAACGACGCCAAGATCTACGCCGCCTTGAACCGGAGCCGCACCGTGCTCTACACCCCCAGCGTGCTGACCACCCCGCGGACCCTGAAGGACGAGCTGACCCAAGCCATCACCCGCACCAACATGTGCATCGAGCAGCACCTCGTACCTCCCGGCACGGCCACTCCCGAGGCCTGGGGATGGCGACACGGCAGGAACTACGTGGAGCTGATCATCGTCGACGAGGCCGAACGACTGCGTCCCGCCGCTCTGGAACTGCTGCGCGATCGCTACGACCGCGACGACATCGCCCTGATCCTGATCGGCATGCCCGGCCTGGAGAAGCAGTTCAGCCACTACCCCCAGTTCTACAGCCGAGTCGGCTTCGCCCACCAGTACCGGCCCCTGGGACAAGACGAACTGCTGTTCGTCCTCGAGCGACACTGGCGATCCCTCGGCAAGACCCTCGACCCCGACGACTTCACCGACGCCCAAGCCATCGCAGCCATCGCACGGATCACCCGCGGCAACTTCCGGCTCCTCGAACGCCTCTTCCCCCAGATCCAGCGGGTCCTGAAGATCAACGAACTCGACACCATCACCAACGACGTCATCGAAGCCGCACAGAGCACCCTGGTCATCGGTGTCACCTGACCCCGCCACGAAGCGACCGAAGAACCCCGCCATTCAGCAGACGAATGTCAATGTCCGAAGTTGTCTGCACAGGTGACCTGCGTGTTTGGGGTCGGGTGAACAGGGGTGTGGCCGTTCGGCGTGTCCGTACCCGTGTGCACGGTCGACTCGTTGTTCCATAGTCTTGTGCGCGACGACGCAGTCGATGATGACGTGGTTCTTGAGCGCGGTCTGTTGGCCGTCTCCGATGAGATGTGGGCTCTGGCGGTCCGTCGGGCCGAGGTGATCGGTCCGCTGGCCGACGCCGGAACGGCCGGCGGAGATGCGGTGGAGACCGCAGCCAACCAGCTGGGCATCTCCCGGCGGCAAATCTATGTGCTGCTGCATCGGTGGCGCGAGGGCCAGGGCGTGGTCTCGGACCTGATCCCGGGTCGTTCCAGCGGCGGCCGTGGCGGGCAGCGACTGTCGGCCGCGGTTGAGGCGGTGATCCGGGAGGTGCTGGGCAAGCATTACCTGACCCGGCAGCGGAAAAAGACCGCGGCAGTCCACCGGGAGATCATGCGGACGTGCCGGACTCGGGGCCTGCCCGTTCCCTCACGCGGAGCGGTCATGCGTCGCATCGCCGCCCTGGACCCACACGCCGGGACAGTGGCCCGCGAGGGGCGAGACGCGGCTCGGCCACTGGAGTCAGCCGGCGGTCGGGTGCCACCGGTGTCCGGCGTGCTGGAGCAGGTCCAGATCGATCACACCGTGGTGGACCTGATCGTGGTCGATGAACGGCACCGTCTGCCGATCGGGCGGCCGTACGTGACGGTCGCGATCGACGTCTTCTCCCGGTCCATCGTGGGTCTGGTGATCACTCTGGAGGCGCCCTCGGCATTGTCGGTCGGGCTGTGTCTGGCGCACATGGTCACCGACAAGCGGGCCTGGGTCGAGCGCCTCGGCATCGAGGTGGACTGGCCGATGGCCGGCAAGCCGGGCGAGCTGTTTATGGACAACGCCGCGGAGTTCAAGAGCGAGGCCCTGCGGCGAGGCTGTGAGGAGCACGGGATCAGGCTGGCTTACCGGCCCCCGGGTCGCCCGCACTACGGCGGCATCGTCGAGCGGGTCATCGGCACGCTGATGGAGATGGTCCATGAGCTGCCCGGTACGACGTTCTCCAACCCGGCACAGCGCGGCGACTACGACTCCGAGACCAAGGCCGTCCTGACGGTCGCGGAGCTGGAGAAGTGGCTGGCGCTGGCGGTGGCGAGCTATCACGGGCAGGTCCACAGCACCATCGGGCAGACCCCGCAGGCCCGCTGGGCCGCC
Organism: Yimella lutea; assembly: GCF_006715095.1. Classification (NCBI taxonomy): domain Bacteria; kingdom Bacillati; phylum Actinomycetota; class Actinomycetes; order Micrococcales; family Dermacoccaceae; genus Yimella; species Yimella lutea. The sequence goes on from NZ_VFMO01000001.1 coordinate 345,680, forward strand.
GGTACTGCCCAGACGCCGGTTGTAACGGTGGCCAATGAGACGGCGTTCCTGGTGGACTTCCTGCCGGTGTTCCGCAGGACGCTGACCCGCACCGGGTTCGTCATCGACCACGTGCACTACTTCAACGACACGCTCAAGCCGTGGATCGCCCGCCGCGACCGACTGGACCGGTTCGTCATCCGCCGCGACCCACGCGACCTCAGCCGCATCTGGGTCCTGGATCCCGAGGGTGCGTCCTATCTGCCGGTGCCCTACCGGACGCTGTCGCATCCGGCGGTGAGCGTGTGGGAGCACCGCGCCGCACTGGAGCGGCTCCGGGCCGAGGGCCGGGCACAGGTCGACGAGGAGGCGCTGTTCCGGATGGTTGAGCAGATGCGCACCATCACCGACACCGCCGAGTCCACCACGCGCAAGGCCCGCCGAGACACCGAACGCCGCAACAACGCGGGCAACGCAGCCTCACGGGCGAAACCCGCCGCCGCGCCGCCCGATGACATCCCGGCTGCCGTTGACGAGAACGGCAATGCTTCTGACGCGGAGTCCGTGGCACCGTTCGAGGTGATCGAACAGTGGTGACCGAGGGCCACTACTGGTCCGGCGCGGATTTCACGGTTCACGACCTGGACCATCTGCATGAGAGCGCTCGGTCGGTGGCGCGGCTGCCGGCACAGGAGCGGCTGCGGCACGTCCGCGCCGATCGGTGGATCGGCTACACGCGCGCCACCGCGGCGCTGGAGCGACTGGAGACGCTGTACGCGTGGCCGAGCAAGCAACGCATGCCGAACCTGTTGCTGATCGGCCCGACGAACAACGGCAAGTCGATGATCATCGAGAAGTTCCGCCGCCTCCACCCGCCCACGTCCCACGCCGATCGTGAGCAGATGCCGGTGCTGGCCGTGCAGATGCCCTCGGAGCCCACAGTGAGCCGGTTCTACGTCGCGCTGCTGGCCGCGATGGGTGCGCCGCTGCGGTCCCGGCAGCGTGTGGCCGAGCTGAGCAGGTGGGTGAGCTCGCCGATGGTGCCCTCGCTGCGGGTGAGTAGGTAGCGGGCCATGTCCTCGGTGGCGATGGCCGAGCGGCGGCGTAGCGGGAAGGCGGCGGCGAAGCTGGCCAGCAGCGCACGCGTCTCCTCGCCGGGTTCCCACCGGGGCAGCGGGACAGGCTCGAAGCGGTTCTCCAGCTGGTCATCGGAGCGGATCGCCAGGTACGCCTCGCGGGTGCCGACCCCGACCAGCGGGATGCGCAGCTCGTTGCCCAGGAACCGGATCAGGTTCAGGAACTCTCGTCGGGTGTTCCCGCGGCCGGCCAGGACGTTGTGTAGCTCGTCGATGACCAGGACCCGCACCCCGACCGCGCGCAGCAGCGACAGTGTGGCTTGCTCCACCGACGCCGCCGTAGCCGCGATCGAGTCCGGCGAAGAGGCCATCAACCAGCGCACTCTGTTGATGACGCCCTATGCCGGCCCCACCGAACGACGCCGGATGTTCGAACGCGAACTCGCATGAGGCGCCGCTGGCCGCTGCACCCGCCACCGCGCAACGACGAGGCACTCTCGTCCTGGGTGCACCGGCTGGCCGCGCTCTACGACATGGAGGTCGAGGAACTGCTCCGGCACGACCTCGCCCCGCCCGGAACCGACCCCGTCCGCACGCGCGGCGATCTGGACTGGGACCCGCCGACCTCAGTGCTGCTGGCGCTGTCAGAACGCACCGGCGTTGCTCTCGGCGACGTGCGCCGGATGACCATCGCCGGGCAGGTGCCCTGGCTACTGGATACCCTCGGCCCAGAGCCGGAGCCCGGGGCGGCGTTCGACACCTACGTCCATCAGGACTCGCTGCTCCTGACTGCCAAGGAACGACGCCACCGCCCGGTACCCGGCTGGCGCGCCTGGTTGCCGGCCTCCGGCCCCTTGCGTCGCGCCTGCCGCCACTGCATGACGACGGCGCCGGCCTTCACTGTGGTCTCTCAGCTGCCGTTGACGCTCAGCTGCCCCGAGCACGGCTGCACACTCACGCCGACCATCGGTGCCGCCGGCACGTTCCTCGGCTGGGGACCCGCGGACATGACGGCCTCCGCGCCCTCGGAAGCCGCCCTTGCCATGGATCGGCGCACGCACCAGGGCCTGCGCATGGGCACGCTCACTCTGCTGCGCCGACCGGTCCACGTCGGGGTCTGGTTCCGTCTGCTGCGCACGCTCATCGACGAGCTGTCCACCCCGTACTCGAAGCTGCGCATCCGGTCCCGGCGCACCATGGACCACATCTGGCAGAGGGCCGGCCACCCCGTCCGTGCCGGTTTCGTCGGTCACTGGCGCTGCTACGAGGCACTTCCTTGGCCAAAACAGCAGACGTTCCTCGACGCCGCCGCCACCGCCCTGGACCTAATCGAAACCGGCGACATCCTCGGCCACGGCACCCTCGCCCAGCTCCTGACCCCCGAGCCTCATCGGCCCGTTCCTGACGGCACCCCACCGGCCCCCGCACGGCGGGACTACTGGAAAGAAGCCAGAGACGCGATGGACGAGGCCATCTCCCTCGCCCGACACGACCCCGCCGCCGGCCGGCAGCTGCTGACCGGACTCACCTCCATGACCCGCAGCGAGACAAGCTTCCAGCGCACCCGCGAGGACCTGATCACCGCCGGCATCCCCGACGGCCACCTTCCACCGACACTGGCCGAGACGCATCCACCAAAGACTCGGACCGGCTCGGACGCGACTGTCACTTATTCAGCAGCGGACCACCTTCGCGTAACGTAGATTAGGTGACTCGTTACGTGACGCATTGACCCTCAGCGAGCTGGCGGCACCGGTGCTGTCACGTAAACGGTCGTATAAGTGATAGATGGGAGGCACCTCGTGCTGGTCGGCTACATGCGCGTCTCGAAGGCCGACGGATCGCAGACCACGAACCTGCAGCGGGATGCGCTCCTAGCTGAGGGCGTCGACCCGGAGGCTCTGTACGAGGACAGGGCCTCGGGCAAGAAGGAGGACCGTCCCGAGCTTGCGGCGTGCCTGAAGTCCCTACGTCACGGGGACACCCTGGTGGTGTGGAAGTTGGACCGGCTCGGCCGCGACCTGCGTCACCTGGTCAACATCGTCCACGACCTCACCCAACGCGGCATCGGCCTGAAGGTCCTCACCGGGCAAGGCGCGGCCCTCGACACCACCACCGCATCCGGCAAGCTCGTCTTCGGCATCTTCGCCGCCCTGGCCGAGTTTGAACGCGAACTCATCTCCGAACGCACGATCGCCGGCCTAGCCGCCGCCCGGGCCCGCGGCCGCAAAGGCGGACGCCCCTACAAGATGGCCCCCGCCAAGCTCCGCCTCGCCATGGCCTCCATGGGAAAGCCCGGTACCAACGTCGGTGACCTCTGCAAGGAACTCGGCATCACCCGCCAGACCCTCTACCGCCACGTCTCACCCACCGGCGAACTCCGCGAGGACGGACGCAAGCTCCTGGCCAAGGACCGCAGCAAGGTAGCCAGGTAACCTCTGTTGTCCGGAACCTACGAACGTCAATGAGCGGGGTACGTTCCCGCGACTCTCGCACGCCCGCGGGGGGACTTCCACCGCTCAGCTACTTCGTGTCGGGTCGGTTAGGATTGTGGGCGAGCCGGGAGAAGGCAGCTAGGGTTCCGCCCCAGCCGGCTGGGGGTCTGTGACCGAGCGCTGCAGCTTCCGCCGAACAGGCGGGAGGGCACCTATTGGCACAAAATGCCCGAGGGGGATGGCTCAGCGCCAGCATGCGCGCTGACTGTCCCTTGACCTCGGAGGTTGTTGTGCTCGTTGACCAGTTCGATGTTTTTCTGCTTGATCTTGACGGCGTGGTTTACGTCGGAGACACCTTGCTTTCCGGCGTGACCGAAGCCTTGGCCAGCCTGCGGAGTCGGGGCCGGGTGGTCCGGTTCGTGACCAACGATCCCCGCCCGTCCCGCAAAGACGTCGTCCACCGTCTGGGCCGCCTGGGCGTGAGGGCCACCGTCGAGGAGATCGTATCTTCCGGGTGGGCTACGGCGTGCTGGCTGCGCCAGCAGGGCATTACCCGCGCCTATGTGGTGGGCAGTGATGGCCTCCGCGGCGAACTCGCGGCCCAAGGCGTGGAATCCGTGGAGGGGTCTGGGGCCGAGGCGGTGGTGGTCGGTTGCGACGAGACGGTGACCTACCGGGACCTCGCCCAGGCCACCGCCCTCCTGCGTACCAGCGTGCCGTTCGTGGCCACGAACGTGGACGCCACGTTCCCCACAGCGAGCGGCCCGTGGCCGGCCACCGGCGCGGTCGTCGCAGCGATCCAGACCGCCAGTGGGCGCCGACCGGTCGTGGTGGGCAAGCCGGGACCGGAGATGTTCCGCCTGGCCCAGCGCGGGCTCCCTGCTACGACGAGAGTGGTGGTCGTGGGGGACACCCCGGCTACGGACGTCGTCGGGGCGCACTGCGCGGGCCTGCCGGCGATCCTCGTCGCTCCCGCGACGCCGAGCAGCGGCCGTCGGCAGTGTGATCCCACCGTTGCGGAGGCCACGGTCACGGGCCTGGCCGGGCTGTTTGATCCGGCCCTTGACATCGGCCCGATGCGCCCGTCGCCGTACCCGTGGCCGGACGAGGTGCGGGCGGGTGTGGCCGCGGTGGTCTTCGACGAGGCCGGGCGCGTGCTACTGGGGCGCAGGCTGGACAACGGGCTGTGGGGACTGCCTTCGGGACACGTCGAGGTGGGCGAGACTGCCGCCCAGGCGGCGGTGCGGGAGGTCGCCGAAGAGACCGGCTTGCAGGTGCAAGTGCAGCGGCTGGTGGGGGTGTACTCGGACCCCGCCTCGCAGGTTTTCGCCTATCCCGACGGGAGAGTGACCCAGTTCGTCACCACCACCTTCGCCTGCCTCCCGCGCGGCGGTCAGATGCACCCTGATGGTGTGGAGACCTCACAGGCGGGTTTCTTCTCCCCGGATGAGCTTCCGGCACCGTTGCTCCCCATGCACCCGCGGTGGCTCACCGACGCCCTCTCAGGCGACACAGGACTCATCGACTGATAGGACGCATCCCCTTCGGGGCGCATGGTGTCAAAAGCGCTGGCGCTTCTCGTGCGGAGCACCGGCCTGAGCGCGCCGTTTACCTTGATCAACCCCGGGTCCGGTCTCCCACCGTCCGAGCAACACCACCGGACGGTAGGAGTCTCCAGGGCGGCGACCAGCTCTCGAAAGATCATGATGAGCGCGCGCCCAAGGGCGCACCGACCAATGACCTCAGATGGGCCAGGTCTCCTGCCGGTGGGCGGCGTCCCAGAACATCCACTCGTACTGGGTGGCGCGGTGGAACGCGGTGTGCATGCGCGCCAGTGTGCCGGGGCTGGCCTGGTCGGCGAGGTGGTCCACGATGTCCCGGGCGGTGTCAGTGGCGGCGGTGAAGTCTGGATCGCCGTAGGTGGCGATCCAGTCCCCGTACGGGTGCGTGCTCAGGTCACCGACGGCGGCCTTCAAACGGGTGCCGACGTCGTCGTAGACCCAGAAGCACGGCAGGATGCCGGCCGCGAGGACCGGGTAGTTTCCCGCTGTCGCGAGGCTCAGCAGGTAGGAGGTGTAGGCAACCGTGGTCGGTGAGGGCTCGGCGGCGGTGAGGTCGGTGACGTGGGTGGCGTGCAGCTGCCGCTCGACCTCGACCACCTCCCGCGCGGCCTGCGCCCAGAATGCCATTTCCTCCGACGCCTGGGCCTGAGCGGCGGCCGCGGCCAGGACCCGGCCGTAGTCGGCCAGGTAGAGCGCGTCCTGGGCGAGGTAGTGCCGGAACGTCTCTTCCGCCAGGGTCGCGTCGCTCAGCTGGTGCAACAAGGGCAGCGCGTCGATCGCCTCGCGGACCCTGGCCGTGCGATGCCACGCCACGGTGCTGAACACGCCAGTGTCGTCGTGGTCGCGAATCGTCTCGGGCATGGAGGTGTGTGGGCTGGTCATCGGTCGCTGTCCTTCCAGTCGTTCTCGTCTTTCCAGATGTCGTGGCAGTGGTGCACGGGGCCGGGTCCGTGGCCGATGTGGAGCGCGTCGGCGGCCCGCAGGGTGCCGGTGAGCCAAGTCTTGGCCTGGCGGGTGGCCTCTAGCAGGGACCCGGTGCGCGGGGCGAGTGCGGCGATCGCGGAGGACAGGGCGCACCCGGTGCCGTGGGTGTTGACCGTGGCTACCCGCGGGCCGGTCAGCAGCTGCTCGCCCGCGTCGTCGAGCCACAGGTCGGTGGCGTGTGCGTCGCCGCCGAGGTGGCCCCCCTTGACCAGCACCCGCGCGGCGCCCAGCTCCCGGAGCGCGATGGCCTGGGCGCGCATGGTGTCGAGGTCTTCGGCGGGGTCGGCGTCGAGCAGCACGGCGGCCTCGGGGACGTTCGGCGTGATGAGGGAGACGTACGGCAGGAGTTGGCGCATCGGCTCGACGGCGTCCTCGGCCAGCAGCCGGGAACCGGCGGTGGACACCATGACGGGGTCGAGGACCACAACCGGCACCGCGTCGGAGCGCTTGTCGAGGAAGGCGAGGACGGTCTCGATGGTGGCCGCGGAGGCGAGCATCCCGATCTTGGCGGCGTCAACCGCCACGTCGTCTACGAGGGTGTCCAGCTGGGCGCGGACGAAGTCCGCGGGGACGACGTGGACACCGGTGACTCCCTGGGTGGACTGGGCGGTCAGTGAGGTGAGCACCGCGGTGCCGTAGGTACCCAGTGCGGAGAAGGTCTTGAGGTCGCCTTGAATACCGGCCCCGCCGGAGGGATCGGAGCCGGCGATCGTCAGCGCGATCGGTGGGCGGGGGTTCACGGTTGCCCGTCCCACGCGGCCCGCAGGCTCGCGGCCGCCACGGCTGGTTCCTCCGCGGCGCACACCGTCGAGACGACCGCCACGCCGGCGGCGCCGCTGTGGCGCAGCATGCCGGTGCGTTTCGTGGTGATGCCGCCGATGGCGACGACCGGCCACGGGCTCGCGGCGGCCACCGCAGCCACCCCGCCCGGGCCGATCGGAGTGCCGTGGTCAGGCTTGGTCGCCGTCGGCCACACCGGTCCAACGCCGAGGTAGTCCAAGACGCCGTCACCGAGCCCGCGTGCTGTGCGAACCTGCTCGATCGTGCTGACCGACAGCCCGACCATGGCGTCCGGCCCGAGCAACTGCCGGGCCTGAGCAGGCGGCATGTCGCGCTGACCGACGTGGACGCCGTCGGCGCCGATGTCCTGAACGAGGTGGACCCGGTCATCGATAATCAGCGGCACCCCGGTCCCCGCCAGCACCTCGCGGACCGCCACGCCGAGGGCGACGAAGTGGGCGTCGGTGGCGCCCGGGTCACGCAACTGCACCACGGTGACTCCGCCCGCGACCGCAGCCTGCACGGTCGCGGGCACCCCCCGTGGGCCGCACAAACCGGTGTCGGTGACCAGGTAGAGGCTGAGGTTCACCGGTCGGCGGGTCACCGGAGCACCACCTTCTCGGTCAGCTCCTGCGGGTTGAGGGTGGCGAGAGAGTCCAGCAGCGCAACGGCGAAGCTCCCCGGCCCGGCGGCACGCTCGGCCGCGACCTCGGCGGCCACGGTGTACGTCGCGGTCGCGGCCGTGGCGGCCAGGAGCGGGTCGTCGGTGGTGGCGGCGAAGGCAGCCATGAGCGCGCCCAGCGCGCACCCACCGCCAGTGACCTGGGTCAACCATCGATGGCCGTTGGCCACCCGCACCAGCCGGGTGCCGTCGGTGAGGTGGTCGACCTCCCCGGAGACCGCGACGATGGTGCCGTGCTCCCGGGCCAGCGCCCGGCCGGCGTCGAGGGCATCCTCGGCGGCGTCGACGCTCTCCGGACCCCGCCCACCGCTGCCCCCACCGGCGAAAGCGAGAATCTCTGAGGGGTTGCCACGGACGAGTGCCGGGGAGGCGTGGGCGAGCAGGTCGACGACAACCCGGCTGCGCCAGGCGAGCCCACCCACCCCGACCGGGTCGAGCACCCACGGGGTGCCGGCCGCCGCGGCGGCACTGACCGCGCCGTGCATCGCAGCCACCGTCGCCTCTTGGGGCGTGCCGAGGTTGACCAGGACCCCGTCGGCGACGGCGGCGAACGGCCCGGCTTCCTCCGGGTTGTCCACCATCGACGGACTGGCGCCGACCGCGAGCAGGACGTTCGCTGTCCACTGAGCGACGACGACGTTGGTCAGGCACTGCACCAGCGGGGCATGCCCGCGCATCGCAGCCAAGGCCTCGCCCACAGCGGCAGCATCGAGTGGGACAGTAGGGACGGAAGAAGGTGCCGACATCGGCGACGTTCCCTTCGCTAGTACGAACTAGATCAGGTTCAACGGGTGTGATCTCAGCCGTACCAGCACGGCACCCCGCGTCATTCACCAGCTTAACATCCGCACCGTTCCCAGCACCGTGCCCTCGCTTCAGCGATCGCAAAAGGGTCGCGCCTCGGACCGTCCGGGCGTGCTGTCACCAGTGCCCGGCTGCGCTACGGCGTTCCTTGGCCGCCGCAGCCCTCACCATGGCGCCTCACCAGACAACGGCTGCGCAACCTTAAAATGTGCAGTCGACTTCGGACACTCGTGCAGTGGACTTCGAAAACTGACAACGAAGTCACAGCACCCCGGAACGACGCGTCCGAATGGGATCCGATCAGCTTTTCCGGACACTTTCCGTCTAGGGTCTAGATGTGCTTGGACAGGTCCTCGGATATGCCCGCATCTCGTCGACGTCACAGAACCTCGACCGTCAACTGAGCGCGATTGGAATGGTCGGGGAACTGTTCACCGGCCATGTGTCCGGCGAGAACAGGGAAGGCCGGGACGGCTCGCCACTGCACTGCGATATTTGCGACGCGGCGACACGATGCTGGTCGCGTCGATGCAGCGGCTCACTCGCTCGTCGACCGTGAGCAGTTGGTCGACGACCTCACCAGCAGTGGCGTAGCGTCGAGTTCGCCAAGTAGCGTCCTACCTTTACGCCGGGCTCGAGCGACCCATTTGCCACATTCCAGCTACAGCTCATCGGAGCCGGAGCCGGAGCCGGAGCCGGAGCCGGAGCCAGCGCCGGGCTGCGCTCGTTGATCCGTGAGTTTGCGAGTAGCCCTACCCACCGATCCGGGCGCGCTGCCGATACTTCTCCTTCTCCTCTTCCGAGAGAGACTCCACAAAGAAAGGAAGTCCTCCCGGCCCCCTCGAACAAGAGACCGATCCCGAAGGAAAGTACAGCAGCAGCGGCTTCGGCTAGGACAGGTTTCGGGCCGCCGTTCAAGTTCCTCGCTCGCGTGGACCTCCACGTTGGAACTCCCTAGAACGACCGGGCGCCACCATCGTTGCAAAAAGAGCACACGACACAATCCGAGCAAGGCCACGCGCATTGCACCGCTGTTGCTCGATGATGATCAGTCCGTGGCTGAGCGTCCGGCGACGATCCGCCCTAGCACGGCCTCGACGCTCGGCTCCTCGACCAGCCCCGACGGCACGTCCGGGCGGCGGACGACGACCACCCGCACGCCGAGTTCGCCGGCCGCGGTGAGTTTGGCGGCGGTGTAGGCACCGCCGGAGTCCTTGCTGAGCAGCACGCCGATGTTGTTGCGCTGCAAGAGTTCTCGCTCCGATTCGAGCGTGTAGGGGCCACGATCGAGCACGACCGTCCATGCCGGCGGCGCGTCGTCGAGCGGCTCGACCACCCGCACCAGCACCGGCATCTCACGCCAAGCGGCGTAGTGCGGCAAGGTCTGCCGACCGGTGCTGAGGAACGGCACGCCGCCGGTGTGCCGCAGGTGGTCCTCGGCTGCCTGCAACGCCTCCTGGTGGTCGTCGACCCACGTCCACGAGTCGGCGTCAGGGTGGTGCGCCCACCCGGGCCGCGCCAACCGCACCGCCGGCACGTCGGCGAGCCGCGACGCCTGCGCCGCATTGGCCGTCATCGCCGTGGCGTAGGGATGGGTGGCATCGACGAGCAACTCGATCTGCTCCGTCTGCAGGTAACGGGCGAGTCCTTCGGCCCCGCCGAACCCGCCCGAACGCACCGGTCCGGCCGGCAGGCGCGGGTGCTGGACGCGTCCGGCGAGCGAGGAGATCAGCGGCACGCCGGCGGCCACCAGGCCGTCGGCGAGCGCTCTCGCCTCGGCCGTCCCGCCAAGAATCAACACGGTCACGCAGACAGTTCTACCGGTCGCTGCACAGTGCCGCACCGGCGCGCCGGCCCCGGCTACTGCTCGGCGCCCGGGAATGCATCCTGGATCCGCTCGAAAGGATGCGCCTGCTCCACCTGCAGTGCGAGCTCGAGCAGCAACCGCTCGGCGCCGTGGGTGGCCGACAGCATCGCGCCCACCGGCAAACCCCGGTCGTCGACCCCCGCCGGCAACGAAATTGCAGGAGCTCCAGACGCATTGGCGAGTGGGGTGAATCCGACGAGGTCAAGCAGACGATCGAAGTGCACCGATGGGTCGACGTCCGGACCGAGGAAACCCAACTCGGGAGTGGGCGCCGTGAGCACCGGAGTGAGCACGACGTCCGGGCCGCGCCGGAACTCCCGGCGGCTCGCAGCACTCGAGGCAAGCAGGCGCGCAAAGTAGAGCGGCGCCTTCGGCAACGAGGCCTTGCCGCGGCGGGCGAGTTCGACGGTAAGCGGCTCGAGTTTGGACGCGTCGAATCCCTTGCCGAACAACTTCTCCCCCTGGCTCGACCCCATGAACGCCAGGAACTGCCAATAGCGCGAGAAGTCGTCGGCGAAGAACTGCGGCACGTTCACCGCGTAGGGCTCGACGGTGTGCCCGAGCGCTTCGAGGGACGCGGCGAAGGTCTCCACCACAGTCCGCACCTGGGGGTCGGTCGCCGGGGCGACCGGCGAGTCGAGCATCAGGCCGATCCGCAGTGGCCGCTCGAGTGGGCGCTCGATGCGGCCAATGGCCGGCAGCGTGCGGTTCTTGTAGGTCTTCTCAGCCTCGGCGTAGAAGCGGGCGACATCGCGCACCGACCGGGCGAGCACCGAGTCGCTGACGATGCGCACCGGCATCTTGCCGGCGTCACCGAGGCGCAGACGTCCACGCGTCGGCTTGAGCCCGACGAGTCCGCAGGCTGCTGCGGGGATGCGCACAGACCCTCCGCCGTCGTTCCCGTGGGCGATGGGCACGACGCCGGACGCCACGAGCGCGGCTGATCCACCGGACGACCCGCCTGCGGAAACATCTGTGTCCCAGGGATTTCGGGTGGTGAAGATGCGCGACTCCGTCGAACAGGTCCACCCGAACTCGGGCATGGTCGTGGTCGCGATCGGGATCAGGCCGGTGGCCAGGTACTGCGCCGCGACGGCGCCGTTCTTCTGGTGCGGGGTGCGCGGGAACGCCGCCGATCCCTCGGTCATCGGCAGGCCGGCCACCGGGATGTTGTCCTTGAACGCCGCCGGCACCCCCGCGAACGCGCCGGTTCGGCTCTCCCCGGCCCGTCGCCGGGCTCGTGCGAAGTCATCGCGCATCAATGCGTCCAGCGTGGGGTTCAACTTTTCGGCGCGCACGATGGCGGCCTCGACCGCGTCGCTCGCCGAGATCGAGCCGGACGCGATCGCTTCGGCAACCCCGGTCGCGTCCAGGTCGCCGAGGGCGTCGTCGGTGAAGGCATGAACTCGCTGTCCCATGCGTCCCTACTATGCAGTAGCCACGGCGTTCCGCGTCGTTATTCGCCTTCCCGTCCGCAGCAAAACCTGGCCCGCCCCGCCGTGACCGCCCTCACAGGCCAAAAATTTGACCAATGGCCTGGCTCTTCCATAGCGTTCTGTTATTCATTGCATAGTTAAGAGTTATATGTTCGAAGGGTTTCGCTGTGCCTGCGTCCGACTCCGCCATCCCGCCTCTGCCGCCGTACCCGGGCCACGACCGCGGCAAATGGCTCAGCCTCATCGCGGGTGCCAGCGCACTCGCCCTCGCCGCCGGGTTCGGCATCGGCCGAGCCACCGCGGGTGACGACGGCAGCGGCCCGAAGCTGACCACCGTCAAGGTCGGCACCACCGAGGCGAACAGTGACATCTGGCCGATCATGCAGCGCCTGGGCAAGGCCGAGGGCCTCACCATCGAGCCGGTCAGCTTCAGCGACTACACGCAGGCGAACCCGGCCCTGTCCCAGGGACAGATCGATCTCAACCTGTTCCAGCACCTGCAGTTCCTGGGCAGCTACAACGTCGAGGCGAAGCAGAACCTCACGCCCATCGGCGCGACCGTCATCACCCCGCTCCCGCTGTACTCCAAGAAGCACCAGAAGCTGAACCAGATCCCGGCCGGCGGCAAGATCGCCATCCCGAACGACGCCACCAACCAGGCACGAGCGCTGCTGGTGCTGCAGGCGGCAAAACTGCTGACCCTCAAGGACGGCGGCAACGCCCTGTCCACACCGGCCGACATCGACAAGGCCGCCTCGAAGGTGACCGTCGTGCCCGTGGACGCCGCACAGACCGTCGCGTCCCTGCCTTCCGTGGACGGCGCGATCATCAACAACAACTTCGCGCTCGATGCCGACCTCGATCCGAACAAGGCGCTGTTCCAGGACGACCCGAAGTCGCGCAACGCCGAGCCGTACATCAACGTGGTCGTCTCCCGTGCCGAGGACAAGAACAACGCGACCTACGCCAAGGTCGTGAAGATCTGGCACAACCCCGAGGTCCTCGCTGCTAAGAAGAAGGAGACCAAGAACACCGCGGTGATCATCGACCGTCCGGCGGCCGAGCTGAGCAAGATCCTGCAGCGGCTCGAGAAGGACATCGCGGCGAAATGACCGAACCCATCATCCGCTTCGAAGGAGTCGGCAAGACCTTCAAGCGCGGCAAGGCGTCCGTGCGCGCCCTCGACGACATCACTCTCGACATCGAGCCCGGTGAGATCTTCGCGTTCATCGGCTTCTCCGGCGCGGGCAAGAGCACCCTGGTGCGCCTGATCAACGGACTCGAAGCACCCACCGACGGCACCGTCACCGTGGACGGCCACACGTTGAACCGATTGTCCCCCAAGAAGATCCGCGAAGTTCGCGGCGACATCGGGATGGTCTTCCAGCAGTTCAACCTGCTGCGTTCGCGCACCGTCTACGGCAATGTCGCCTATCCGCTCGAACTCGCGGGGTGGAGCAAGCGCGACATCTACGAGCGCATCACCGAACTGCTGCACTTCGTCGGTCTCACCGAGCGCGCCTGGTCCTATCCCGAGGAACTGTCCGGTGGCCAGAAGCAGCGGGTCGGCATCGCCCGCGCACTCGCCACCAAGCCGTCCATCCTGCTCGCCGACGAGGCGACCAGTGCCCTCGACCCGGACACGACCCGCGACGTCCTCGCGCTGTTGCGCAAGGCCAACGAGGAGCTCGGCACCACCGTCGTCGTCATCACCCACGAGATGGAGGTCGTCCGCTCGCTCGCCGACCGCGTCGCGGTGCTGGACGCCGGACGCATGGTCGAGCACGGCAGCGTCCGAGAGATCTTCTCCGCACCGAAGGCCGACGCCACCCGCCGCATCGTCGGCGCGACGCTGGACACCCAACCGGACGAGCAGGAGATCGACGAACTCGAAGCCTCCTACCGCGGACGTCTGATCACCGTCACCGCGAACCCGGGCGAGAACCTCGGCGCAGTCATCGGACGCGTCGGTGAGCGCGGTGTCGGGCTGGAGTTCGTCCACGGAGGTGTCACCCGGATCAAGGGCGACGACCTCACCACGTTCACGCTCAACCTGACCGGGCAGGAGTCCGACGTCCAGACCGTCGTCGACGAACTCGCCCGCATCGCCACCGTGAGGGAGGTCGCCTGATGGGTAACGACACCGACTGGGGTGTACTGTCGCCGATTCTGCAGGAGTCGATCTGGCAAACGCTGCTGATGGTCGCGGTGACCGTGGTCGTCGGCGGCGGGCTCGGGTTGGTCCTCGGCGTGCTGCTCTACACGACCCGCGCCGGCGGCATCCTGGCCAACCGCGCCGTCTACACCGTGCTCAACCTGCTGGTGAACATCGTCCGGCCGATCCCGTTCATCATCTTCATCACCGCGGTCGGTCCGCTGACGCTCAACGTGATGGGGACGACGGTCGGGACGCGTGCCGTGCTGTTCCCGCTCGCGCTGGCTGCCACGTTCGGCATCTCGCGCATCGTCGAGCAGAACCTCGTCTCCGTCGACCCCGGCGTGATCGAGGCGGCCGAGGCGATGGGTGCGTCACCGTGGCGGACAATCCGGACGGTGCTGATCCCCGAGGCGCTCGGCCCGCTGGTGCTCGGTTACACCTTCGCCCTCGTCGCGGTGGTCGACATGACCGCGATCGCCGGCGCCATCGGCGGTGGCGGTTTGGGTCAGTTCGCGATCACGTACGGATACCAGCGCTTCGACTGGACCGTCACCTGGGTCGCGGTCGCGATCATCGTGGTGATCGTGCAGGTCGCGCAGTTCAGCGGAAACGCGTTGTCGCGCAAGATCATGCGCCGCTGAATCGCCGCGAGGTCAGGTGCCGGCGGGCATCACGCGGTGGCGGTGGTCTTCGCCAGGGCTTCCGCCGTGAGCTGCAGGCGGCGGAAGCCGGTGGCGTACGCGGGCACGTGGCTCAGGCCGTCGCGCTCGACGGCGTCCAGGATCCACGCCGCGACGGTCGGCGGCACAGCGGCCAGGAAGCGCTCCTGGTCGAACCGGCCGAGGGTGGTGATCTTCTTCGCCAACCGGGCGTTCGGGACGAAGCGGGGCGAGTCGACGATCACGAGCAGATCCTCGACGCTCGACGCGGCGACCCCGTTGAGGTCGGACTCCAGCGACGGACGCCCGGCAGCACTGTGCGCGTCGACGATGTACAGATGGTCGATCCAGGACGCACCGGCCTCGTTGAGGCAGCCGTCCATCGCCAGCTCGTGCGTGCCGGTGACGCGGATGTCGTCGAGGGCGATCACCCGGGCGCCGGAGACGTCGATGCGTGGGTCGACGTGCATCGACTTCGCGCCGACCGCGAGTTCACGCGCGGCCGCGTCCATCGTGGCGTAGTCGCCGGGCGAGACACCGAGACGGTGCACCCGCAGCGGCTTCAGCTCCACACCGGGTGCCAGACGGCGCATGCGCGCGACGAACGGCGACACCAGGGACCGGGCTGCCGGCGGGACCGCTCCGTACCCGGAGGAGGTGACGAAGATCCGTTCACCGTCGCGCGGCGCGACGATCGCGTGAAAACGGTCGGCGAGCGCCCGGCCGAACGCGATGGACGCGACGCCGTCGCCGTACTTGAACCGGCTGTAGTCGATGGCCGGGACAACGCCGTCCGACGGCAGGACGCAGGCGTCGGCGGCGAGCGTGTGCAGCGCGATTCGGTCAGACATGGACGACCTCCCGTTCGAGGGCGGCTCGCAGCGTGGCCATGCCCTCGGGGTAACCGGCCATGAAGATCTCGCCGGTGGCGACCGCGCCGTCGTACATCTCCTGCACGAGCGCCTGCGGCACCTGAACGAGGAAGGGCTCCAGTTCGGGCGAGGCGAGTGCGCGTTTGAGGAAGCGGATCGTGAGGTGGAAGCGTCCGGCCTGCGCGGCCGGCACCATCTGCAGGATCGAGGTGATGCTGGCGTGGTTGAGTGCCGACTCGACGTGTGGGGACGCAGCCAGTTCGGGTTCGCAGATCGCGACGTACCCGGTGACCAGGCTCTTCGGCTCGGACGCCTCGAGGGCAGTCAGCACGGTGCGTTCGGCCAGCCCGGTGACGCGGACGTCGTCGATCACGACGCAGTTCGTGCCGTCGATCGGCTCGGCCAGCACGAACCCGATACGAGCCAACTCGGCCTCACGCTCGGCCTGCGTGGAGGCGGCGTAGTCGGTGTGGGTGACAGAGTCCTTGTGCACCTGCACGATGCGCCCACCGGGCAAACCGCGGTTCGCCCGCTCGGCGTTCAGGCGGTCGAGCACAGCGTCGGCGAGGAACCAGCAGGACGGGCGGACCGCCAGGTACGCCACCGGCAAGGTGGGCACGGCGTCGTCGGTGATCAGGTGCGGACACTGCTCGATGAGCGCGTCGGCGAGCAGGTCGCCCAGCGCGCGGATCGCGTCCGCGTCACCGTGCTTCATCCGGGAGTAGGTGTCTGTGTCGAACGGTGCGCCGTCACTGGTGCGGACGGCGTCGACCGGGCCGATCAGGCGCGCGGTGGTGACGCAGGTCGAATTCATCGTGTCCCCTCACGTCGGCCGCGCCCCCGCGCGACTGCTGTCAGTTCACCGCAACGCTTCCAACGCGTCCACGGTGCTCTTGCCGTCAGGCACGACCAGCACGGCTGTCATTCCGGCGTCACGTGCACCCTGCTCGTCGGCGAGCGGATTGTCGCCGACGTGTACAACGCAGGATGACGCAATACGTTCCCCGTTGGTTGCTTCCGCGAGGGTGAGAGTCTTCTCGAAGATTCGCCGGTCCGGCTTGGCCCAACCGACCTCGTTGGAGAAGACCATGCCGAGATTCCCGGTGAATCCGGCCAGCGCCAGCAGGTCACGCATCAGGACGCCCGGCAGCATCCCGGTGTTGCTGGTCAGGATCACCGGACGCGTTTCGGCCAGCTCGGCGACCAGCGCGGGGATGCGGTCGTCGAGGGCTATCGGGTGGTGTTCGCGGGCCATCTGCGCCTGCTGCTCCATCAGCTCCCGGACGACGTCCTCGCGAATGTCAGCGGGATGGGCGACCTGATCCGCGTGTTCTGCGGCCGGTCGGGCCAGGTGGACGAGGGTCAGCTGGACGCGTTCGGCGAACCCGACGTCCGTGCCGCGGGCCATGCAGATCTCGTCGGCCTCGCGGTCCATCGTCCGCATCGCCTCGTCGAAGAAGTCGGGGTCGACGTCCGCGGCGAGAGCACGACGCAGCATCTCGTTGCGGGCAGGTTTGAAGTCGGGGTCGCTGCGAAGCAGCGTTCCCCAGATGTCCAGGCTGATTGCTTCGGCACGCACCCCCCGAACCTACTAACAAACGTCGAACCCACCAGGCGGGCCTGGTGGGTTCGACGGTGAACAGTAGGTTGCGGGTCAGACGACCTGCAGAGCCAGGGGCTCCAACTCGCGGGCGATGCGTCCGTTGCCGGGGTGCCCGACGGCGGTGAAGGTCCAGCCGCCGCCCTGACGCGACACCTTCGCCATCACCAGCGCGGTGTGCGTGCCCGAACCCGACAGCTGGAAGCGGGCCAACTCGGTGTCGTTCGCGTTCGAGTCGACGACCCGGACGAACGCGTTGTCGACCTCGGAGAAGTTCTCACCGGAGAAGGAGTTCACGACGAACACGATGTGCTCGACCGAGCCCGAGACGGCGGTCAGGTCGACCACGATCGACTCGTCGTCGCCGTCACCGGCACCGGTGAGGTTGTCACCGGTGTGCTGGATCGAACCGTCCTGACTGCGCAGATTGCCGAAGTAGACGGTGTCGAGCACACGTCCCCCACCGATCAGGAGCGCGGACGCGTCCAGGTCGATGTCCTTCTGCACCTGCTTGCTGCCACCGAACAGGCCCTTCTTGGTGACGATCTTGGTGTCCCAGCCCAGGCCCATCCGGACGCGGGACAACTGGCCGCCGTCCTGCTTGGCCAGGTTGACGGTCTGACCCTTGCTCAGGTTGATGCTCATCGTGCGTCTCCTAGCTGTTGGTTGTTGCTGTCTTCTCAGCCAACGGGTGGCCGGAGTCGTCGGTTTCATCGTCCCTCTTGTTGGCGACGACCGAGGAGATCCACGCTCCCGCGATGAACGCGATGCCGACTCCGCCGATGATGAACTCGCTCAGGTGCGCCTGGATGGTCAGGATCAGCATGATCGCGAGCGCACCGATGGCCCAGTGGGCGCCGTGCTCGAGGTAGCGGTACTCCGCGAGTGTGCCTTCGCGCACCAAGTAGATGGTCATCGAACGGACGCAGAGCGCACCGACACCGAGACCCATCATGATGATCAGCGGGTCGGGCGTGATGGCGAAGGCGCCGATGACTCCGTCGAAGCTGAACGTGGCGTCCAGGACCTCCAGGAACATGAACATCGAGAACGCGGCCTTACCCGCGAGCTTGACGACCTCACCACGCGACTCGGCTTCCTCGAACTCGTGGTCCTTCTCCTCCTCGCGGGCCTCCATCATCGACGACAGGCCGTTGACCGAGAGGTACAGGACGATGCCGAGCAGGCCGGCGAACAACACCTGGTTGCGGATCTCGGTGGTCTCGGCGAGGTACTCCGCGGCAAGCAGCAACACGATACCGGCGATGATCACCGACAGCACATCGAGCTTGCCCAGCTTCTGCAGCGGACGCTCGATCCACTTCAGCCACAGGATGTCGCGCTCGTCGA
Organism: Yimella lutea; assembly: GCF_006715095.1. Lineage (NCBI taxonomy): Bacteria > Bacillati > Actinomycetota > Actinomycetes > Micrococcales > Dermacoccaceae > Yimella > Yimella lutea. The sequence goes on from NZ_VFMO01000001.1 coordinate 363,924, forward strand.
ACAGGAAGTCCAGGAACAGCAGCAGCAGGAACATTCCACCGAAGGCGGCGATGCTCGGGTGTGCCTCGTTCAGGATGTAGCCGTAGGTGCCCGGGGTTTCCGGGTTGCCCTTCTCCAGCGCGAGATTGACCGCCTCGATCGGGCCGATGCCACCGGTGAGGGTGACAATGAGGAACGGGAAGACCAGCCGCATACCGAAGACGGCGATCAGGACGCCGATCGTCAGGAAGATCTTCTGCCAGAACTCGTTCAGTCGCACGAGGTACTTGGCGTTGACCGCCGCGTTGTCGAACGAGAACACGATCTCGACGAGGATCAGGATGGCGGTGAGGACGACGGCTGCCCAGCCGTCGTAGAAGAAGGCGACGATCAGGACGATCGCCGCGACGATCAGGTCCGGAGTGAAGTGCCGAAGAGCTTTCATTTCTGCTTTCGTGACGGGGGTTCAGGCACGACGCAGCCGCCTCAGCGTGACTGAGGCGGCTGCGATCAGTGGTGGTTCAAGCGGTGGATCAACCCACCGAGAGGCCGAAGTCGGTGATGACGCCACCGAGGCCGCTCGAGTAGCCCTGGGCGATGGCGCGGAACTTCCACTCGCCACCGTTGCGGTACAGCTCGCCGAAGATCAGCGCGGTCTCGGTCGAGGCGTCCTCGCCCAGGTCGAAGCGAACGCCCTTCTCGGCATTCGTGGGGTCGTCGGCGTCGAAGACGCGGATGTAGGCGTCAGCGACCTGACCGAAGTTCTGGCCGCGCTGGTCGGCCTGGTCGATCGAGGCGATGAAGACGACCTTCTCGACGTCTGCGGACACACGGGTCAGGTCGACCTGGATCTGCTCGTCGTCGCCGTCGCCCTCACCGGTGCGGTTGTCACCCTGGTGGGTGACGGCGCCGTTGTCGGCCTGCAGGTTGTTGTAGAAGACGAAGTCGGCGTCGCTGCGGACCTTGCCGTCGGCGCCGCACAGCAGCGCGGACGCGTCGAGGTCGAAGGGGGCACCGTCGGTGGTGCGCGGGTTCCAGCCGAGACCGACGATCGCCGTGGTCATGCCGGGTGCGGCCTTGGCCAGCGAGATGTTGCCGCCCTTGCTGAGGCTGACTGCCATGTTTCTTCCCTTTCTGCTCAGGCGCGGGGCCTGATGGTCGTTCGAACGGTCCTGAAGTCTTCAGAACAGTGGCGTGAACGGATCGCGCCAAGTCATCTGGTCGTATCCGTAGACGCCGGCCACCTGCTGCAACGTTCCGCTGAAGGGGTCGTGTTCCGCTCGGAGCACGATTCTTCCTTCCACGACGTAACCGGTGATCAGCGCCTTGGCCCCGAAGGTGGCCGAGCGGTCGAGAACGACCTCCAACCGCGACCCCCCGTAGGTCTGCACCACCAAGGTACCCCCGGGCATCGACCGGTCGGATGTCTGCGGCAGCCCGATGACGAAGAATCTCGCGGCGCGTTTGATCCCGCGCAGGTTGATCGTGACGCCCTGGGTGGTCGAGCGGAAGATCGGACTGTGCGGGTCGGGACCCTGCGGACGCATGCCCGGCAGCACGATCGACTCACGTTGGTCGACGGTCTCGAACAGGCAGCCCAGCAGCAACTGGTTCGGCTGCGCGGTCGCAACGGTGAACTCCAACGCGCCTGCGGACGACTGCATACGGGTGAGGTGGACGACGGGGTCCTCGACCGTCAGGATGCGTCGTTCTCCTTCGTCGAGGGTGGGCAGGCCGAGTTCGTGGTTGACCAACGGGGCGAACCTTCCGGTGGAAGCCTGCACCGGCGCCGATCCGGACGGACCGGACAGGTCGAGCAGGTTGTTGCTCGTCGGGACGGGCGCGTTTCTGCTCGGCGGCTCGACCCTCTGCTCGACCCGCTGCTCGGATCCGCCGAGGTCCAGCGGGTTGGAGCGCGGCGCAGACGGCCGGCTCGGCGGGGTGGGATCCGATCCGCCGAGGTCGAGCGGATTGCCTCCCCCACCGCTCGATCCCTGGGAGCGACCCGGCGCAGGCGTCGGGTCGGAGCCACTCAGATCGAGCGGGTTCCTTCCGGCGGACGAGGCCTGTGGCTGAGGGGGCGACGGTGCGGGTGCGGGGGTTTCGGGGCGGGACAGGTCGAGCGGATTCGACTGCGCTGCAGGCCGATCGGCGACCGGTGACTGGGCTGGAGCGGCATCACGGCCCGGGCGCGCCGCGCGTCCGGTCAGGAAGTCGGCGACCGGTGAGGCGCTCGAACCGTTCGATGCCGGTCGCGACGCCGCCTGCGGTTGCTCGCGGCGACGAAGGAAACCGAAGTCGCTCATAGGTTGACCCCGAAGTCGCGCGCGACTCCCTTGAGCCCGTCGGAGTAGCCGGCGCCGAGCACCCGCAGTTTCCATTCGCCCGAGTGGCGGTAGAGCTCGATGAGCGACAGCGCGGTCTCGCCGCGCAGGCCGGGGACCAAATCGTCCGTGGTCACCACGGATGCTCCGCCGTCGAGGTTGAGCACTCGGACGACCAGGCGCCGCAACTGTCCGAGCGTCCGGCGTCCGCCGCCGCCCTCGTTGACGTAGAGAACAAAGACGATGCGCTGCACCTCGTCCGGCACGCCGCTGAGATCGACCTCGACCTGCTCGTCGTCGTCACCCATCGTGTCGGCGACGTGTCCAGTGGACAGATCGGCCGAGACCATCTGGTTGAAGTGGACGACGTGCTCCTGGCTGAGTGCCTTGCGGTCGCTGCCGCAGAGCACGGTGAGCAGGGTGAGGCTGTCGTGCAGGAAACGCTCGGCTCCGGCGTCCCAGTCGACGCCGACGACCAGGCCCTTCAGGCCGGGCACTTCACGGGTGAGGGCGACATTGGCCCCCTTCGCCATCGGACTCACGCTCGCCACCCTAATCGGGAGACGCTGACGATGGGTCGTCGGTGGCCTGCGCGGGTGGTTGGGAAAGCGACGGACGCGCCACCTACCGGTGACGCGTCCGTCGTGGTGAGTCGCTCAGCGACGGCCGTCGTCGCTTCCCCGCTTGAGGTTGTGCCGGATGGCATCGATCTCGCTGCGGATCTCGTCGCGGATCGATTTCTCGAACCGGCGACGGCGACCGTGCACGAGTTCGGCGTGCTTGCCGACAAGTTCCTTGCCGGTCGAGATCGCCATCAGGATCAGCACGATGCTGAACGGCAACGCGACCAGGATCGCCATCGTCTGCAGTGCGGCGAGGCCCTCGCCTCCCGCTCCACCGGTGAGGATCAGGGCTGCGGCGATGCCGCCCTCGAGCGAGGCCCACATCACCCGGCTCCACACCGGCGGGTTCGGGTTGCCGCCCGAGGCGATCATGTCGACCACGAACGAACCGGAGTCGGAGCTGGTCACGAAGAAGACCACCACGAGGACGATCGCGATGACGCTGAGCAGCGTCGAAGCGGGCAGTCCGTCGAGCAACTGGAACATGGCCAGGTCGGTCGAGACCTTGCCGTCCTTGATCAGACCCTTATCGCCGAAGATCTCGCGGTGCAGACCGGAGCCGCCGAAGATCGCGAACCACAGGCACCCGAGCAGGGTCGGGACGAGCAGGACGCCGGCTACGAACTCGCGCACCGTGCGTCCGCGCGAGATGCGGGCGATGAACACGCCCACGAACGGTGACCAGCTGATCCACCAACCCCAGTAGAACGTCGTCCAACCGGACAGCCAGTCCTTGCCGGCGTCGCCCTCGAAGGCGAGCGTGCGGAAGCTGAGTGAGAGGAAGTTCTGCAGGTAGGAGCCCAGCTGCTCCACGAAGTCAGCCATCAGGAACATCGAGGGTCCGAGCACCAGGACGATGAGCATCAGCAGTCCCGCGACGCCCATGTTGAGGTTCGACAGGAATTTGATGCCCTTGTCGACGCCGGTGACCACCGAGATCGTCGCGACGGCGGTGATGCCGATGATGAGCGCGACCAGCAGCCAGGTGCTGACCGTGCCGGAGTCGTCGGTCTCAGCGACGCCGAGGTGTCCCAGGCCGGCGCCGACCTGCGAGACGCCGAACCCGAGCGAGGTGGCGACGCCGAACAGGGTGCCGACGACGGCGAGGACGTCGATGACGTCACCCAGCCAGCCCTTCACCCGGTCACCGAGCAGCGGTTCGAGCGCCCAACGGATGGAGATGCTGCGTCCCTTGCGGTGCACCGCGTAGGCGACGGACAGACCGACCACCACGTAGATGGCCCAGGCGTGCAGGCCCCAGTGCAGGAAGGTGGTGTCCATCGCGGCGCGCGCCCTGGCGGGCTCGGAGGTGCCGGTGCCGGGCGGCGGTGACGAGAAGTGGTTGAGCGGTTCGGCGACGCCCCAGAAGACCAGGCCGATGCCCATGCCGGCGGCGAACAGCATTGCGAACCATGACGGCAGCGAGAACTCCGGATCGTCCTCGGGCTTACCCAGGACGATGTTGCCCATCGGCGAGAACACCAGCCAGAGTGCCCAGAACACGAACCCGGTCACGGTGATGACGTAGAACCAACCGAGATCGCGGACGACCGTGTCGTTCGCCTTGGTCAGCACGTCGTTCATCTGGCTCGGCATGATGAGCGCGGCAGCTACGAACAACAGCAGAATGATCGCGGCCGGCCAGAAGACCCGTGGCGCCTCCACCAAGCGCTTCTTGCCGTCCCCCGGCGGACTGTCGGTGGTGGTCGATGGCGGTGTCGATGAACTCATGAATCGGTCTCCTCGTCGGCGGCAGCACAAAATGCCCCCGTCGTCCGTCGTTGCAGTTGTCGTGCCTGAAGCATCTATTCAAGGCAGACATGGGTGCCCGCTCGCAAGTCCACGTGACTCGTTTGCGCAACGAACAAGCGCCGAGGCGACACCATGGGTGCATGGAACTCGAGGAGACGTTGGCCCAGCTACGAGCCGCACTGAACGAGGCGATGCACGACCGCGATCAGCCCGCCGTGATGGCGTTACGGACCGCCATCTCCGCGCTGCAGAACGCCGCAGCGGTGCCTGCGGACGGTCGCGGTGGGTCGATCGAGGAATCACCGAGCGGGGCCGGCGCCACCGACGTCCCACGGCACGAGCTCACTCCGCACGAAGTGCAGTTCATCATCGAGACCGAGGTCGATCTACGCGAAGCAGAGGCCGCATCGTGCGAGCGCCTCGGACAGCATGAGCGGGCCGAACGACTGAGGGCCGAGGCGGACGCCCTCGCGCCCTGGACCACCTGACCCCCGAAAGTCCGCAGGATCGGCGAGCTGACCCGCGCGTCCTGCGGACTTTCGGTGCTCAGCCCAGCATGCGCTTGAGGAAACCCGGCTTGTTCCTCGACGCATCGGCGTGCCCGGCGCACCACTGGCCCGCCGGTACTGCGCGCTTGACCTGGTCGACGTGCTGACCGCACCCCGCCCAGGTCGTCCTGCCGCACTGCTTGCACTTCACCGGACGACACATGTCGCTCTCCTTCTCTTGATCTCGGCTGGAATAATTTATACCCCCCGGGGTATTGTTCTGTCCATGAAGATCATCATCGTCGGAGGTGTGGCCGGTGGCATGAGCACGGCCACGAGGTTGCGGCGGCTCGATGAGCGAGCCGAGATTCTGGTCGTCGAACGCAGCGGGCACGTGTCCTTCGCCAACTGCGGTCTGCCCTACCACGTGGGTGGCGTCATCGAGGATCGCTCGGCGCTGCTGTTGCAGACGCCGCAGTCATTGGCGGCACGGTTCGGCATCGAGGTACGGGTGGCGACCGAGGTCACCGGCATCGACAAGGAATCCCGCACGGTCGAACTGAAGAACCTTGCGAATGGGTCCGTCGCAACGCACACGTACGACTTCCTGGTGCTGTCACCGGGCGCTCGCCCGGTGCGTCCGCCGATCCCGGGCATCGAACGTGCGCTGTCGCTGCGCGACATCGAGGACACCGATGCGATGGTGGACGCGGTCGCGGGAGCTCGCACCGCGGTCGTGATCGGGGGCGGGTTCATCGGGCTGGAGGTCGCAGAGAACCTGCACCACAAGGGAATTGCCACCACGATCGTCGAGGCTGCTGATCAGGTGATGGCGCCGCTGGACCCCGAGATGGTCGCTCCGGTGCACACCGCGTTGCGTGAGGCCGGGATCGACCTGCGACTGGGCTCAGGCGTCTCCTCGATCGGTGCGGACAATGTCGTGCTGGCCGACGGCTCGACCGTCCCGGCCGACGTGGTCGTCGCGGCCATCGGGGTGAAGCCGGACGTCACTCTGGCCAAGGCGGCCGGACTGATCATCGGTGAGCGCGGCGGCATCCAGGTCGACGATTCGCACCTCACCAGCGACCCGCACATCTACGCGGTGGGTGACGCGGTGGAGAAGAAGGACGCGCTCGACGGCTCCGCCACCCTCGTCCCGCTCGCCAACACCGCCAATCTTCAGGGACGGCGCGTCGCCGACCACATCGCCGGCCAACGAGGAACCGGTCGCCCTGTGCTCGGCACCGCGATCGTCGGACTGCTCGGCCTGCAGATCGCGACCACCGGCTGGAACGGCAAGCGCCTGCGCGCTGCCGGACGCAGCTTCCGCGCGATTCACACCCACCCGATGTCGCACGCGGGTTACTACCCCGGGGCGCAGCAGATGGCGCTGAAGCTTCTGGTGGACGGCGAAACCGGGGAGATCCTCGGCGCCCAGGGCGTCGGTCGAGAAGGCGTCGATCGGCGGATCGATGTCATCGCCACCGCAATGGCCGGCGGGTTGAAGGCGGCCCAGCTCGCCGATCTCGAGTTGGCCTACGCGCCGGCCTTCTCCTCCGCGAAGGACCCGGTCAACATGCTCGGTTACATCGCCGACAACCTCGCCGAGTCCACCACCGACACCATCCAGTGGCACGAACTCGACGCAGCACTGGCCGCCGGCGCCCACCTGATCGATGTCCGCACGCCGGAGGAGTTCCAGCGCGGCGCGATTCCTGGCGCGATCAACGTCCCGGTCGACGAGTTGCGTTCTCGACAGAGCGAATTGCCGGACGGCGACCTCATCGTGCACTGCGCTGTCGGCCAGCGAGGACACACCGCCGCGCGGCTGCTGACCCAACTCGGGCGTGAGGTCCGCAATCTCGACGGCGGCTATCGCACCTGGGTCGCGGGCACCGGCCGGTGATATACACCCAGGGGTACCCGTCCGGGATGCGAAGGAGCAGGTGATGGTGCAGTTGGATCCACAAGAGATGGAGGCCGTCGTCCGGCGGCTGAAGCGCGCCCAAGGGCAGATCGGCGGGATCGTGAAGATGATCGAGGAGGGCCGCGACTGTCAGGACATCGTCAACCAACTGGCGGCTGTGTCGAAGGCGGTCGACCGAGCCGGATTCGCCACCATCGCGGTCGGACTGCGCAAGTGCATGGCCGAGCCCGACAACGGCGAACTCGACGTCGCGACGATGGAGAAGATGTTCCTGTCCCTCGCCTGACCAGCCCGAGTGTCCGCGGGATGCGCGAGCTGACCCCGCGCGTCCTGCGGACTTTCGGGTCAGAGGTCGAGGTCGGACTGACCGAACTTGGACTCCAGGAAGCGCCCGTGCACCTGCAACGCCTGCACATCGCGCATCCGACTCGCCTCGGCCAACTCACCCACGGAGCGGCGCAGCGCGGTGAGTTGCTCGACCAACTGATCGTCGGCGGCGGCCATCTCCGGCGAACCCGGGGCCGCCGCGCGTGACGCGCCGACGTACGTCCGGATGGTGCTGGGCAGGTAGTCGGTCAGCACGCCGAAGATCGCGACCCGCACCGAGATGTCGAGCATGTTCGCTTCGGGCGAGGTGAGCACGGTACGGACGGTGTCGGTGACCGAGCGCGCGAGCACGACGCCGAGCCCGGGCAGGTGCGCAGCGCTCTGGTTGATCTCGAGCACCAGCGATTGGTTGTGCCGCAGCAATGAGGGGACGTCGTCCCCTTCCGGCTTGGGCGGCGGCGTGGCCGCGGTGGTGTCGACCGCCCGGCCACCTCGCTGGGACTGCGCCCGCGCGCGGTCCGACATCACCGAACCGCGGGCGGCCTGACCGCCTTGAGCCTGACCGTTCTGGCCGGGCTCGAACAGTCGTGACAGGAGCCCCACTTACTGATTTCCGCCCTGGTGCGGGTACGGCGGCTGCTCGCCCTGCCGCGGACCCTGCTGCTGGATGTTGTTCGGGATTCCGGGGCGCTGCTGCGGCGGCTGGAACTGCGCCGAGGTCGTCGCGTCCACACCCTGGTTGCGCAACGAACGCTCCAGGTACGGCTTGGCGCGCTGCACCTGACCCTCGAGGGCCTGGACGGTGGTCGCCATGTTCTGCGTGGCCTGCGAGCGGAAGGTGTCGATCGCATCCATCGTCTGGAAGACGTTGTCGAACGCGCGCTGCAGCTTGTCGATCTCGATCGTGCTGGACGCCGCCTGCTCGTGGATCTCGACGCCCTGCGTCTTCAGCTGCTCGCTGGTCTTCTCGATCAGGCTGGACGTGGTGGAGTTCAGCGCGGTGATCTGGTCGAGGACGATCTTCTGCTGGCTGAGCGCCTGGCTGACGATGACCGCCGTGCGCAGCGCCGCGACCGTGGTGGTCTGGGCGCGGTCGACGCCGCGGATGAGCTCGACGTTGTTCTTGCGGACGAGGTCGAGCGCCAGGTAGCCCTGAACCGCCACGGCCATCTGGGTCATGATGTCCTGCCGGCGCTGGCGCACCGCGAACAACACGTCCGACTTCATGATCTGCGCGTCCTCGGTGCGGCCCTCGGCCTCGAGTCCGGCGATCTTGCTCTCGACGGCCTTGTCGAGCGCCGTTGCGAGCTGGTTGTACTCGCCCAGCTTCTGCATCGCGTTCCACATGTTCGTGCGCTCGACGTCGATGGACGCGTTGTCCTTGCGCAGTTCGTCCTGGCCGCTGGCGAGGCTGCGGATGATGGAGTCCAGGTGGCTCTGCGCCGACTGGTACTTCATGAAGTAGTTCTCGATCTTGTTGCCGCCCGGCATCCACTTCAGGATCTTCTTGGCGCCCTTGAGGTCCGCACGGTTCGGGTCGAGATCGGTGATCGTGCGACGCAGGTCGACCAGCGTTCCCGACACCTTGCCCTGCGCGGAGTCCTTGCCGCCCTGGGCGGCCGGGCGCTGCAGCATCCGGTTGGAGACCTCGGAGCTCTTGCGGATCTCGCTGTCACCCATGAGAACGATGGAGTTGACCTTCTCGGTGAAGGCCGGCGACTTCATGTCCATGCTGGTGAGGTCTTCGACGTACGCCTGCGCCTTCTTGTCCAGTTCGGACTGCGCCTCGGCATTCACCGGGACGGCCTGCACCGCCTGGCTCTCCTCGACGACGGCTACCGCAGCGGGCGCTTCGAGGACGAGTCCCTCACCGCCGGGTGCGCTCGTCGCGGTCTGGGTGGGCTTGGTCGGCTGGCCGCCGAGGTCAAGGTCGGACATGGATTGCCTCTCTCGTCACGCTTGCGTGCGGGGCTTCCCCCATTTGGTTCCCCACTCTAGGCGGAACGCCCTGCCCATTGGCTTGCGTTCCCGACCGAACACCTCTACCCCCGTAGTCAAAGTTTCCGATCGTCACAGCGACCACTTGTCGAGGCTCGAGAACTGGTCGCGGTAGCAACCCGTTTTCTTAATTACGCGCGTAGTTGCTGAGTGCGGCGCAGGGCCATCTCGGCGAGCCAGGCGGACGCCTGCCACAGGACGTCGTCGTCGAACGCTGCCCGTGGGGAGTGATTGTCGGCGGCCGTCTTCGGGTCGTCCGTCGGGCAGCAGCCGAGGAAGAAGTAGGCGCCCGGAACGCGTTCGAGCACGAACGAGAAGTCCTCGGCGCCCATCTCGGGGTCCTCGCGCTCGACGTAGGCGTCCGCGCCGAACAGGTCGGTGACCACCTGCCGCCCCAGGTCGTAGTCGGCATCGGTGTTCACGGTGGGCGGGTAGGACTCGACCACCTGATGTTCGGCACTCAGACCGTGGGCCTGCGAGATTCCCTCGGCCAGACGGATCACCCTCTCGCGCAAACGCTTTCGTGACTCCTGGGACAGCGACCGCAAGGTGATGTCGAGCTCGGCGGTGTCGGGGATGATGTTCGACTTCGTGCCCGCCGCGATGCGTCCGATGGTCGCCACGACCGGGTCGAAGACGTCGAACCGGCGCGTGACGGCGGTCTGGATCGCAAGCGCGATCTCGCAGACGACCGGCACCGGGTCGAGGGCGACGTGCGGCTGGGAGCCGTGACCACCCGCGCCCCGGACGACGATCTGGACGTCTTCCGCCGCCGCCATGCAGGCGCCGCGGGTCGTCCACCAAGTGCCCTTGTGGAAGGTGGCGGAGGCGACATGCATCGCGTACGCCGCCTCGACAGGTCGTCCGGCGATGTCGAGCAGACCCTCGTCGAGCATCGGCTCGGCACCGCCCGGGCCTTCCTCGGCGGGCTGGAACATGAGGACGACGTCACCGGCCAGTTCGTCCTTCAGCTGGCACAGGATGCGGGCTGCACCGACGAGACCGGCGACGTGCATGTCGTGCCCGCAAGCGTGCATGACCCCGGGATGCGTTGAGCAGTAATCGGATTCGTGAAGTTCCTGCACCGGCAACGCGTCCATGTCGCCGCGCAGCAGCACCACGGGTCCGTCGGTGCGGGCACCGCCACGGATCACGCCCACGACCGAGTCGAGGTTGTCGCTCTGGTGGATCTCGATCGGCAGACCGTCGAGCGCTTCGAGCAACCGCGCCTTGGTCAGCGGCAACCGCAGGCCGATCTCCGGGATGCGGTGCAAGTCGCGGCGCAACGAACGAAGGTCGTCGCTCATCTGCTGGGCAAGTTCGACGGTTCGGCTCACTCACCCGAGGGTAGTCAGGCCGGCCGGCGACGCAGCACGACGTACAAAACCAGCCCCGCGACCAACCCCCAGAACGCCGAACCGATCCCGGCGATCGTGATGCCGGACGCCGCCACGACGAGCGCGATCGCACCCGGTTCACGCGCGCTCTCCTGGGCCAGGGCGGACCAGGCAGCAGCGGCGAAGGTGGCGATCAGCGCGAGTCCGGCGATGGTCTCGACGATCACCTTCGGGGCCGCGACGGCGACGGCGGACACCAGTCCGGCAAGCGGGCCGAACGCGAGGTAGGTGAGCCCACAGGAGATTCCGGCGACCCACCGGCGCTTCGGGTCCGGTCCCGCCTCAGGGCCCGCCGCGAGCGCGGCAGAGATCGCGGCGAGATTGATCGCGTGACCTCCCGCGAGCGCGCACCGACCGCCGATGCACCGCCGGTGTACAGCAGCGGACCTCGCAGACCCGGCTTGTAACCGAAGGACGACAGCACCGCGATGCCCGGGATGTTCTGCGAACTCATCGTCACGATCCACAGCGGGATCGCGATCGCGAACATGGCTCCCGTGTCCCATTGCGGTGCAACGAAACCCAGGCTGGGTGCGGCATTGGACAGATCGAGATGTCCGAACACGCCGCGCACCGCCATCACCACGAACGCGGCGAGCAGCGCACCGATGATCGCCCATCGGCGAGCGAGCGCGGTGAGCACCACCCAGGTGAGGATCACCGGTCCGATCGCCCAGGGGTCCGCCTGGACGGCGGACACCGGTTCGATGACCAGTTGCAACAGCACCCCGGCGAGCATCGCGGACGCGAGCGGGGCCGGGATCGACTCGACCAGGCGACCGAGCGGGCGGATGAGCCCGCAGAGCGCGAGCAGGATGCCGCAGACCATGAATGCGCCCACGGCAGAAGCGAATCCGCCGTGCGGTGCAGCCGCAGCCGCGAGCAGCGCGGCACCTGGCGTGGACCACGCCATGGTGACCGGCATCTTCAGGCGCCAGCTGAACAGCACGCATCCCAGACCCATCGTCAGGCAGAGCGCCATGAGTCCGGAGGCTGCCTGCGCCTGCGATGCACCGACCGCGCGAAGCCCGGTCAGCACGACGGCGAACGAGGAGGTGAAACCGACGAGCCCACAGACGATGCCGGCCATGACCGTGGGCATGACCGAGGCCGTCACCGGCTGCGTCGTGCTCGAACTCATGGGACGTCAGCGTAGGAGTCGCTCCCCGACGCTCGAGGACCCGTCCAGCTCAGCCCCCCACTACACCCGTAGTCAAAGAAAGTGGCCGCAGTGACGACCGCCCGGTGCTCAGCATCGTTCGACGCGGTACAGGTCGAACCGGCGACCGGTGGTGGTGTCGACTGCCACGCAGAGACTGCCCGCGCTCAAAGCCACGGGCACTCCTTCGACCTCCGGTGAGAGTCCGCCACTGCGGTCGAGAGCCCGCGCCCGCCGCGAAGTCCCCCAGCTGCGCACGCACCCGATCCGGGACCCGGGGAGCACGAAAGATCAACGGTGATCATCGACCGTCCGTCGGCCGACCTGAGCAAGATCCTGCAGCGGCGTGCCACGAAGTAGTTGCGCCCGAGGACAACTCACGTGGTCTCGATCGCGGCACTCCGCTAACGCTCCGCACCTACTCGACCACCGTTCTGACGCCTGCTCGACCACCGTTCTGGCGCCTGCTCGACCACCGTTCCGACGCCTGCTCGACCACCGTTCCGACGCCTGCTCGACCACCGTTCCGACGCCTGCTCGACCACCGTTCTGGTGGTCGCACCGGCGGTGATGAGCCCGGCCGCAAGGACGATCGTGACCAGCGCGACGAGGCGCTGCGCGATGCCGAAACGGGTGTGGTCGGTCACCCTGTCAGGGTATGTCGAGCCCTTTCCGCACCGACGTCAGTGGTGTTGCTGCTGTTGCTGCGCCGTGATCCGCTGCTGCAACATCGCCAAGCCGGCCGGCGAGACGAGCGGCAGTTGCTGCTCGATGTTGCGCACCACGTGGTGGTCGTCAACGACCTTCTCGCTGCTCTGGATCAGGACGGTGCCGGCGCCGGTGAAGTCGTACTGCCGCTCCTCACCGGAGTTGATGCCGAGCATCGCCGCGCCCGCCGACATGAAGCTGTTGACCCAGTTCTGGTCGTAGTGCAGCGACGGGGACGGGCAGTCGGCCCAGCCCACGAGTGCCTCCGGGTCGACGCGCAGCGGCGGCTCGACGAACATCACCGGTCCGTTGGAGGACGCGAGGAACTTGCCGGTGCCGATGAGGGTGAGGAAGCCGGGCACGATCGACTGGTTGAGCTGGATACCCGGCTCCAACGCGAGCAGGTTGGACGCGCGGACGGTGAGGTTGCCCTCGTCCAGGTCGTAGCTGTTGATCGTGTAGCCACGGTCGCCGATGATCAGCGTGCCCTGGCCCTCGACGACGACGAAGTCCTGTTGGTACATCGGGGCGCTGAAAGTGCCGGCGACCATCTGCTGCAGGCCCGCTCCGATGCCCGCGGTCAGCGCGTGGAAGCTGGCCTGACCGTAGTAGGCGATCATCGCGCCCTTGCTCATGAACCAGGGACGGTCGAGCGTGAAGTAGTACGCGTACTCGTTGCCCGGGATGGTGTCGTTGCCTTGCAGCACACCGGGATTCAGAACATTGCTCACAGCTTCTCCTCCGATGCCTGCACCAGCACGACTCCCTGACCGTTGCACTGCAACTGCATCGCCTCACCCGAACCACGACCCACCGCGTCCCGCCAGCTCATCGCCGACTGCAGCTGGGTCTGGACGTTGCCGACCGTGCCGACGAACGCCTGCGGATCGACGACCACCGGGCCGTTGCCGACCGGGATCTCGATGAGTTCGCCGTGAGCGACCAGCACGACCGCACCGACGCCGCTGAGTTGGGTGGTGAACATCCCGTTGCCGGTGAGCGCACCGGTGGCTGCCCCGCGAAGTGCTCCGCGGAGCCCGCCTCCGCCGCCCTGCTGGGACTGGGTCGAAACGATGGACGCCTGCATCCCGGCGGTGTAACCGAGCATCCGGGACATGTCGGCAGTGACCTGTCCGCCCTGCGGCAGGTCGATGACGTGCAATGCCAGCCCCTGGAATCCGTAGTGCACCTGGCCGTTGCCCTGAGCGATCATCGTCCGCTCGTGCTCGCTGCGCATCATGGAGCCGACCATCGCGCCCATGCCACCGGGTGCGCCGCCGGCGCCCGGGATCTGGTGCGGCGCGAAGTGCACCTGGCCGGAGTAGAAGAGCATCGAACCGCGGCGCGACACGATCGGACCGGTACGCCCAAGGTCGGCCTTCACGACCTTGCTGTTGACCTTCTCGAACATGCCGATCACCGTTCCGCCGGCTGGATGGAGACGACGCCCTGGCCCTGCCAGCGCAGCGAGAACGCCTCGCCGCCGCCCTGCCCGACTGCGGATCGCCAGGAGACGTCGGTGACGAACGACTGCTGCAGTTGTCCCTTGGCCGCGACGAACGCGTCCGGGTCGACGACCAGCGGGAGGTTCGGGTTGACCTCGAGGTGGATCAGCGGGCCGCCCGCGCTCAGCAGCGCGACCTGACCGGTGCCGCTGACGGTCGTGGTGAACAACCCCTGTCCGCCGGACATCCCGCCGACTCCGGCGAACTGGACGTTGGTGTTGAGGTTGCCGGCAAGCGCCAGGATCTGGCGACTCTCGACCTGCATCGTCTCGTTGTTCAGCGGCAGCACGGTGACGTACTGCGCGTTGACGGCGAACTGGACGACGCCGTCGCCGGTGCACTCCATCAAGGTCAGCGACTCACCGGTCGCCTTCTGCTTGAGGCCGGCCAATACGCCTGCGCCACCGCCGAATCCGGCGGACTTGAACTGCACCTGGCCCTGGTAGGAAACCATCGAACCGCTGATCGCGCGCACCGACGACTTCTGCAACCTGGCCTCGATGACGCGCGACGAACGCGCGACGAGTTCTACCATTTCACCCTCCCTGGTCGGCACCATCCTGGCTGATGCCCGGGCCTGAGACGAGACCTGGCGGCGAAACGTTCCGGGGTCGGCGAGTGGGGCGCCCTCGGAAGCAAAGCAGCCGCGGACGCGGACAACACGCTTCGACGGGTGGGCACGTTCAGCCGTCGATGTCGGAGCGTTGGCGACCGACGTCGCGCAGGTTGGTGTCGAGGGTGACCCGGTTGTCGAAGACGAAGCACTCACCGTCGAAGTCCGCGTCCGCGTCCGGAATCTCCTTGAAGTAGTTGAGGATTCCGCCCTGGAGCTGGTGCACCTTCAAGCCGAGGTCCTGCATCCAGGGGCTCGACTTCTCACACCGGATGCCACCCGTGCAGTACATCGCGACCTGCTTGCCCTCGGCCTTCCACTCCGGAGCGTGTTGTTCGACGAAGTCGCGGAAATCGCGGAAGTTCACCACTCCGGGGTCGACCGCACCCCGGAAGCGGCCGACCTCGAACTCGAAAGAGTTGCGGTTGTCGATGACGACGACGTCGTCTCGTCGGATCAACTCGCGCCACTCATGAGGCGGAACGTCGGTGGCAGCCACGTCGTCGACGCGTGACGGCAGGTCGAGACCATCGACACCGAGCGGGACGATCTCCTGTTTGGCCTTGACCATCATGCGGGAGAACGGGATTCGCTCGTAGGCGGTGCGCTTGTAGGTGATCCCGCCGAACGCGACACCGACCGTCTGATCCGCCGCCGCCTCATCGATGAAGGCGTCGATGCGCTCGGGCGGTGCGGCGAGCATCCCGTTCACGCCCTCACCCGCGACCAGGATCGTCCCCAGCAGTCCCTCGGTCAGTTGACGCAGTCGGTCGCAGACAGCCGCGACGTCGTCGATGCGGACGAAGCGGTAGAACGCGATGTGGACCCCGGAACTCACCCGGTCATGGTGCCAGCGGGCGCAGGCTGCGCGAAATCTCGATCTCTTTCTGGCCAGCCCTGGTCCAGACGCGAGCGAGCCATTGTGAGCGTGGCCGACGACGGTGGCGGGTGGTCATCGGTTCCCGCCGTGGCATGGGAAGACCTGCCCATGCGGCGACCGGATCGTCGGACTCACGGTCACCGTCTGGTGAGTGTCGAGGTACTTCGCTCACACCACTCAAAGGAGAAACACCAATGAACACACCACTGCGGACGGCAGCGCTCGGCATCGCACTCACCTCCAGCCTCGTTCTCGCCGCCTGCGGCGGGTCGAGCGAGACGATCGGGTCCAGCTCCACCACGTCGAACTCCATCAAGTCGGGCACGTCGACCGGTTCGAACACCCAGGCGTCACACAACAGTGACGGCAGCACCCCACCGGGGTCGCAGTTACGTTTCGGCACGGCCGGCACCTTCGAGCGCACGACGATCGACAAAGGCAAGTACCGCTCGACCATTACGGTGCAGCAGCCGGAACAGGGCAGCGAAGACGACCTGGCGAAGATCCGTGAGATCGAGGACTTCGACTACCCGTCGGGGGCCACCGCATACTTCGTGCGGTACACCGTGCGGTACGACGCGGTCGACGCGGTCGCCGCCAAGAATCTGGGCGATGAGAACTCGGTGCCCGAGCGCCTCTCGCTGGATTCGATCGACCAGACCGGCTACGACAGCTCCGCGTCGGCGAAGGTCGGTGCGGGAGGCAAGAGCTACGCCTTCGACAAGTGCGCCATGGCCGAGCTGCCCGAAACTGTCCAGAACGGCACAACCGCGAGCTCGTGCCTGGTCTTCGTGCTCTTCCCCGGCAAGAAGCTGACCAAGGTGCGCTACGACGGCCAGGACAAGAGTCCGTACTCGTCGGAGGGCGGCAAGCCGGTCTTCTGGTCCTGAGCAGGTGGGTCGGCGCGATTGCGCGCCGACCCACCTGTTTCCACATGTTCTCTTCTCAGCGGTGCCGCAGGACGGCGTACAGCACGAAGCCCGCGACCAGTCCCCACAACGCCGATCCGATGAAGGCGATGTGCACGCCGGACTCGGGGATGTTCACGGCGTCGATGGTGCCAGCGGCGCGGGGCTGCCTTGAAAATCGACGCGGATGCGACATGATCGGCACATCTCGGGGAGCAGAAGGAAACCATGCGTCGAGTGTTCGTGGCGATCGCCGCTGCGTTGTTGGGGTCGAGTGTGCTGACGGGTTGTTGGACCGAGAGGCCCTGCTCGGACGGCGAGTATCCGGTGACCGGCACGGGCACCAATACCGGTGGCTCCGTGTGTGTGAAGGACGGTGAGGCGCCCCCGTCCGGCTTCGGCACCTACCCGCCCGGTAAGACGCCGATGGTTGCTGGTGAAACGCCGACCTGAGTCTCAACGAAGCCGAGGGATGACGTCTGTCACAACCGTCTCCAGAGTTTCACGTGAACCCACGTCGACCGCGTCCTGTCGCGGCCAGTGGGTGATGACGTCGGTGAACCCGAGTTCGGCGGCACGTCCGACCAGGGATGCTCGGCCAGCTGCATGCCGCGGCACCGAGCACGGGGATGTCGAGCTCAGCGGTTCGCCGGACCAGGGCGATCTCGGTGTCGTCACGTTCCGTGAGGGGAGCGTCGGACGCCGGGTGGCGGATGTCGGCGTACCGCAGCGGATCGATGTCGGCGCCGCCCGCCGGCTGGTCGCGCCAGGGTCCGTGGCTGACCGGTTCTGCGTAGGTGGTGATGCCGACGAGCGAGCGACTCACCGCGCCTGCCCGGCGGCCCCGTGCACCGACTCCCAGTGCAACCATTTGTCGGCGATCGCCCGGTCGACATCGATGCCGGTGCGGCGCGCGAACACCAGCAGCATGCCGATCGCGTCCGCCCATTCCGCGGCGAGCGCCTGCTCCTTCTGCTGATCGTCGAGGCCACGATCGCGGCCCTGCCCGGACGCGGTCAGCCACGCCTGGGCGAGCTCGCCGACCTCCTCGGTCAGTTTGAGCAGCACCCACTCGGGAGTGCGGTCGACGTCGTAGGCACGCGAGTAGCCCGCGGAGATGTGATCGATGCGGTCGGCGTACTCGGAAAGTTCCACCCGCGCACCGTAGCCGCGCGCGCCGACAGCAATCGAGTTGCGCCGGGACTCCACCACCGAAAGGGTCGAGCCATGAACGGGACGATCGTGACTCTGGGCGGCGGCGGGTTCTCGGATGCACACCGCGACTCCGCGATCGACGACTTCCTGCTCGACCTGACGGGAGCCTCGAGGCCGAAGGTCTGCTTCGTACCGACCGCGAGCGGTGACGCGGACGGGTACTCGCAGCGCTTCGAGGAGGCTTTCGCGGGCCGCGCGACGACGTCCGTGCTGTCGCTGTTCTGCCACAACCCGTGGGGTTACCTCGACCCGGAAATGCTGCTCGACCAGCACCTCATCTATGTCGGCGGCGGGTCGACCGCGAACCTGCTCGCGGTGTGGCGCCTGCACGGACTCCCCGACATCCTGTGGCGCGCAACGGAGCACGGCACCGTGCTGGCCGGTATCAGCGCGGGGATGAACTGCTGGTTCGAGCAGTCGTCGACCGACTCCTTCGGACCGCTCGCGCCGATGGACGACGGTCTCGGTTTTCTGCCCGGGAGCGCGTGCCCGCACAATCTCGGGGAGTCCGAGCGACGAGATCAGTACCTCGGCTGGGTCGCCTCCGGCGCGTTGAAGGACGGGTGGGCGGTCGACGATCACACCGCCCTGGTCTTCCGCGACGGCGAGTTCCTCGAAGCCATCGGTGAGCAGGACGGTCACCCGGCATTCCGGGTCGAACGGCGCGACGACGAGGCGCTCGAGACCGCTCTCGACGTCCGTCTGCTGCGTTAAGCCGAGACGATCTTGTCCGGCGGTTCGGCGAGGCCGCGCAGGTAGCCCGCGAAACCTTCCGGCGTTCGTGCAACGAATCGTCCGGACGTCACCACGGGCGCCGTCGCGGTGGCGACGACCGCCGCACCATCGCGCCGGATCGCGTCGACGAGCCGGACGTCCTCATGCACCGGCAGTTCCGGGAACTCGCCCGCGCGGCGGTAGGTGCTGAGCCGGACGCCGAGATTCGCTCCGTGCACGTACGGGTGATCCTCCGCCAGGACATGTCGCGCATGCCATGCCTCGATGACGCGCGGATCGACGCCGAGCGCTTCGGGCACGACCGTCCCTAGCACCAGATCGGCCCCGCCACAGGCCAGTTCGAGTTGCCGGGTGAGCCAGTGGTCCGGGACGACGCTGTCAGCGTCGGTGTTGGCCACCCAGGCGGTGCGGGCGTCCTGCACGCCGGCGAGCACCGCGGCGTGCTCGACACCGGCGCGGCGGGCTGCCCCGACCTGGCCGAAGGCACTGACCAACGCGTGCGCCCAATGCCGAGAGGCGACGATGTCGGCGGAGGAGTCGGTACACCGATCGAGCACGACCACGCAGGTCACCCGGGTTTCGGGCCGTTCGACGCTCAACCGCTCGATCGCAGCTTCGAGGCGGTCGAGGCAGCCAGGCAGCAGCGCCTCCTCGTCGCGCGCCGGCACGACGACAAGGATGTTACGGGGACAGGTTTCGATGTTCATTCTCGATTCGGAGGACAATGCGTTTGGGCCCACGGTGCCACCTCGCGGTGGTCAAATGGCCGTTGGCAGCGCGCGAAGTTTGCCGCCGAACCCAATGACGCATGCACTTTCGCCCGCAGGGGTGGACGTAGACGAGGGAGACCCCGATGAGCGACCCGCAGGCTCGCGCCGGACTGGCGCCGGACGCCGGACCGGATGATCTCTACGAGCAGGCCCGGCGGTCAGCAGGGGACGCGGCTGCGGCTCTGGCGCTGGCGCCCCGCATCGCCGAGGCGCTGCCGTTGCCCGGGTCGGGGTCGACCATCGAACTGTGGGAGGGCCTCGCCCGCCTGGGCATGATCGATCTGACCGTGGCACGCACCATCGAGCCGCAGCTGGACGCGCGGGCGATCCTCGCCGAGGCCGGCGACGACGCGCCCTGCGGCACCTGGGGTGTGTTCGCTGCGGAAGGTCCCGGCGTCCGGCTCACCGCGTCGCCGGACGGGGACGCGTGGAGGCTCGACGGGGTCAAGCCGTGGTGCTCGCTGGCTGCACACCTCGACCATGCGCTGGTCACCGCATGGGTCGACGACTCGCAACGCGGCTTGTTCGCCGTCGACCTGCAACAGGACGCAGTGACCGCCACCAGCGGCACCTGGGTCGCCCGCGGACTGCCGCAGGTGACGAGTGAGTCCGTCGAGTTCGCCGGGGTTGCGGCCACGCCCGTCGGTGATGCGGGCTGGTACCTGCGCCGGCCGGGGTTCGCGTGGGGCGGCATCGGTGTCGCAGCCGTGTGGTTCGGCGCTGCGGTGGCGCTTGCGTCCGCACTGACGTCGGCCGCCGGCAAACGGAAGCCCGACCAGATCGCACTGATGCACATCGGACGCTGTGACGCGGCCCTGCACGCGACCCGGTGCACCCTGCGGCAGGCAGCGGCCGACATCGATGCGGGCTCCGTGGACGACCCCGGTCTGCTCGCGGCGCGGGTGCGCACGATCGTGGCTCAGACCTGCGAGACGGTGATGACCGCCGTCGACCACGGCCTCGGCCCCGGGCCCCTCGTCGGGAACGAGGAGCACGCCGCCCGGGTCGCCGACCTACACCTGTACGTGCGTCAGTGGCATGCCGAGCGGGACCTCGCCGCGATCGGTTCGTCCGTGGTGTAGGAATGACGCAGACGTTCGACCTCGCCGACCCGGGCATTCCCGAGCGGGACTGGCTCGCCGCCCTCGCGTCGCGCGAATTTCCTACGCTTGATCTGCGAGCCTTCGAGCACCTTGTCGTCGTGGCCGCGCATCCGGACGACGAGACCCTCGGCGCCGGCGGACTGATGGCTACTGCAGCCGCTCTCGGGCTGAGGATCACGGTCGTCGTTCTGACCGATGGCGCTGCGTCACATCCGAACTCACCGACACACTCTCCGCGAGAACTGCGCCGCATCCGGGAGGCCGAGGTGCGTCACGCCGTGTCGTCGCTGGCTCCGGACGCGTCGGTCGTCACGCTCGGCCTGCCCGACGGCGCGCTGGCCGAGCAGGGCGACAAGCCGGTGAACGCGATCGTCGAGGCGATCGGTCTGGACGGCGCGTCCACGCTGTTGCTGTCACCCTGGCACGCCGACCGGCACCCCGACCACGCTGCGGCGGCGCAGGCGGCCGCGCTGTCCGCCCGCCGCACGGACGCAACCCACCTCGGCTACCCGATCTGGGCCTGGCATTGGAGTTCGGTCGACGAGTTCCCTTGGGAGTCAGCCGTTTCCATCGATCTGACGCCGTCGACCGTCGAATGGAAGCGGACGGCGATCGCGGCGCACACCAGTCAGGTCGAGCCGCTGTCGGACGCCCCAGGCGACGAGGCGCTCCTGCCAGATCACGTGCTGCAGCACTTCGCACGTGCTCAGGAAATCCTGCTGTCGCAGAACGTGATTCAGGATCAAGCTCTTGACGACCTGCACGACGAGCAGGCGGACCCGTGGAACGTCGACGAGTCCTGGTACGAACGGCGCAAGCGAGCGGTGACGCTCGGTCTGCTGACGCGTGCGCGGTACGAGTCGGCGCTCGAGGTCGGCTGCTCGATCGGTGCACTGACCACTGATCTGGCCGAACGCTGCGACCGCGTACTCGGTATCGATGCGAGCGCCCACGCGGCTCGCGCCGCAACCGCACGCGTACCGGAGAACGCCGAAATCCAGCAGCGCGATGCACCCGAGGACTGGCCGGACGGCAGGTTCGACCTGGTCGTGCTGTCCGAGGTCGGCTACTTCCTGAGCCCGCGCCGCTGGGACGCCTTGCTGGACCGCGTCCGCGAAAGTCTGACCGAGGGCGGCGAGGTGCTGTTGTGTCACTGGCTCCCGCAGCCGGACGGTTGGCCGATGGACGGCGAGGTCGTGCATGAAGCCGCGATCGAGCGTCTGAGCGGAGAAGGGCGGCGCGTAGTCGTGCAGTACCGGGACGACCACGTCCGCATGGAGGTCATCGGAGCCAGTCCGGTCAGGCCTGACTGATCAAGTTGGTGGAGCCCGGCTCGCAACAGTTGCGAACTGCGGGGGCGGGACGGACGGGCGGTCAGTCGCGCGGCGGAGACTCCAACTGCTCGAGCTCGTGCGACAACTGCTCCAGCTCCTCGCCGCCGGCCATCTGCGCCGTCAGCTCGTCCAGCGTGATCTGCGAACGCTCTCGATCCAGCGCCACACCGCCGAGTTTGAGCACGACGAAGTGACTGCCGACGAGGTGGGCGTGGTGTGGGTTGTGGGTGATGAACACGACGCCGAGGCCGGCGTCCCGAGCCTTGATGATGTACTTCAGCACCACACCCGACTGCTTCACACCGAGGGCGGCGGTCGGCTCGTCGAGGATGATCACCTTGGCGCCGAAGTAGATCGCGCGGGCGATGGCCACACATTGCTTCTGGCCACCGGACAGCGCACCGACGGGTCGGTCGAGGTCGGGGATCTGAATGCCCATCTTCGACAGTTCGGCGCCGGTGATCTTCTTCATCTCGGCGATCTTCATCAACCCGAGCGGGCCACGAATCTCCTTGCCGAGGAAGAAGTTGCGCCACACCGACATCAACGGTGCGAGCGCGAGGTCCTGGTAGACGGTCGCGATTCCGGCGTCCAGCGCCTCCCGCGGCGACTTGAACCGGGTCGGCTCGCCGTTGACCACCATCTCGCCGGACGTGTGCTCGTGCAGTCCGGCCATGATCTTGATCAGCGTCGACTTGCCGGCGCCGTTGTCGCCCAGCACGCAGGTGACCTCGCCCTGCCGCACGACCAGGTCGACGCCGGCGAGCGCCTCGACGTTGCCATAGGACTTGCCGACGTCCTGCAGCTCGACCACCGGGCCGCGTCCGGACGCGTCCGGCGTCTTCTCCTCCAGAGGGGCGCCGATGTCGGTCATCGCTTCTCCGCCTGTCGCCGGATGTAGGTGTTCACCAGAGTGGCGAGCACCAACATGATGCCGAGGAAGGTCTTCAACCAGTCGGGGTTCCAGCCGGCGTAGGTGATGCCGAGGTTGGTCATGCCGTAGATCAGCGCGCCGAGCGAGGCACCGATCACCGAGCCATAACCGCCGGTCAGCAGACACCCGCCGACGACCGCGGCGATGATGAAGATGAACTCGTCGCCGACACCGATGTTCGACTGCACGCTGCCGTAGTTGAACAGCGTGTGCATGCCCAGCAGCCAGGCGCAGAACCCGACGAACATGAACAGCCCGATCTTCACCTTGGTGACCGGGACGCCGACCGCGCGGGCCGCGTCCGCGTCGCCACCCGAGGCGAGGATCCAGTTGCCGAGCCGTGTCTTGGCGAGCACCAGCGCACCGAGCGCGGTGAGCAGGATCCAGAACAGGACGGTGATCTTCAGGTTCACCCGGCCGATGGTCAGCGAGGCCGCGAAGATGTTCTGCGCCGCGTCAAACCCGTCCATGTCCGAGATCCGCGGCGAGGTGACCCCACCGGTGATCTTCTTGGTCATCGCCAGGTTGAAACCCTGCAGGATGAAGAAGGTGCCGAGCGTCACCAGGAAGCTCGGCAGCTTCGTCCGCACCAACAACAGCCCGTTGAGGAAGCCGACGAGCAGCGCGACCGCGAGCGCCACGATCACCCCGACCCACAGGTTGGTACTGAACTGCCAGGCGAACATCGACGCGACCAGCGCCGACGTCGTCATGGCCACACCGGCCGACAGGTCGAACTCGCCGCCGATCATCAGCAACGCCACCGGCACCGCCATCATCCCGATGGTGGACGCGAGGTACCCGATCGTGCCGATCGCCGCCACCGAACGGAACGGGGGCGCGACGGTCAGGAAGAGGACGAGGACGGCGACCGCTCCGATGAGCGCTCCGACCTCGGGTGTGCTGAGCAGACCGGCGAGCGGCGACCGGGCCTTGACCCGGTCGTCACCCTTCGTCGTCGGTGTGGAACTCATGAATCAGCGGATGCCCTGCGAGGCGTACTTCTCGACCGCGTCGACGTTGCTCTTGTCGATGAACGCCGGCCCGGTGAGCGTCGGCTGACCGCCGCCGACCGTGCTGCCGTTGTACTTGTAGAGCCAGATCGACTGGATCGCGAGGTAACCCTGCAGCCACGGCTGCTGGTCGATCGCGAACTCGATCTTGCCGTCCTTGATCGCCTTCACCAGGTCGGCGTTGGTGTCGAACGTGCCGACCTTCGCCTTCGACGACGCCCCGTCACGGCCCTTCAGCGCGTTCAGCGACACGTCGGCGTTGAGGCCGATGATCCAGTCGATGTTCTTGGCCTGCGAGAGCTTGGCCTGGACGCTGGTGACGATGTTCGGCAGGTTCTTGCCGTCGACGTACAGCGTCTGGGTCGAGGGCACCTTCGCCTTCACACCGGCGCAGCGGTCCTCGAGGCCGACGTTGCCCTGCTCGTGAATGATGCACAGCGGGGTGGTGGCGCCGGCGGCCTTGAGCTTGTCGCCCACCGCTTCACCGGCGGTCTTCTCCGGCTGACCGAAGAACCCGATGAGACCGAACTCCTTGGCCTTGTCGCTGCCGGAGTTCACGCCGACGACCGGGATCTTCGCCTTGGTGGCGTTGCCGACGGCACCCTTCATGGCGTCCGGCTTGCCCAGGGTCGTGGCCACCCCGGCGACCTTCTTGTCGACGGCGGCCTGCACCAGCGATGCCTGCTTGGTGCCGTCGGGGTCGGCGGAATACTCGAGCTTGATGTTGTACGTCTTCGCGGCCGTCTCGGCACCCTTGCGGACGATGTCCCAGAAGGTGTCGCCGGGACCGGAGTGGGTGACCAAGGCGACGGTCATCGACGGGGTGTCGACGCCGCCGCTGCCACCGGCCGCCTTGGAGGACGCCGACTCGGTGGCCTTCTTGCCACCGGAGTCGCTGCTGCACCCGGTGATCGCGAGCGCTGCGGCGGCACCGACGGCCGCCAGTTTGATTACAGCCTTGCCAGTCATGGCTGTTCCTTTCCGTCACGTCCTTGGGACGGCGATGAAGAAGTGGGACTTTGTCTGCTGGCGACTATCTCAGTCGCCGCGTTCCGGCGGTCGAATCGACACGGGAAGATAACCGACCGTTGCGTGAACGTTGTGGCCCCCTTCCCTTTCCGGATCAGTCCAGCGCGATCGACATCAGGTAGCCGACCGACCGGCTGACGTCGCCGATTGGTTCCAGATCCGACCCGGCCGGATCGACGTCCAGGATCGTGTCCTGTTCGAGCACGTACCAACCGGTGTAGCCGGACGCCTCCAGACTGCGCACGATGCGATCGATCGGCACATCACCGTCGCCGAGCGGCACATACATCCCCTGCGCCACCGCCTGCATGTAGGTCAGCGAGCCCTCCTGCGCCTGCCGGGCGAGGTCGAGGCGCACGTCCTTGAGGTGGACGTGCCCGATGCGGTCGGGGTGTTGTTCGGCGATCGCCACCGGGTCGCCTCCACCGATCAGCAGGTGCCCGGTGTCGAGGCAGAGCGCGATCGACGAACCCTCGACCACCTGCAGCGCTTCCTGCCCGCTCTCGATCATCGTGCCGACGTGCGGGTGCAGCGTCGCGCGCAGACCGTTCTCGGTCGCGGCGGCGTCGATGCGATCGAGATTGTGCAGCAACGATTCCCACTGCTCCTCCTCCAGCACCGGACGGGCGTCGTAACCGTCCTGGCCGGTGGAGGCGGCGATGACGACGGTCGACGCCTGCGCCAACACCAGCGAGTCGATCGCGCTGAGCACTTCCGGCAACGGGTCGTGGTCCGGGTCATGCAGCACGACCGGCACGAACTGGCCGACCGCCCGTAGGTCGTAGGAGACCAGCGTCTCGACCTTCGCGTCCGGGTTCTGCGGCAGGAAACCGTCCGGGCCGAACTCCGTTGCCTGCAGCCCGATTCCACGCATCTGTTCGAGCACCACCTCGGGCGGCAACTGGTAGCCCCAGCCGGGCACCTCGCACACGCCCCAGCTGATCGGGGCGCCGGCGATGCGGGAGGCGAGGGCGCTCATGCCGTGGCGACCTCGTCCATCGACACCGGGCGTCCACGCATCCGCGACAGTTCGCAGGCCTCGGCGATCCGGAACGCCTCCAACGCGTCCCGCACCGTGCACGGGCTCTCCCGCAGCCCGGACGCGACGTCGAAGAACGCGGTGAGTTCGGCCTGGTAGGCGGGCAGGAAGCGGTCCATGAAGTTGGTGTGCACCGGCCCCTTGGGGAAGTCGACGCCGTCCTCGGCCGAGACCATCGCGAGGGTGTCGTCGAGCCCGACGCACATCGAACCCTTGCTGCCGAAGACCTCCGTGCGCACGTCGTGACCCTGGCCGTTGTAGCGGGTGGAGGAGATCTGGACGACGGTCCCGGAGTCGAGCGTGAGCATCGCGCCGCCGGTGTCGTAGTCGCCGGACTCCTTGAAGAACTCGGCCCCCTGGTTACCGCCGGTCGCGTAGACGGTGGCGACCTCGCGTCCGGACACGAAGCGCACCACGTCGAAGTCGTGGATGTTGCAGTCGCGGAAGATGCCACCGGACGTCGGGATGTAAGACGCATGCGGCGGGTTCTGGTCGAGGGTGTGGCTGCGGATCGTGTGGATGAACCCGAGTTCGCCGGCGGCGACGGCCTGCTGCACCCGCTGGTAGCCGTGGTCGAAGCGGCGCTGGAAACCGACGTGCACCGGGGTGTCGGACGCCTCCGCCAAGCGGGTCAGGTCGATCGTCTCGTCCAGCGTGGCGGCGACCGGTTTCTCACAGAAGGTCCGGACGCCGGCCGCGATCGCCTTGCGCAGCATCGGCGCGTGCCCCGGCGTCGCGGTCGCGATCACCAACCCGTCCAGACCGGCAGCGAGCAACGCGTCCTCGCTGTCGACCACCTCGGCGCCTATCCCATCGGCTGCCTTGCGCGCCTGGTCGCCGACGAAGTCGTAGAGCACGAGTTCGTCGACGGATGCGAGGGAGTGGAGCGTGGCGGCATGGAACGCACCGATGCGTCCCACTCCCGTCAGGCCGATGCGCATGGGGTGTCCTTCCGAGCCGTTCGAAGCAATGGAGCGCCCGGCGGCGCCGCACTCCCAAGCTTTTCGGCCGTCCGGGAGGGTGTCAAGGATTTGTCAGAACAATTGATCATCGACCGCCATCTCGGATCAATGACTGATACCGGCGGGTACAGCTCCCGTCGTGCCACGATGGCCGGCATGGCCCCGTTCAAACGCCCCGCCCGCCAGGACATCGTCAGCGATCTGGTCGCCAACGTCGCCCAGGTGCAGGTCGCCATCGGCGACAAGGTGGAGGCCGGTCAGGAACTGGTGCTGCTGGAGTCGATGAAGATGGAGATTCCGGTGGTGCCCGAATGGGAGGGCACGGTCACCGATGTCCGCGTGGTGCCGGGCGACGTCGTCCAGGAGGGCGACATCCTCGTCGTCCTGGAGTGACGACCCCGCGCGGAACTAGGAGGTTCGCGAGGACTCGGGCTGCTCGGCCCACCAGCGCAACAACTCCTCGCGCGCGGCATCCTCGCCGACCGGGCCGGCATCCAGGCGGTAGGCCAGCAGGTGCTTGTACGCGCGGCCCAGCACTGGGCCGGGCGGGATCCCCAACACGGACGCGATCTGGTTGCCGTCCAGCTCCGGACGCACCTTGCCCAGTTCCTCCTGCTCGAGCAGGCGGGCGATGCGGCGCTCAAGATCGTCGTACGTCGCCGCGAGGGTGGCGGCCTTGCGCCGGTTGCGGGTGGTGCAGTCGGAGCGGGTGAGCAGGTGCAGGCGCGCGAGCTGCGACCCGGCGTCGGTGACGTAACGACGCACCGCGGAGTCGGTCCATTCGCCGCCGCCGTAGCCGTGGAAACGCAGGTGCAACTCGATCAACTTGGTGACATCACGGATGGTGTCCTTGTCGAAACGCAGTTCCCGCATCCGCTTGCGGGCGAGCTTGGCGCCGACGATCTCGTGATGATGGAAGGACACCCCGCCGCCGGACTCGAACCTGCGCGTCGCCGGCTTGCCGATGTCGTGCAGCAACGCGGCCAACCGCAGTACCAGGTCGGGTCCATCGACGACCGCGGGTGACTCCAGAGCCTCGACCGACCGCGGACCTTCCAGCGCGATCGCCCGGTCGAGCACGGTGAGCGAGTGTTCGTACACGTCCTTGTGACGGTGGTGTTCGTCGATCTCGAGCTTCAACGCGGGCAGTTCGGGGAGCACCTGCTCGGCCAGACCGGTGTCGACCAGCAGTTCGAGGCCGGCGCGCGGGTCGGGCGCCACCATCAGCTTCACCAGCTCGTCGTGAACCCGCTCCGGCGACACGATGTTGATCGTGGCCGCACGCTCGGTCATGGCCTCGACCACCGACGGCGCGGCGGTGAAGCCGAGCTGTGCGACGAACCGAGCCGCGCGCATCATCCGCAGGGGGTCGTCGCCGAAGGACACCTCGGCCGGCGCCGGCGTGACCAACTCCTTGCGGGCCAGCGCACCGAGTCCGTCGTAGGGGTCGATGAACTCCAGCGACGGCAGCCGCATCGCCATCGCGTTCACCGTGAAGTCCCGGCGGATCAGATCGTCGTTCAGGTTGTCGCCGAACGCCACGATCGGCTTGCGGGTCACGCCGTCGTACGCGTCCGCGCGGTAGGTCGTGATCTCGACCTTCCACTGCCCCTTCTGCGCGCCGATCGTGCCGAAGTCACGGCCGACGTCCCAGGTGGTGGACGCCCACGGTTTCAGCAAGGCCTCGGTCTGCTGCGGCGAGGCAGACGTGGTGAGGTCGATGTCGACGCTTGCGCGCCCCAGGAACGCATCGCGCACCGGGCCACCGACGAGCGCCAGTTCGTGGCCGGCACCGGTGAAGATCTCACCGAGTTCGGTGAGCAACTTCAGATGGGGCGCGAGGTGGGTGACCGCACGCTCGCGAAGAGCGCGCAACGACGCCGCTGACTGTGCTGTGGACGGCGCGGCGGACTCTGGGGTCGGGGAGGGGGACTGCTGATCGGGCACCTCCAAAGGTTAGGTCGAAGTCTTCTACCGGGCCGCATCGCCTGGTTACAGTGAACAAATGACCCTCCAAGTGCCTCGAGCCAGTCGCCCGCAGCGGCGACTGCCGTCGTTGGAGGAGATTTCCGCGGGTGGAGTGGTGATCGACGTCCGCTCCGGAGCCGCCTGGCTGGCGCTGATCGCCCGCTACAACCGAGCCGGACGCCTGGAATGGTGCCTGCCCAAGGGTCACGTCGAGCCCGGCGAGACGCTGGTCGAGACAGCAGTGCGCGAGGTCGCCGAGGAAACCGGCATTTACGGTCGCGCCCTGGTCACGCTCGGCACCATCGACTACTGGTTCAGCACCCCTCGATTTCGGATCCACAAGCGAGTGCACCACTATCTTCTCGAGGCACTCGACGGCGAGATCACGGTCGAGAACGATCCCGACCAGGAAGCCGTCGACGCGGCCTGGTTCCGGCTGGACGAGGTCGATTCCCGGCTGACCTTCGCCAACGAGCGCCGTATCGCCCACATGGCCTGGCGCCGGCTTGCCGGTTGACCGGCTGATCGACCCGCGATCGGAGACCGTGCACCCCTCCTCGTTCCCGCGACGGGCACGGACGTTGTCCCTGCTCGTCATGTGTCTTGTGGTGCTCGGCGTGCTGTCCGTCCCGCCGACGCTCGCGGCCACGAAACCTGCGACGGCGGCGGCCCAGACCGACATCCGCATCGGACTCGATCCGACCGCCGTGCCGATCGTCACCGGGGACGACGGTGTCGACGTCGTCGGGTCGATCAGCAACGACTCCGACACCGCGATCGACGACGGCACCGTGCACGTGGCTCTGTCCGGAGCGCTGCTCGACACACCAGGGGCCGTCTCGACATGGGAGGCCGGACGCTCCGAGGCAAAACCCGAGACGGTGGCCAGCGTGTCGGTGGGCGCGATCGCACCGGGCGCCGTCCGTCAGTTCCGGGTGAAGATTGCGGCGGCACGCATCCCGTGGAAGTACCAGTTGGCAGCACTGCCGATGACCCTACGGCTGACCGAGGGCCGCACGGTCACCTCCGCGTCCACCCGTTCCTTCGCCCGCACCACCCTGCAGATGCAGCGCGGCGCAGTCGATTCCCCGCTGAACATCGGCTGGGTGATCCCGCTGACCCTGCCCGCCGATCCCGCGCTGTTCGGCCCGAGCGGACCGGATCGTGACCAGGCCTGGGCCCGCGCGATCGGGCCGGGCTCCAGGATCGATCAGCTGATCACCGGGCTGGCCGACCAACCGGTCACCTGGCTCATCGACCCGATCCTGCTCGACCCACCGGCCGCAGCCGACGACAACGTCCCGGCCGGCACCATCGACGACCCGGCCACGTCCACCGACACCTCGGTGGGATCCGACCAGGCCCGGCGTGATGACGCATCCCCCACGCCCTCCGCCACTGCTTCCAGTACGCCGTCCGCCGGCCCGTCGACCACACCGTCCGCCACCTCGTCGCCCACCTCGCCGCCCACCTCGTCGCCCACCTCGCCGCCCACCTCGCCGCCCGCTGCGTCGGCGGACCCGAGCCCGTCCACGAGTGCCTCTGCGACGACGTCGAGCGGCGAACCGGATCCGAGCGAGTCCACACCGACCTCGGACCCGACCGACCCGCCGCCGGCGGACCCCATCCCGTCCAACACCGTCGAGACCCTCACCGCCGAGCTGCTGACCAAACTGCGTGGCCTGCCGTCGGACCAGACGATCTGGTGGAGCGGCTACGACGACCCGGACGTGCTGACCTTGCTCCAGCGCGATCCCGCTCTGCTGCAACGGGATCTGCGTCGTCCGCTGCCCCCCGCCCTGCGGGCACTGAGCACGCAGCGCGCTGTGTGGCCCCAGGGTGAGGTCGGCGCCGGCGACGTGCGCCGGATCGCCGGCGCATGGACGTCGGCCGGACAGGCGACCCCGATCGTGGTGCTGCCGCGTCGGGCCGCGGAGGACCCGAGCGCACCGGTCACGGGCAGCGTCCGGAAGGTGGCGGGAACCGGAGGCGTCGTGCTGTACCACGAGGACCTCAGCGCCACAGTGAGCTCGGCCGGCGGCGACCCTGGACTGCGGGCGGCGAAGTTCCTTGCGTCGTCGATCGCGATCTACCAGCAGGCGCCCGGTAGCGACCGGAGCCTGACCGTCGCCGTCCCGAGGCAGGCCACGACGTCCCCGGCGGCGATCAAGGCGACGATCGGGGCGATCCGCAGTTCGGCATGGATCTTCGACCTGGCCGGTAGTGCCATGAACGGCACGGATCCCAAGGCCCGCCCGACCGCACTGCTTCCTGCACCGGCGAGAGGCCCCGCTTACCCACCCGTGGCTGCGAGTGCCCTCAGCCCGGAGTTGATCGACCGCCTGGGGCGTCAGCGCCGGCGAGTCAACACCCTCGGCACCATCCTGGTCGACTCCGGTGATGTGGTCGACGCCCGTCACCGTGCCCTCGATGTCATCGGCTCGACACGGTGGCGCGGCCACCCGGGCGCCCTGCAGATCGTCAGCCGCACCCAGTCCGATTCGCTGCGAGCGATCTTGGGCAAGGTCAGCGTCAACCCCTCGACGGTGAACTTCTTCGCCGATTCAGGACGCCTGGCGATCACGATCGTGAACGATCTCAATCGCGACGTGCACGACGTCGTCCTGCGACTCCAACCCCGCAAATACCTGCTGCGCATCGGCAGTCAGCCCGCGCCGCTGGACCTGCCGGCAAACTCCCGGATCGCCGTCCGCAGCGAGGTCGAGGCGATCTCGCCCGGACGCGTCCAGGTCGACGCCCAACTGACGAACGCCGACGGTGCACCGATAGGCGACCCGAACGAGGTGACCCAACTCGAGATCAACGTGCGCCCGACGTCCACCTGGATCTACTGGGTGCTGGGTATCGTGGGCGGGCTGGTGCTGATCTTCGGACTGTGGCGCAGCCTGCGCCAGGGCCCGCGACGCACCACGCTCGATCCGACCAGCACCAAGGCGACCCCGCCGGACGCGATCGTCGCGACCGCGCCGAGTCGCATCGGGCAGCTGGACCCCGACGACGAGTCCCCGACCACGAAGGCACCACCACCCGATGAGCGCTGAGGCATCCAGACCGTCCGTTCTGCGTTCGAGCGCGGTGATGGCCGCGGGGACGATGGTCTCCAGAGTTCTGGGTCTGGTCCGCACGATCCTCCTGGCCGGCGTCCTCGGCGCGACCACGCCGGTCGGTAACGCCTTCGCGACCGCGAACACGCTGCCGAACATGATCTACATCCTGCTCGCGGGCGGGGTGCTCAACGCCGTGCTCGTGCCGCAGATGGCGCGGGCGCTCAAGCACGACGACGGCGGCCAGGGTTACACCGACAAGCTGCTCACGCTGGCGATGTCGATCCTGCTCGTGGTGACGATCGTCTTCACGGTCTCAGCCCCGCTGGCGTACTTCGTCATGGACTTCTCGGGCGCCACACCGACGACGCTCGGTATCGCGTTCGCCTACATCTGCATTCCGCAGATCATGTTCTACGGGATCTACACGCTGCTGGGCGAGAACCTCAACGCGCGCGGCCGGTTCGGTGCGTTCATGTGGTCGCCGGTGCTGGCGAACGTCGTCGCGATCGCGGGCCTGGTCTGGTTCTGGTTGGGCACGCACCCGGACGAGGTCGCCGACCCCGAGCGGTGGACCTGGAAGATGATCGCGGTCCTGGCCGGTAGCGCCACGCTCGGCATCGTGGCCCAGGCGCTCGTGCTGATCATCCCGCTGCGCCGTGCCGGGTACACCTTCCGACCCAACTTCCACTTCCGCGGTGTCGGGCTGCGCACGGCCTCGACCATCGCGATCTGGGCGTTCGCCGCGGTCATCGTCCAACAGTTCGGTCTGATCGTCAGCACGAACGTGCTCAACGCCGTGCCGGAGGGGTTCGGCGGAACCCTGGCCCAGCAGACGGCCTTCCTGCTGTTCATGCTGCCGCACTCGATCGTGACGATCAGCCTGGTCACCGCGCTGTACACGCGGTTGTCCCACGCGGCCGCCGAAGGACGCACGACGGCGGTCAAGGACGACCTCGACACCGGGCTGCGGCTGTCGTCGCTGGCCAGCATCGCGGTCACCGTCGGCTCGCTGGTGTTGGTGCGTCCGCTCACCGAGGCTGTCTGGGGTCCGGTCGACGGCGCCGCGATCGGCACCATGACCATCGCGATGATGCTGGGTCTGGTGCCGTTCACCGTGTGCGTGCTGGTGCAGCGCGTGTTCTACGCCTACGAGGACGCGAAGACGCCGTTCTGGATGCAGCTCGGCTGCACCGCGGTGGCCGTGGTGCTGACCATGTTCGCGCTCCTGCTGCCGAACGCCTGGATGGGCCCGGGCGTCGCGTTCGCGCAATCGGTCAGCTACCTGGTGCAGGCGGTGATGGGCTGGTTCCTGCTGCAGCGCCGCATCGGACACATCCCGATCACCGGGGCCGTACGCACCTACCTGCGTCTGACGGTCGCCGCGCTCGTGGCGGCGTCGGTGGCCGCGATCGCCCGTTTCGGTATCGAGTCGGTGCTGGGCGACGGACGCACCGGCAACATGGTCACCGTCCTGGTCGGCGGCGGGCTGTTCCTGCTGGTCTACATGACCCTCGGCCGCCGGTTCGGGGTGAGCGAGATCAACCAGCTGCTCGACCCGGTGCTGTCACGAATCCCCGGCCGCGCACGACCCGCCGCCACACCGGCCGAACCGCAGTCCGGTACGCCCGAGCAGAACGAACAGACAGAACAGATGCTGGACGAGGCTGCGACCGGTGAAACGGTCGCTGCGGCGGCCATTCCACCGGAACGGCGCTACTTCGCCCCCGACGCCGACTCGACGCAGACCGTCCCCGTGGGCGGCCAGGACTACTCGGGTTCGGCCCGTCCGCTCGACCTGCGGATGCCGTTGCCGCGGGTGACTGCCCGCGTCGACCGGCCGAACTCCGACGATCACACTCCGAGCCACACCCGGAACGGCTCTCCGGAGAACCCACGGTCCGCGGCGGACGCGCCGACGAACCTTAGGATGGGCCAGGCTGCGGCAGGGCAGACGCCGACAGGTGCTCACGAGACGGCTGCGACCAACCGGTCCACGAATGAGGGAGAACACGTGCAGGGCATCGAGTCCGGCCAGGAACTGGCCGGCCGTTACCTCGTGCGTCAGGCCATCGCGTCCACCGATCTGAAGCAGGTCTGGACCGCGACGGACCAGACGCTGAGTCGCGACGTCACGGTCACCGTGTTCGACGCGAACGGCGAACACGCTGCCGCAGCACTCGACTCCGCGCGCCGCGCAGCCGCCGTGGAGGACCGCCACCTGCCGCGAGTTCTCGACGTCGGCACCCAGGACGACATCTCCTACGTCGTGTCCGAAGCGCTCGGTGGTTCGGAATCGATCGCGTCGATGCTCCAGTTCGAGCCGCTGCCGGCGGAGGAGGCACGCCGCATGGTCGGCGAGGCAGCGACCGGTCTGCACGTTGCCGCCGGTCGCGGTCTGCACCACCTCGCGCTCACACCGCACGAGATCGTCCGCGGACGCGACGGTTCGGTCTACGTGCTCGGTACCGCCACCGAGTCCGCGCTCGCCGGTGCGGATGACGTGCCGTCGGCCGACGCGTCCCGCCAGGACACCGTCGGGCTCGTCCAGGTGTTGTACGCGGCCCTGACGGGTAAGTGGCCGGGCGAGGACGAGGTTCGCGGAGTGCCGTCGGCGGCCCGAAACTCCGACGGCGACGTCGCGCCGGCGACCTCGCTACGCCGCAACGTCCCCAAGGACATGAATTCCCTGTGCCTCGCGGTGCTCGGCGACGACGCGGGTCCGCGGACGCCGGGCGAACTCGCCGCACAACTGGCGCCGTGGTCGTCGGAGATCGTGCGCGACGAACCCCAGGAAAAAAGCGTCGCGGCAAGGCCCGACAACACCGACGAACTGTCCAAGGCCGGTGCCGGCACGACGGGCGCCGCCGGTGCCGCCGGTGCGGTTGCGCTGGGTGCGAGCGCCGCCACGGGTCGCACGTCCTCGGTGGCAGGTGGCTCCGACCACAACGGCATCGACGACAGCAGCGACGACACCGCGCACTTCACCCCCGCGCCGACCGACCCGGACGCGACCCACACGTTCGACGCAACGGCGATGGCCGACCGGCGCCGTGAGGACGACGACTACGACCCGTCGTTCAGTGAACTCGACCCGCCGCTGCCGATGCTCAACACCGGCCACGACGACCCCGACCACGACACCAGCAAGCTGGCTCTGGCGATCGTCGCGGCGTTCCTGGTGGCTGCGCTGGTGCTCGGCATCATCGGTATCAGGGGCCTGTTCACCGGTGGTGGGGACGACGCCGACAGTGCCTCACAGCGTCCCGGCGTCACCACGTCCGCGCCGTCCGGATCCGGCACGTCCGGCGCTGGGTCACCCTCGACTCCGTCGACTCCCCGTGGTCAGAAGCTTCCCGTTCAGTCGGTCACCAGCTTCGACCCGCAGGGCGATGGTGACGAGCGCAACGAACTGGCAAGGAACGTCCTCGACGGCAACGTCGACACGGTGTGGATGTCCCAGGTCTACGGCCGCGCCGACTACCAGGGCGGGCGCAAGAAGGGCGCCGGACTGCTGCTCGACCTGGGCAAGCCGACACGGGTCGGATCGGTGAAGATCCACACCGTCAACAACCCGTCGACCATCCAGGTCTTCGTGACCGACCGGAAGGATTCCGTCGAAGGGCTGCAGCCGTTCGGTGAGATGACGGACAAGGTCGGCGAATACACGGTCACGGGAAAGACCCCGGTGACCGGCCGGTACGTCATCCTTTGGGTGACCAAACTGGCCGCCGGCAACCTTGGTGGTTTCCGGGAGCGCATCGCAGAGGTGGAGGTTCTTTCGTGACGCACCTGGAGGATCTGGCGCAGCGGACGGACCGTGACCTGCTCGCGGCCCACTGTGCCGGTGACGCAGACGCCTTCGGCGAGCTGTTCAAGCGGCACAAGGACCGCATGTGGGCTGTCGCCGTACGCACCTGCCGCGACCCGGAACTGGCGGCGGACGCCGTCCAGGACGGCTTCATCTCCGCCTTCCGGCGGGCCGACTCCTTCCGTGGCGACGCGCAGGTGACCACCTGGCTGCACCGGATCATCGTCAATGCCTGCCTCGACCGGTTGCGCCGGGTGAAGCCGACCTCCGAACTGCCGGAGTACGAGCTCGCCGACCGCCGCGACGAGCACTCCAGCACGGTCGTCCGACTGGACGTCCAGGAAGCTCTGGGCAAGATCCCGGAGGCGCAACGGCTGGCGCTCACGCTCGTCGACATGCAGGGCATGTCGGTCGCCGAGGCGGCCGAGGTGCTCGAGGTCGCCGAGGGCACGATCAAGTCACGCTGTGCGCGCGGACGTGCCGCACTGGCCGAACTGCTGGTCGACAAGCACGGCGAGGGTTACGTCCGCTGACCGGTCTGACCTGCGCAGTAGCCCTACGGCTCGCCTTCGTGGGCCACCAGCACGCGGTCGCCGGACGGGTGAAGGTGACCAGGTCCGGCATTGCCCCGACCGTCACATCGCGCACCTCGGGCAGGTAGGAAACGTCGAAGAAGGCGATCGTGAAGACTTGGTGATCGGCATTACGGGAACCATTGCCGGCTTGACGCATCGGAGTTGACGGCCCCGGGCGGATCGTCGCGGGCCAACGACATCGGACGACAAAAAAGTTGAACCCGCACGGAACCGAACCGGAACCTGGGAACGTCGGACCACCTGACAGGCCTGGAGCACACCCTTGTGCTGCAGTCACTCGGACCGGTGAACGCGCCGGGACGACGGACATCACGGAAGGAACGACGTGAGCATGAAGCCACCTCAGGGGCTTGACGCTGCGTTCGAGGACGACCCGCACGGCGTCCGCGAACTGCTGCGCGGCCTGCCTGCTCCCGGCCCGATGCCCGCCGACGTGTCCGACCGTATTCGTGACGCGCTCGCCCAGGAGCGCACTCCTGCCGATGGCGAGTTGCATGGCGTCGACATCGACCACTACGGCGCACCGTCCGATGACGAGCGCGTCCGTGAACTGCTGCGCGAGTTGCCCGACCCCGGCCCCATGCCCGCAGGCGTCACCGACAGCATCCTCGCCGCGTTCGCCGCGCAGCGATCGGGCCACCGGTCGACCGACAGCACGGACGAGAACGCCGATCCCAGTGGAATCCGCGACCTGCTGCGTGAACTGCCCGACCCGGGTCCGATGCCGAATGCGGTGTCCAAGCGCATCGAGTTCGCACTGGCCGACGAGCGCGCGACTGCGCACGACGCCGACCCGACCGGAATGCGCGATCTGCTGCGCGAGTTGCCCGACCCCGGGCCCATGCCCAGTTCGGTCGCCGACCGCGTCGAGGCTGCGCTGGCCCATGAAGCCGGCCGACGCGACGAGCGCCCGGACAACGTGACCCCGCTGCGCAGCCGTACCGGTGGTTCCCGGGCGGCGTCCACACCGCCGGCGACTCGACGCACCGGCATGCTGCGGCTGGTCGGTGGCGCGGCTGCGGCCGCTATCGCGGGTGTGATCGCCTTCGGTGCCTTCCAGTCGATGGACAACGACGCTCCGCCCACCCAGGCTGTGCCCACCAAGTCGGTCGACGGCACCAACGTCGCCGACAAGGTGCACGTCACCAGTTCGGACAAGAACTACACCGCGGCGTCGTTCCGGACCGACGCGGCCGCGCTCGCCAAGGCGGACGTCGGGCCCGGCCTGGCGCCCGCGGACGCGAACAAGCTGGGGTCGGTGGCGACCAAGGACGGCGCGCTCAGCTGCGCGTCCGCCATCGGCAAGGGAGTGCTGGACGAGTCCTCTCGCATCACCATCGACATCGCCCGGTACGAGAGCAAGCCGGCCCTGGTCGTCGTCGTCACCAAGGACGGAAAGTCGACCGGTTGGGTGCTCAACCGCAACTGCGATTCCAACCAGGCGCCGGTCGCCGGTCCCACCCAGGTCTGACCTGCTCGCGGGTGCTCACCCGGTGATAGGTGGGGGAATGATTCCCGCCTACCATCGGTTGAGCACATCGCCGTCTTCAGCCGATCCGACAGGGGCATTTCTTCCGTGAGCAACGACCTGGTGCGCAACCTCATCATCGTCGGATCAGGGCCCGCCGGTTACACCGCCGCGGTCTACGCCGCCCGCGCCAACCTCGAACCCCTCGTCTTCGAAGGTTCGGTGACTGCCGGCGGCGCCCTGATGAACACCACAGAGGTCGAGAACTTCCCGGGATTCCGCGACGGGATCATGGGCCCCGACCTGATGGAACAGATGCGCGCGCAGGCCGAGCGCTTCGGCGCCGAGCTTGTGCGTGACGATGTCACCGCCATGGAACTCACCGGTGACATCAAGACCGTCACCGACGGTGAGGGCAACGTCCACAAGGCACACGCGGTGATCCTCGCAATGGGGTCGGCCTACCGAGAGCTCGGGCTCGAGGACGAGAAGCGCCTGTCCGGTCACGGTGTCTCCTGGTGCGCCACCTGCGACGGTGCGTTCTTCCGTGACAAGGACATCGCAGTGGTCGGCGGTGGCGACTCCGCAGTCGAGGAAGCGACCTTCCTGACCCGCTTCGGCAAGTCGGTGACGATGATCCACCGTCGCGACGAACTGCGCGCGTCCAAGATCATGGCCGAGCGAGCCCTGTCCAACGACAAGATCCGGTTCGCGTGGAACAGCGAGGTTGTCGGCATCACCGGCGACTCCAAGGTCGAGAAGCTCACCCTGCGCGACACCGTCACCGGCGACACCAGTGAACTCGAGGTGAGCGGCCTGTTCGTCGCCATCGGGCACATCCCGCGCAGCGAGCTCGTCGTCGGACAGGTCGAAACCGACGGCGAGGGCTACGTGTTGGTGCAGGGCCGTTCCACCCATACGAACATCCCCGGCGTCTTCGCGTGCGGCGACCTGGTCGACCACACCTATCGTCAGGCGATCACCGCCGCCGGTTCCGGCTGTGCCGCCTCGCTGGACGCAGAGCGTTACCTCGCCGACACAGTCGGCCACTGATCTTCCCAATTCCATTCATCCACAACTGTTTTCACTGACCAACTGATTGGAGATTCACCCATGGGTGCTATCAAGCAGACCTCGGACGCGACCTTCGACGCGGACGTGCTGAAGAACGACAAGCCGGTTCTCGTCGACTTCTGGGCGCCGTGGTGCGGCCCGTGCCGCCAGGTCGCCCCGATTCTGGAGGAGATCGCCAAGGACCACGACGGTATCCAGATCGTGAAGCTGAACACCGACGAGAACCCGAAGGTGTCGGCGAAGTACGGCATCACCGGCATCCCGACGATGAACGTGTACGTCAACGGCGAGGTCGTGAAGACCCTCGTCGGCGCGCTGCCGAAGCCGAAGCTCGTCAAGGAACTCGGCGACTACCTCGGCTGAACTCGACCAACCGAACACTGAAGGCCGCTGAATCCCACTGGGGGACAGCGGCCTTCGGCGTTTCTTGGGAAGAACTGGTCGGACGCTCAGTCGGTCTTGACGCCCAGTGTGTCCAGGATGCGGTGCAGGTCGTCCGCTCCGGCGAACTCGACGGTGAGCTTGCCCCGGGAGCGGCCCGAAGTGATGGTCACCCGCGTGTCCAGCTTGTCCGCAAGTCCCGAAGCGATGTCGTCATACTCCGGCACATCCTGACGCGTCGACGATGCACGCTTGGCCTTCTCCTGCTGACCACCGAGCGACACGATCTCCTCGGTGCTACGCACAGACAGGCCTTCGGCGACGATGCGCTGGGCCAGACGCTCCATGGCCGCGGCATCCGGCAGCGCGAGCAGTGCCCGGGCGTGCCCGGCGGAGAGCACACCGGCCGCGACCCGTCGGGCGACGAGCGGGGGCAGCTTCAACAACCGGATGGTGTTCGAGATCTGCGGACGGGAACGGCCGATTCGACTGGCGAGCTCGTCGTGGGTGCAGGAGAAGTCGTCCAACAACTGCTGGTACGCGGCCGCCTCTTCCAACGGATTGAGTTGGCTGCGGTGCAAGTTCTCCAACAGCGCGTCGCGCAGCAGATCGTCGTCGCCGGTGCTGCGAATGATCGCCGGCACCGTCTCCTTACCGGCTGCCTTCGAAGCACGCAGTCGGCGCTCACCCATGATCAGTTCATGGGTGATCGAACCCTCGGGTTCGGCGAGCGGACGCACCACGATCGGCTGGAGCACACCGATCTCACGGATGCTGTGGGTCAGTTCGGCCAGGTCGTCCTCGTCGAACACCTCACGCGGCTGGCGCGGGTTGGGACGAACCGCCGCGACGGGTACCTCGGCAAAACTGGCGCCGGGCACCTGCTGGAGGCCATCCGATCGTTCTTCAGGAGCCGGTTTCTCGGCGGTTCGTTCTTCGGACGAGTGGTTCGACGCATGGTTTCCCGTGAAACCAGAGCCGTAGAACACGTCACTCGGCCGAGACGGCGCCGGACTTCCGTCGCTGGTGGGGATGAGGGCTCCGAGCCCTCGACCTAGTCCGCGCTGCCGCTTGTCACTCATGAGGAACAAGTTTACGCGGCCTCGTCGACGGCGCTCCTCCGGCCCGTTCCACGTGAAACGGGACCACGAGCAATGGCGCTGCGACAGGAACGCAGGACTTTCGCCGCACGATTGCGCCGGACACCGGCGCGTCCTTGCTGGGTACACGCCTATCTGTGAAAGCTCTTGCCATGTTTGTTGGAAGGATCAGCTGAGTGTCAGATTCTCAGTTGTCGGCGCTACAGAACAGTCCTGTTTCACGTGCGACCAACCAGCGGTTGGTCAGGCGGGTGCGACTCCGGCCTGAGCGAGTTCGGTCGCCGCCTCGAGGTAGGACAGGGCGCCGGTCGAAGCGGGGTCGTAGGTGATGACCGTCTGTCCGAAGCTGGGGGCCTCGGAGATACGGACCGAGCGGGGGATGCGCGTCTTGAGCACCTGCTCCGGGAAGTGCTCGCGCACCTCGGCCGCCACCTGGGCGGACAGTCGGGTCCGTGCGTCGTACATCGTCATCAGGATCGTGCTGACCGTCAGCGCCGGATTGAGGTGTTTACGAATCAGCTCGATGTTGTTGAGCAGCTGCGACAGACCCTCCAGCGCGTAGTACTCGCACTGGATCGGAATGAACACCTCGGTCGCCGCCACGAACGCGTTCACCGTCAGCAGACCCAAACTGGGAGGACAGTCGATGAGCACGTAGTCGAATCGCTGCTCGTCGGACATCGACTCCAGGTGACGAGCGATGGCCGTCTTGAGTCTGCTCTCCCGCGCGACCAAGGAGACGAGTTCGATCTCCGCGCCGGCGAGATCGATCGTCGCCGGTGCACACCACAGGTTCGCGACATCGGGGCACGGCTGGATCACGGATGCCAAATCGTCGCCCTCGACGACCACGTCGTAGATGCTCGGCACCTCAGCGTGGTGATCGATACCGAGTGCGGTGGAGGCGTTGCCCTGCGGGTCGATGTCGATGACCAGTACCAGCAGACCCTTCTGCGCGAGGCCGGCGGCGATGTTGACCGTGGTAGTCGTCTTGCCGACGCCACCCTTCTGGTTCGCGACCGTCATGATCCGGGTCGATGCGGGACGGGGGACGTCTGTTGCCAGGACCTTCTGCCGCCTGACCGACTGGTCGGCCATCGCGGCGAGGATGGGGGAGTCGGCGGCCTCGTCCGTCACCGGAGTCTCAGGCACCTGGGGGGCGGACGTGGAGTCGTCCGATGAGAGGGGCCCGCGGGTCGGCTCGACCGATTCGGACGGATCCTCGGAGGCCCGCTCGTCCGCCACCGGCGTTTCACGTGGAACGTCGTGCGTCGGCGCAGCGGAAGGAACGTGGTGGACGTCGTCGGTGACGACGGGCGCCTGCCACCCGATCGGCGTCGGTGAAGCGGGAGCAGTCGATCCCTGCCATCCGGTCGGGGTCTGCCTCTGCACCGTCATCTCACTTCCGCTTGTTCTGTCGGTTGGGACCTCGCTTGGCCGACTGCTTGCCCGCTCGGGACTGCCTGAATGGGGCCGTCCGTCGCTCCAAGCGGTGTTGTACTCGAACACTGACGATCGAGGTCGGTGGGTCGACCACCGCAGACCCGCAGGTCAGCACCTCGACATCCGAGCCTCCCATGGACTCGATCTGTGAGCGTGCCTCGTCGACCTCCTCCTGGGCTGAGCTGCCTTTGAGTGCGAGCATCCGACCACCTGAGCGCAGCAGCGGGAGGGACCACTGGGACAAGGTCTCCAGTCGGGCGACAGCACGGGAGGTCACGACGTCGACTTCCA
This sequence comes from Yimella lutea, assembly GCF_006715095.1. Classification (NCBI taxonomy): domain Bacteria; kingdom Bacillati; phylum Actinomycetota; class Actinomycetes; order Micrococcales; family Dermacoccaceae; genus Yimella; species Yimella lutea. The sequence goes on from NZ_VFMO01000001.1 coordinate 405,843, forward strand.
GGTCGGTGCACTGCTCGGCTCGCGACCGGACGATGGTGACATTGTCCAGGCGCAGATCAGAGCGCACAGCGTCCAGCCAGTTCACGCGGCGCAGCATCGGTTCGACGAGCGTCACCTGCAGATCCGGTCGCGCGATCGCGATGACCAACCCCGGCAACCCGGCACCCGAGCCGACGTCGGCCACGTGAGCGTCGGGCTCGATGAGTTCCTGCACGCCCACACAATTGAGTACGTGCCGCTCCCACAGACGCGGTACCTCGCGTGGACCGATCAGTCCGTGCGATACGCCGGTGTCAGCCAGATGCTCGGCGAACCGCTGCATGAGCGCGAAACGATCGCCGAGGTACGCAGCCGCAGTGGCCGGCGCCTCGGGGAGGGGTTCAACCTCGCGATCGGGTTTCACGTGAATCAGGCGGGGAGCACCACGACGTAGCGACGCGGCTCGGCACCCTCGGACTCCGAGGACAGGCCCTCGGCCAGCACGGCATCGTGCACCACCTTGCGCTCGAAGGCGCTCATCGGATCGAGTGACTGCTTCTCTCCGGAGTCCTTCGCCTTCGCCACCGCATCCTTGGCGAGTGAGACCAGTTCCTCACGCTTCTGTGCGCGGTAGCCCGCGATGTCCAACATCAGCCGGCTGCGGTTGCCGGTCTCGGCCTGGACCGCGAGGCGAGCCAGTTCCTGCAGCGCGTCGAGCACCTTGCCGTCACTGCCGACCAGGCGACGCGGCACGCGTCCCTCCTCGGAGTCGACGATCGAGACCATCGCGCGGTCGCCGTCGACGTCGACGTCGATGTCGCCGTCCAGGTCGGCGATGTCGAGAAGGTTCTCCAGGAAGTCGGCGGCGATCTCGCCCTCACGCTCCAGGATCTCGGCGGGGTTGTCCGTCTGGGTCTTCTGGTCACTCATGGTCAGCTCGCATTCTGCCGGTGATCATCGTTGATCACTCGCTCCAACATCAGGAATGAGGGCGGACGCCGACGCGCCCACCGGGGGTCGATCGGGTCAGCGCTTTCGGCGCTTCTGGTTCTTGCCACGTTTGTTGCTGGCCGGCTGCACACGCTGGCCGCTCTTCTTCGCAGCCGACGATCCGGCGCCGGTCTTGGTCAGCGACACCTTCTCGCCGTCCGGTTCCACCGCATCGTCATCGTCGTCCGAGGAGGAGTTGAGGCCCGGGATCGACAGCTTCTTGATCTCCTTGCCCTTGGCGCGGCGACGCGCCTCGAGGGCCTTCTCGGCGTCCGAACCAGGGGTGGGCATGCGGCGGATCACGTAGAACTGCTGGCCCATCGTCCACAGGTTGGTGACCACCCAGTAGATGAGGACACCGATGGGGAAGTTCACACCGGTGATCGCGAAGAACACCGGCATGATGTACATGATGTATTTCTGCTGCTTGGCCATCGGGTTGTCGAGGGCCGCAGCAGGCATGTTGCGCCGCATCAGCTGGTGCTGGGTGATGAAAACCGACACCGACATCAGGATGATCATCACGACAGTGAGGATCTTCACCGACAGCTGGTCCGAACCGAGGAAGGTCGAGCTCAGGGACGCGCCGAACAATGTCGACGTCTCGGCCTGGCTGGCGAGTTCCTGGGTCAGCAGACCGATCGGCTCACGCTTGCCGGCTGCCATCTCGTCCAAGTTGTTCAGCACGCGGAACAACGCGAAGAAGAACGGCGACTGCAGCAGGATCGGCATACAGGAACTGAACGGGTTGGTGCCCGTGCGCTTGTAGAGCTCCATCGTCTCTTCCGTCATCTTCTGACGGGACTCCGGATCCTTCTTGCCCTTGTACTTCTTCTGGATCTTCTGCAGCTCGGGCTGGATCAGCTGCATCCGGCGCGAGCTCTTGATCTGCTTGACGAACAGCGGAATCAGCAGGATTCGCAGCACGACCACGAGACCGGCGATGGACAGTGCCCAGGTCCAGCCGGACTCCGCCCGCATTCCGATGGCGGTGAACAGGTTGTGGAAGCTCACCATGACGAAGGCGACGAACCATTCGAGCGGGAAGAGCAGAGTGTCGAGCATGATGTCCTTCAGTCAGCGGATGTCATGAAGTATGCGGTACGCCCTTGGCGGGCTTATCGGGCACGTGATCGACCCCACCGGGGTTCCACGGGTTACAACGACCGAGCCGTCGAATCGTCAACCAGCTGCCCTTGATCGGTCCGAATCGCTGCAGTGCCACCAAGCCGTACTCCGAACAGGACGGGGTGAACCGGCAGGTCGGCGGCAGCATCGGCGAGATCAGCTTGCGGTAGATCTGTACCAATGCAATGAGTGGAGCGGTGAGGATCTCGTTGAGGTTCATCGCACACCGGCCAGGACTCGCGGCAACAGGCGGTCGAGTTCAGCGCCCAGTTCGGCACTCGTCGCCGTCGCGGCACCCGATTGAGCACGGACCACGACCAGTGACCCGGCAGGCAGCCGGTCCAGTCGAGCGTTCATCAGATGGCGCAGCCGACGCTGCGTGCGGTGCCGCACCACTGAGTTACCGACCGCTTTGGACACGACGAAGCCGACACGGCACGGGACCGTGTCGGCAACATCGGTGTTGAGTGAGGTCTCAGGCATCCGCAGGTGCACGACCAGCAGCTTGCTACCGGCGCGTCCGCTGGTGCGTGACCGCAGGACAGCTGCGAAGTCGGCGCTGGAGCGCATCCGGTGCGCGGCCGGCAGCACGATCAGGCGGCCGATACGAGCCGGGCCGGCGAACAGCCGAGGCTGATGTGGCTCAGGCCGACAGCTTCTCGCGGCCCTTGCGACGGCGCGAGGCGAGGATCGAGCGGCCGGCGCGGGTGCGCATGCGCAGGCGGAAGCCGTGGGTCTTGGACCGGCGGCGGGTGTTCGGCTGGAAGGTGCGCTTGCTCACGTCATTACTCCGTCACATGGGTCGGGCCGGGGCCCGTCTTACTGGCTTGTGGTGTGCCGTTCCGTCGCACACTGACCGCGGTCAGCCACCGCCGAAACTGCGATGTGGGGACGACACAAAAGGTCAGTCGACAACTTTACGGCCCGCCCGGCACGCCGGTCAAACCGAGTTGCGCCGGTCCGGAATCAGAGCCGAACGAACCATCGGAGCACCTCGCGACATGTCGACAAAACCGACACGCCGTGAACTTCCCGCGAATCTTCCGGAACGGGTTGCAGGGTGCCGGTCCGAGTTGTTAGCGTCGGCGCTTCCGGCCCAGGTCACGGTTTACTCACACTCTGTGCATAACTCTGTGGATAATCGTCGTACCATGGCTGCCGGCCGAGATCCGGTCACCGATGTTCCGCCTGTGCAAGCAGCGAAGAAGCCCAGGTTTCGGCACGTCACGAGACACCTGAATCGAAGGGGAGTCCGGCCTTGACCGAACCTGATGTCGACCTGGCCCACGTATGGCACGCCACACTGCTGGGACTGGAAGATTCAGGAATTCCGGCTCGCGATCGCGCCTTTCTTCGCATCGCCCGTCTGGTCGGCATCGTCGGTGAGACCGCGCTGCTGGCGGTTCCGTACGACCACACGAAGGTCTTCGTCGAACAGACGCTGAACGACCCCGTCTGCGAGGCGATGGGGGCCGAACTCGGCCACCCGGTGCGCCTTGCCGTGACCGTCGACACCTCGCTCGCGACCCTCGAGCCCGAGGACGAACCGGACGGCCCGAGCCTGGTCGAACCGGAGCAGGACGACGAGCACATCGGTCAGACCGAACTCCAGGTCTCCACCTCCGCGCCCCGCCAGAACGTCACCGTCAACCAGTTGGACGACGCCCGCCTGAACCCCCGCTACACCTTCGAGACGTTCGTGGTCGGGCACGGCAACCGGTTCGCGTGCGCCGCCGCGCAGGCGGTTGCCGAAACGCCGGCACGGTCGTACAACCCGTTGTTCGTCTATGGGTCCTCCGGTCTGGGCAAGACGCACCTGCTGCACGCGATCGGCAACTACGTCCGCAGCTACTACCCGCAGCTTCGGGTGCTGTACGTGAACTCCGAGGAGTTCACCAACGACTTCATCAACTCGATCCGTGACGAGGCGGGCCGCTCCTTCCAGAAGCGGTATCGCGACAACGTCGACGTCCTGCTGATCGACGACGTGCAGTTCCTGCAGGGCAAGGAGTCCACGCAGGAGGAGTTCTTCCACACCTTCAACGCGTTGCACAACAGCCAGAAGCAGATCGTGCTGTCCAGCGACCAGCCGCCCAAGAAGCTCAATGGGTTGGAGGACCGGCTGCGGTCACGTTTCGAGTGGGGCCTGACCACCGACGTCACCCCGCCCGATCTGGAGACCCGTATCGCGATCCTGCGCCGCAAGGCCGACGCGGAGAAGATGCAGTTGCCGGCTGATGTGCTGACGTTGATCGCCGATAAGGTGGCGACCAACATCCGTGAGCTCGAGGGCGCGCTGATCCGGGTGACCGCGTACGCGTCGGTCTCCAAACAGCCGGTCACGGTCGAGAGCGCCTCGCAGGTGTTGAAGGACCTCATGGTCGGCAACGCCGCCGGTCAGATCACGATGTCGCTGATCATGGACAAGACCGCGGAGTTCTTCGACGTCACGATCGACGACCTGTGCGGCTCCTCCCGCTCGCGCACGCTCGCGAACGCTCGCCAGATCGCGATGTACCTGTGTCGCGAGCTCACCGACGAGACGCTGCCGGCGATCGGCCGGTATTTCGGCGGACGCGACCACACCACCGTGCTCTACGCCGACCGGAAGATCCGTCAGCTGATCGGCACCAAGCCGCACCTGTTCGACCAGATCACCGAGCTGACGTCCAACATCCGTCGCGCCGCGAACGAGCTCGGACGCCGCTGAACCCGCAGCCCAGGGCCACACCCGAACCGCGCTCGCATCCGGCCGCCGGGGTTCTTTCCCGAGTTGTGCACACAGTTATCCCCAGGTGGGGGTACCCGTCAGTCACCATGGCCACCAGTCGCGAAGTTCCCGGTTCCCACCCACGTCGGGGCGGCGAAACTCCCGAAACGGTGCGGATCATCGTCCGCAGCGCAGAACACTGAACGGCCGGGCAACAGGACGCGTCCGACGTGCCATATCCGAGCAACCACTCACCGCGTCATCAACACCCTGTGGAGAACCGGATCCGCTCCGCCGGCACTCAGCCGCATGGATAGAACTGCGTTGTTCTACACCCGACCTGTGGATAACCACGTGAAACTGTGGAAATCGGTCCAGGTTATCCACAGAATCGGCAGACTCGGTGTGGAGCCGAAATCGTCGTCCACAGCCGATGGTGGTTCACCGACGAAGTTTCCACACGACTACCAACACCCCGACAAAGCCGCTGACCTGCGCAAACGGGCTTCATCCCCAGGTTTCACAGGTGCTACTACTACGACCAACCTTCTACCAACCATCGATCCGTGCTCCGCGAACTGCGATCGGCTGTGCACAAACGACAGGTCCTGGATGCGACCAGCGCAGATCCGAAGTCATCCCGTAGTGGTGTCCGCACGAGCCGGAAGGGCTAGTCTCGGCCTGCGACGATGTGACTACCATCGGCGCACAGTTTGTGCGGTGCCTGCGCTCGGTTCGAGCCATCGACGAGATCGCTCGAACCCGGATACCCGGGCACCCAACACCGATCGAAGGAATGACGTGAAGCTGCAGGTCGAACGCGACGTCCTGGCCGAAGCCGTTACCTGGGCCGTCCGTGGCCTGTCCCCGCGTCCGCCGGTGCCGGTGCTGTCCGGTGTGCTGCTGGAAGCGACGCAGGACGGCCTGACCCTGTCGGCGTTCGACTACGAGGTATCCGCGAAGGTCACCGTGGCGGCGTCCGTCGACGAGCCCGGCACCGTGCTGGTGCCCGGCAAGCTGCTCGGCGACATCTCGCGCTCGTTCAAGAACAAGCCGGTCACGCTCACCGCCGACGGCAACAAGGTCGAAGTGGTGTGTGGCACGAGCCGGTTCGCGCTTCCGCAGATGCCGGTCGCCGACTACCCGACGTTGCCGACCTCGCCCGAGCCCTCCGGCACGATCGCCGGTGACGTGTTCACCAGCGCCGTGTCGCAGGTCGCGATCGCGGCCGACCGTTCCGACACGCTGCCGATCCTCACCGGCGTCCGGATGGAGATCGAGGGCGAGAAGGTCACGCTGCTGGCCACCGACCGCTACCGCCTCGCGATGCGCGAGTTCACCTGGCAGCCGGCCGCCACCGACGCCTCGTACGTCGCACTCATCCCGGCCCGCACGCTGCACGACACCGCCCGCGCACTCGGAGCCTCCGGCTCGGTCAACCTCGCGCTCGGCACCGCCGCCGGTGGCGAGGGGCTGGTCGGGTTCGAGGCCGGTCAGCGCCAGACCACCACCCGGCTGCTGGACGGTGAGTACCCGAAGGTCACCTCGATCTTCCCCACCAGCGTCGATACCAGCGCCGTCATCAAGACCAGTGAACTGGCCGAGGCGGTCAAGCGCGTCTCGCTGGTCGCCGAGCGCAACACTCCGGTGCGCCTGCGCTTCAGCGAGGAACAACTGGTCATCGAGGCAGGTCAGGGCGACGACGCCCAGGCCAGCGAGGCCGTCGAGGCCACGCTCACCGGCCCGGACATCGAAATCGCGTTCAACCCGCAGTTCCTGCTCGACGGCCTCGGCGCCGTCGGCACCGACTTCGTCCGCCTGTCGTTCACCCAGCCCAGCCGTCCGGCCGTGATGTCGGGCCAGGCCGAGCAGGACGGCGAGGCCGATGAGAGCTTCCGCTACGTGCTGATGCCGGTCCGCTTCGCCAACTGACCCAGCCGCACGACGCACCGCACCAAACCGACCACGACGTCGACCACAAGCAAGGAGCCAAGAACATGCAGATGGGTCTCATCGGTCTGGGCAAGATGGGCGGCAACATGCGTGACCGCCTCAAGGCCGCCGGTCATGACATCGTCGGGTACGACCGCAACCCCGACATCAGCGACGCCACGGATCTTCGTGACCTCGTCTCCAAGCTGGACGCCCCGCGCGCCGTCTGGGTGATGGTGCCGGCCGGCGACCCGACCCGCGACACGATCAAGTCGCTGGCCGAGCTGTTGGACGAGGGCGACATCATCGTCGACGGCGGCAACTCCAAGTTCACCGATGACCAGGCGAACGCCGACATGCTCAAGGAGCACGGCGTCGAGTTCGTCGACTGCGGCGTCTCCGGTGGTATCTGGGGCAAGGACAACGGCTACGGCCTGATGTGCGGCGGCGAGGAGAAGAACGTCGAGCGCCTCATGCCGATCTTCGACGCGCTGCGCCCCGAGGGTCCCCGCGAGGAAGGTTTCGTGCACGCCGGCGAGGTCGGCGCGGGCCACTACGCGAAGATGGTCCACAACGGCATCGAGTACGGCATGATGCACGCCTACGCCGAAGGCTTCGAACTGCTCGAGGCCAAGGACATCGTCAAGGACGTCGAGGGCTGCTTCCGCGCTTGGAGCCGCGGCACCGTCGTGCGCTCCTGGTTGCTCGACCTCATGGTCAAGGCGCTGGAGGAGACCCCGCACCTCGAGGGCATCAGCGAGTACTCCACCGACTCCGGTGAAGGACGCTGGACGCTGGAGGAGGCCATCAACCTTGCGGTCCCGATGCCCGTCCTGGCGTCTGCACTGTTCGCGCGCTTCACCTCGCGTCAGGAGAACTCCCCGCAGATGCAGGCGATCGCCGCGTTGCGCGGACAGTTCGGCGGTCACGAGGTCATGCAGTTCGGCGACGAGCCGTACCGCAAGGCCGCCAAGGAGGGCCAGGCCGAGGTCAGCCCCGCAGCGGAGAAGAAGGACACGTCCGGCGAGGCGACCCCCGGCGCGAAGAAGTCGGACAACTGAACGACGCAGCTGCGAAGCAGCGCTGTTGATCCTGTGGCTGGTTGAGCCCTACGGATGAGGAACGAATCCGTAGGTGCCGAAACCGGGTTCGCTCGACGGAGCACTCGCCCGCGCCGGTCGAACAACGCAGACGCATAGGCGACCGATCGAGCCCTCGGCGCCCGCTGCTTCGTCGTGGTCTTCCGGGCGACCCGCCCGCGATTACGCTGACGCAGTGCATGTACGCCATCTGTCCCTGATCGACTTCCGGTCCTATCCGGAAGCCGAGGTGGCGTTGGCACCCGGCATCACGACGTTCGTCGGACTCAACGGCCAGGGCAAGACGAACCTGGTCGAGGCGGTCGGCTACCTGGCGACGCTCGGCTCGCACCGTGTCTCCAACGACGCGCCCCTGGTCCGGGCCGGCGCGGAGAAGGCGTACATCCGGGCGGCGGTCGTTCGTGAGACCCACGAGCAGCAACTCGAACTCGAGATCAACCCGGGACGGGCCAACCGGGCCCGTCTGGGTCGGGCGGCGTCCACGCGTCCGCGCGACATCCTGGGAACGATCCGGACGGTGCTGTTCGCGCCGGAGGATCTGGCGTTGGTGAAGGGTGACCCGTCGACCCGCCGTCAGTTCCTGGACGATCTGCTGGTTGCCCGTCAGCCGAAGTGGGCAGGCGCGCGCAGCGACTACGAGAAGATCCTCAAGCAACGCAATGCGCTGCTGAAGGCGGCGCGCACCGGCCAGGACCGCGGCGCACTCGACGCGACCCTCCCGGTCTGGGACGAACACCTCGCCACGGTCGGCGCCAACCTCACGTACGCGCGCCTGCGCCTGCTGCGCGACCTGTGTCCGTTCATCGCGGACGCGTACGACGAGGTCAGCGCCGGGCAGGGCGATGCGCGGTTGACCTACCGCAGTTCGTTGCACGTGAAACTGTCCGATGAACTGGGGTCGGGTGAGGTGCCGCCGGTCGAGGAGATTGCGGCCGGCATGCACGAGACGTTCGATCAGATGCGTCGTGCCGAGGTCGAGCGTGGAGTCACGCTCGTGGGCCCGCACCGCGACGAGGTGGTGCTCGGTCTGGGAGACCTGCCCGCGAAGGGGTACGCCTCGCACGGCGAGTCCTGGTCGTTCGCGCTCGGTATGCGTCTGGCCGCGTTCCAGTTGTTGCGCACCGATCTCGGCACCGACCCGGTGCTGGTGCTCGACGACGTCTTCGCCGAGTTGGACGCCGGCCGCCGGGCCCGGCTGGCGGCGATGGTCGGCGACGCCGAACAGGTGCTGATCACCGCGGCTGTCGCGGACGATGTCCCGAAAGCCTTGAGCGGCAAGCGGTTCGACGTCGTGAGGGGCAAGGTCTCGGCTGCGGACGGGAGCTCAGAAGGGCAGACCGGGCCGGTCGTCGGGAACGATGAGGATGCCGGCGATGCGATCCCACCCGTCCCAGGCGACGCGTCCGTGCCAGGCGCCTGATTCACACTCCAGGGTCGTCGCGACGACGACGTCCCCTGCGAGTTCGGTACCAGTGTCGGCGGGCGTCCGGACCGCAAGTCCGCGGCAGCGCACCAGCGGGCCGTCGGCTCGTTCGACCGCGGCCCAGGTCGCTTCCACGTCGCGCACCGCGAGGACGGCGGCCGCGACCGGCGTCATCCTTTCGACCAGCGAGGCGGCCCGACCGTTCGCCAGGTCGGTGAACACCGCTTCGGTGGCGGCGATGAGTGGTTGCACAGCCCGCACCGGAGCTGCGCCGGTGTGTGGGTCGGGCTGCCCGAAGCGTTTGAAGACAGCCTGGCGCGACATCCCGAGTACCTGCCCGATCGCCTGCCAGGAGGCACCGTCCACCCGGGCCGCGGCAACCGCCTCGTCCAGTGCGATCCGCGCATGGTCGAGACGTTGGTCGGCCACCAGGACCCGGTCGAGCGACCGGTCGGCATCGGGCACGGTCAGGAACGGTCCTTCCCGGTGGAAGCCGAGGCGGCCGGCAGGAGGACGCCGGCGATGATGAATCCGACAGCCCAGAAGGAGTTCTCGCCGGTGAGTGTTCCGACGATCGATCCGGCGACCACGCCGAGCAGACCGGCGATCGCGTAGGACCTCGGTTCCACGATGCCGCGCCGCTCCTTGTGGCCATAGCTGCCGGCGAGGAGCATCCCCCACAGCGCGAGCGCCAGGATCGCCCCGATCAGTGGGTAGGCCCACCACATGTCACCGTCGCCACCGTTGATCACGAACATCGCGATGCCGGTGACCGCTGCGATCGCAGTGCCGACCAGCAGGTTGGGGACGGTGGGATTCGTCGTAACAGTCTTCTCGCCTCGTGCCGTCATGACTTCCACTGTGCGCGTCCACCGTCCAAGTGTCAACCTTTGGTTGACATGGTCTGATCGGGGGACGGTCGTACGCTGGGCAGGTGACCGAGGCGAGCGATGCGCAGCAGGACGACGTCATCGGCGATGAGCCGGACGACGTCGACTGGCGTAACGCGGCCCGCGAGGCGCTGGCCCGCGCCCGTCGATCGGCACGGGAGAAGGGGTTGCGACCGGGGCAGCAGCCGGTGCGTCGGCGTCCGTTCGGCGAAGCCGCGCGCACCAAGGACGACGGCCGTGACCCGTCCGCACTGGGTGACCAGATGGAGCGGATGCTGTCCGAGCGCGGGTGGAAGGTCGACGTCGCGGCAGGTTCGGTACTCGCGAAGTGGCCCGAAATCGTCGGCGCCGAAGTGGCCGCGCACGCGCAGGCGACCGGGTTCGAGGACGGCGTGCTGACCGTCCGCGCCGACTCCACCGCCTGGCGCACCCAACTCGGTTACATGACCTCGACCATCCTGGGCCGTATCGAGGAGACGATCGGTCCGAACATCGTCACCGAGCTGCGTTTCCTGGGCCCGTCCGCGCCGTCCTGGAGCAAGGGGCCGCGCAAGGTGCACGGCGGACGTGGCCCTCGCGACACATATGGCTGATCGGGCCTTGGTGGGTAGACTCGAAAGGATGCAGCCCCGGGGAACGCCGGCTCCAGCAGTCGGCGAATCGAGGAGAAAGCAGGACCGCGATCGTGACCGACCCGAACGACGCCAACAGCCGACCGGACGACACCTTCGACAAGTTCTTCCGCCCGCGCCGCGACGACAGCTTCGATGACGGCTCGAATGACGGACGCGGCTACGACGACGCCACCGACCCCGGCGTCCCGTCCGCGCCGTACGCCGATCAACGCACTCAGCAGGCTCCGGCGGCGGGCGCACAGTACTACCAGCAGCCTGACCAGGGTTCGGGTTACCTCGAGCAACCGCCCGCTGCGCAGCAGGGACCCGGTCGCAAGGCAGCCTTGTTGCTGCCACTCATGATCCTGCTGGCCTCGCTCGGCGTTCTGTCCTTCGTCGGCTACCTGTTGCTGGTCAACAACGACAAGAGCGACGCGTCCGGAAACCAGAATTCTGCACCTGCCGCCACCAGCGGCACCCTGGAGGGTACGGGCGCCCCGACGACCGACCGGCCGAGTTCACCGAGCACGGACCCGCGTACGAGTTCGCAACCCAGCAGCCCGACGTCCAGCCCCAGCACGCCGATCGCCCTTCCGGCCGGCAGCGACACCGGTTGTGGCGATGCCGCCTTCTCCACCAGCCCCGGGGTCACCTGTGCCTTCGCTTCCGGAGTGGCATCGCAGGCCCGCGCCATCCAGGCCGGCAGTTCGCAACAGATCGGCGCCAGTTCGTCCGCCACCGGCAAGCAGTACGTCTTCGACTGCAACCATCCGGACGGCTCCTTCATCACCTGTGTGGGCACCTCTAAGCCCGACGACGGACGCCGTCCGACGGTCTACGTTGTGCCTGGCTGAGAGCGCCTCCCGGCACCCCAGGTCGAGGTACCGGCGAAAAAGATGCTGGCGACGGCCAAGGAGGAGCGGTGGAAGACCGCGACGAGATAGGCCGACAGCCCGACCGCCCAGATCACCCAGGCGCGCCGGGCCTCGGTCGCGGCGCCCAAGCCCAATCACCCCGGGGTCACCCCGGGTCGGGAGTGAGGTCGACCGCCTCGATGCCGGCGACGGCGACGGCCTCGTCACGGTCCGAGGTGTCACCCGAGACGCCGACGGCGCCGAGGACGCGCCCGTCGGCATCGCGGACCAGCACCCCGCCGGGGACGGGCACCAGCGAGCCGCCGATCGCCGACGTGACGGCGGCGATGAAGTAGGGCTGCTGCTCGGCCCGCTCCATCAGCGCCCGCGAGCCCATGCCCAGGGACAGCGCCCCGTGCGCCTTGCCAAAGGCGACCTCGAAGCGCTTGTTCGACGACCCGTCCTCACGCTCGACGGCGACGACGTGGCCGCCCGCATCGATGACGACGACCGTCATGGGCTTGCAGTCCAGGTCGCGGGCGTACTTGCGACCCTGCGTGACGATCGCCCGGGCGGTCTCGAGGTCGATGTTCATCGGGTGCTCCTGGTGGTGGCTTTGTGGGCGAGACGGCGGCTGTGGAGGATCGGCTCGGTGTAGCCGCTGGGCTGGCTGCCGCCCGCGAGCAACAGTTCGCGCGCCGCGAGGAAGGCGGCCCCGTCGAACGCTGGTGCCATCGGCTGGTAGGTCGGGTCGCCCTCGTTCTGAGTGTCGACGACGCGGGCCATTCGCCGCAGCGACTCGTCGACCTCCTCGGTGGTGACGACGCCGTGGAGGAGCCAGTTGGCGACGTGCTGCGAGGAGATGCGGCAGGTGGCGCGGTCCTCCATGAGCGGAGTGCCGCTGAGATCGGGGACCTTGGAGCACCCGACGCCGGCGTCGATCCAGCGCACGACGTAGCCCAGCGTGCTCTGGACGTTGTTGTCCAGCTCGGCCCGACGCTCTTGATCAGACCACGACGCCGGGTCGCCCAGCGGGATCGTGAGCAGATCAGTCCTGCTTGCCGGCTCACGGCGGGCGACCCGCTGCTGAACCTCGAAGACGTCGGTCTCGTGGTAGTGGATCGCGTGCAACGTGGCGGCCGTCGGTGACGGTACCCAGGCGCAGGTGGCGCCGGCGCGCGGGTGCTCGCCCTTCTTGGCGAGCATGTCTGCCATGTTGTCCGGCGCCGCCCACATGCCCTTGCCGATCTGGGCCCGCCCCCGCAGACCGCAGGCGATGCCGACGTCGACGTTGTTCGCCTCGTAGGCGCGGATCCACGCCTCGTTACGCATGTCGTTCTTGCGCACCATCGGCCCGGCGTGCATGGAGGTGTGGATCTCGTCGCCGGTCCGGTCGAGGAATCCGGTATTGATGAAGACCACGCGATCCCGGGCGGCTGCGATGCACGCCTTGAGGTTCAGCGTCGTGCGCCGTTCCTCGTCCATGATCCCGACCTTGATCGTCTGCGGGGGGAGCCCGAGAGTCTGCTCCACCCGAGTGAAGAGCTCGCAGGTGAAGGCGACCTCGTCCGGGCCGTGCATCTTCGGCTTGACGGCGTACATGGAGCCGGTGCGGGAGTTGCGCAGCCGGGAGTTGCCGCGCAGGTCGTGGGCGCTGCCGAGAGCCGTGACGAGCGCGTCGAGGATCCCCTCGGGGACCGCGTTGCCGTCCCGGTCCAGCACCGCATCCGTGGTCATTAGGTGACCGACCTGCCGGATGAACAGCAGGGCGCGGCCGTGCAGAGTGACGGACTCGCCCGATGTGGACACGCAGGAGCGGTCCGGGCTCATCTCGCGGACGAACGTCGCCCCGTCCTTCGCGACCTCGGCCTGCAGCGTGCCCTGCATCAGCCCGAGCCAGTTGCGGTAGCCGACCACCTTGTCGCCGGCGTCGACGGCGGCAACGGAGTCCTCGAGGTCCATGATCGTGGAGACGGCCGCCTCCAGCACCACGTCCTTGACGCCCGCGGCGTCCTGCGAACCGATCGGGTGGTCTCGGTCGATGAGGATCTCGACGTGCAGCCCGTGGTGGACCAGGACCACCGCGTCCACCGTCTCCGGCGCACCGCGGTAGCCGACGAGCTGGCCCGGGGACGCCAGCCGCAGCGTCTGGTCCCCGACCTGGACGACCAGGCCGTCCGGGTCGACGGCGTACCGGGTGGCGTCCGCGTGCGAGCCACCCTCGAGGGGAAAGTGCTCATCGAGCAGCGCGCGGCCGCGGGCGATGACCTCGGCGCCGCGAGCAGGGTTGTACGACGACGACCCGCGCGCCAGCTCGCCCTCGTCGGGGATCACGTCGGTCCCGTACAGGGCGTCGTAGAGCGAGCCCCACCGGGCATTGGCGGCGTTCGCCGCGAACCTGGCGTTCAGGAGTGGGACCACCAGCTGCGGGCCGGCCTGGCCGGTGATCTCGGTGTCGACGCCCGAGGTGGTGACCTGGACGTCGGCGGGCTCGTCGGCCAGGTACCCGATCTCGCGCAGGAAGGAGGTGTACACCTGCGGGTCGGGCACGCCCGGACGCGACCGGTGGAACTCGTCGATCTGCGCCTGCAGCTCGTCGCGTCGCGCGAGGAGAGCGCGGTTGCGAGGGGTGAGGTCGTGGATGAGCGCGTCCGCGCCCGACCAGAATGCCGACGGCTCGACGCCGGAGCCCGGCAGTGCCTCCTCGGTGATGAAGCGGTGCAGCGGCTCCGCGACGCTCAGCCCACCGACTTGTACCCAACCCTGCATCCCAAAGCCTCATTCCGTATCCTGGAATCAATCTCCGCACTACGGAAGATATGGTCCTTCGGTCGGCGCTGTCAACGGCCGGGCCGCAGGTCGCCCTACAGCCTCGGCGATCGTGGGCCGTGACTCGGCACCGAGCTCGGTGTCGCCGTCGTCGCGGTCAGCGGCTGCTCCGGACCGGCGGTCAGGACTCCACGGGCTGAAGGGCAGGGCTGCCCGAGGTGTCGGGCGCCAACGGGAGGTCGAGCCGCTGAGCCTGTTGGAGCGCCTTGGCAGTGGCCACGAACTCGCTCACCAGCGGGTTCTCCTCGCCGAGCCGCCAGACCAGGGTGATCGGGACCGGAGGCGTGTCGTCGAGATAGCGGTAGACGATCTGGGGATGGGTGTACATCAGCCCCGTGGACGCGGCGCTGAGACCTACGCCCCGGCCCGCCGCGACGGCCTCGAGCCATTCGTCGACGTTGCGTACGCGCACCACCTTCTGCGGTCGCTGGTCGAGCGGCCAGAGGTCGAGCGACGTGGTGCCGGACACCACGTTGACGACGATGGGCTCGGCGGCGACACCCCACCGCTACACGTTGGATCGTGAAGAGCCGGTTTGCTTCGACGACCACCGATCGAGCACCGATCGCACAGAACTCGCCTAGAGCGTTCTGAACCCCCGGTCGACGTATCGGGAGTTGGAGACGGTCCTGAAAACGGCTTCTGGGTGCCCTGCAGCGCGTCAGAGGGTGTCCTGGGGATGGCGACAAGGTAGACTTTCCAAGGTTTGGGTCAGGTCTATTCGAGGAGCACTGTGACCGACAGTTCGCAGCAGGGCAATGGCAAGCAGGACGATCCGGAGGACCTTCCGCAGAACACGGTCGAAGAGGCTGTCATCCACGTGGGGCCCGACGGCGAAGTCGTCTACGACGCGTCCGCGATCCAGGTGCTCGAGGGGCTGGAGGCTGTCCGCAAACGTCCGGGCATGTACATCGGCTCGACCGGTGCGCGTGGCCTGCACCACTTGGTCTGGGAGATCGTCGACAACGCGGTCGACGAGGCGCTCGCCGGGCACAACGACCGCGTGCTGGTCACCCTGCGTGAGGACGGCGGTGTCGAGGTCACCGACCACGGTCGCGGCATCCCCACCGGCATGAACGAGCAGTACGGCATCAGCACCGTCGAGCTCGTGCTCACTCAGTTGCACGCGGGCGGCAAGTTCGGCGGCGGTGGATACAAGGTCTCCGGTGGCCTGCACGGTGTGGGTTCCTCGGTTGTCAACGCGCTGTCGTCCCGGCTCGATGTGCAGGTGCGCCAGAACGGCCGCGTCTTCGAGATGTCGTTCACCAAGGGTGAGCCCGACGCGCCGCTGGCCGACGTCCGCGCGATGGAGGAGGACGAACCGTCCGGCACCACGCTCACCTTCTGGGCGAGCGAGGAGATCTTCGACACCACCGACTACGACTTCGAGACGATCCGCTCCCGCTTCCAGCAGACGGCCTTCCTGAACAAGGGGCTGACGATCTCGCTCACCGACGCCCGGGTGCAGGCCGACGCCGCGGACGACGAGGGTCTGGACGACCTGAAGGAGATCGGCGAGGAGGCGTCCGACGCCCCCGAGGAACAGGCCTCCGCCAAGGACAAGAAGCGCACGGTCACCTACCGCTACGACAACGGTCTGCTCGACTACGTCAAGCACCTCAACAGCTCCAAGCGCAACGAGCCGGTCAACGACGAGATCATCGCGTTCGAGACCGAGGACACCTCGCGCATGCTGTCGGTCGAGATCGCGATGCAGTGGACGACCTCGTTCAGCGAGTCGGTGCACACCTACGCCAACGCGGTGAACACCCACGAGGGCGGCACCCACGAGGAAGGCTTCCGCGCGGCGATGACCAAGCTGGTCAACGACTTCGCCCGCGACCAGAAGCTGCTCAAGGAGAAGGACGACAACCTCACCGGTGACGACATCCGTGAGGGTCTGACCGCGGTCATCTCGGTGAAGCTCGGCGAGCCGCAGTTCGAGGGTCAGACCAAGACCAAGCTCGGCAACTCCGAGGTCAAGGGCTTCGTCCAGGCCGCGGTGCGCGACGAGTTCGGGCATTGGCTGCAGGCGCACCCCAACGACGGCAGGAACATCGTCCGCAAGGCGATCCAGGCGTCCGCCGCCCGGATGGCTGCCCGCAAGGCGCGTGAGGCCACCCGCCGTAAGGGCCTGCTGGAGTCCGGTGGTCTGCCGGGCAAACTCAAGGACTGTCAGAGCAACGACCCCACGATCTCCGAGGTCTACATCGTGGAGGGCGACTCCGCCGGCGGCTCGGCGGTGCAGGGGCGCAACCCCTACAACCAGGCGATCCTGCCTATCCGCGGCAAGATCCTCAACGTCGAGAAGGCCCGCATCGACAAGGTGCTGGCCAACAACGAGGTGCAGGCGTTGATCTCCGGCTTCGGCACCGGAATCGGCGAGGACTTCGACATCAGCAAGGCGCGCTACCACAAGATCGTGCTGATGGCCGATGCCGACGTCGACGGCATGCACATCCGCACCCTGCTGCTGACCCTGCTGTTCCGGTTCATGCGTCCGCTGATCGAGGCCGGTTACGTCTACCTCGCTCAGCCGCCGTTGTACCGCATCAAGTGGAGCAATCACGAGCACCAGTTCGTGTTCTCCGACAAGGAGCGCGACGCTGCGGTGCGCGAGGGCCTGTCGCAGGGCTGGCGGATGCCGAAGGACAACGGCGTGCAGCGCTACAAGGGTCTCGGCGAGATGAACTACCAGGAGCTGTGGGAGACCACCATGGACCCCGACCACCGCACCCTGCTGCAGGTCACGCTCGACGACGCCGCCGCGGCCGACGAGATCTTCTCGATCCTGATGGGCGAGGACGTCGAGAGCCGGCGCGGGTTCATCCAGCGCAACGCCAAGGACGTCCGCTTCCTCGACATCTGAGTTCATGCACTCCGGTTTCGCCCCGGACCAGCGAGAACTGACCAACTCCGCAGGTGCCGAAACCAAGGTGACGCGCCACGCAAACCTCAACGCATTTCGCTTCTCTGACATGGGAATTCAATGACTGACAATGACGGCACCGGCAACAACACGATGGACGAGAACGGCGTCGTGACCGGCAACCGGGTCGACCCCGTCGACCTGAACACCGAGATGCAGCGCAGCTACATCGAGTACGCGATGAGCGTGATCGTCAGCCGCGCGCTGCCCGACGTCCGCGACGGCCTGAAGCCGGTGCACCGCCGGATCATCTACGCGATGTACGACGGTGGTTACCGCCCCGACCGCGGTTACAACAAGTGTTCGCGCGTGGTCGGTGACGTGATGGGTCAGTACCACCCGCACGGTGACTCGGCGATCTACGACGCGATGGTGCGCCTGGTCCAGCCGTGGTCGCTTCGCTACCCGCTGATCGACGGCCAGGGCAACTTCGGTTCGCCGGGCAACGACGGTGCGGCCGCCCCGCGATACACCGAGTGCAAGATGGCGCCGCTCGCGATGGAACTGGTGCGCGACATCGACCAGGACACCGTCGATTTCGAGCCCAACTACGACGGCAAGACGCTGCAGCCGACCGTGCTGCCCGCGCGCTTCCCGAACCTGCTGGTCAACGGCTCGGCCGGTATCGCGGTCGGTATGGCCACCCAGATCCCGCCGCACAACCTGCGTGAGGTCGCCGCCGGTGCCCAGTGGTTGCTCGAAAACCCCGAGGCCGACCGCGAGGAACTGCTGGAGAAGCTGCTCGAGATCATCCCCGGCCCCGATTTCCCGACCGGCGCGCTGATCCTGGGCAAGAAGGGCATCGAGGACGCCTACCGCACCGGCCGCGGGTCGATCACGATGCGCGCGGTCGTCAACGTCGAGGAGATCCAGGGCCGCCAATGCCTGGTGATCACCGAACTGCCCTACCAGGTCAACCCCGACGCCCTCGCCGAGAAGATCGCGCTGCTGGTCAAGGAAGGCAAGATCGCCGGAATCGCCGACCTGCGCGACGAGACCTCCGGCCGTACCGGTCAGCGCCTGGTCGTCGTCCTCAAGCGCGACGCGGTGGCGAAGGTGGTGCTCAACAACCTCTACAAGCACACCCAGCTGCAGCAGAACTTCGGCGCCAACATGCTCGCCCTGGTCGACGGGGTGCCGCGCACGCTGCCGATCTCGGCGTTCATCCGGCACTGGGTCGACCACCAGATCGACGTCATCGTCCGCCGTACCAAGTGGCGTCTGGCGCGTGCCGAGGAGCGCATCCACATTCTGCGTGGTCTGCTCAAGGCGCTCGACATGCTGGACGAGGTCATCGCCCTCATCCGGCGCTCGGCGTCGGCCGATGCCGCACGCAGTGGCTTGATCGAGTTGCTCGATGTCGACGAGATCCAGGCCAACGCGATCCTGGCGATGCAGTTGCGTCAGCTGGCCGCACTGGAGCGTCAGCGCATCATCGACGAGCACGACGAGTTGCAGACCAAGATCGACGACTACAACGACATCCTGGCCAAGCCGGAGCGCCAGCGGCAGATCGTCAGTGACGAACTTGCCGACATCGTCGGCAAGTACGGCGACGACCGCCGTACCCAGATCGTCCCCTTCGACGGCGACATGTCGATGGAAGATCTGATCCCGGCCGAGGACGTCGTCGTCACCATCACCCGGGGTGGTTACGCCAAGCGGACGAAGGTCAGCGAGTACCGTGCGCAGCGTCGCGGCGGCAAGGGAGTGCGCGGGGCCACCCTGCGCGGCGACGACGTCGTCAGTCACTTCTTCATCACCAGCACGCACAACTGGCTGCTGTTCTTCACCAACAAGGGCCGGGTCTACCGGATCAAGGCGTACGAGTTGCCCGAGGGCAGCCGCGACTCCAAGGGCCAGCACGTGGCGAACATGCTCGCGTTCCAGCCCGACGAGAAGATCGCCGGCGTGATGGCGCTGACCAACTACGAGGCGTCCGACTACCTCGTGCTGGCCACCCGTCGCGGACTGGTCAAGAAGACCCGCCTCACCGAGTACGACTCCCCGCGTTCGGGTGGTCTGATCGCGGTCAACCTGCGAGACGGCGACGAACTCGTCGGCGCGGGCCTGTGCTCGTCCAGGGACGACATCCTGCTGGTCTCGCGCAAGGGTCAGTCGGTCCGCTTCCACGCGACCGACGAGACGATCCGTCCGATGGGACGCTCCACGTCCGGAGTCACGGGCATGAAGTTCCGCGCGGGCGACGAACTGCTGTCGATCTCGGTCGTCGACGAGGGCACCGATCCCGACTTGTTCGTGGTCTTCGTCAACGGTCTCGCCAAGCGCACCGCGGCGTCGGAGTACCCGGTCAAGGGACGCGCGACGCTCGGTGTGAAGGTCGCCAACATCTCCGAGCGCGGCGGTGAACTCGTCGGCGCACTCACCGTCAAGGAGGGCGACGAGGTGCTCGTCGTCATGGAGAAGGGCAAGATCGTCCGCTCGCGCGCGGACGAGGTGCGCCGCACCGGCCGCTCCACGCAGGGGGTGCAGTTCGCGACTCCCGACAAGGGTGATGCGATTGTTGCCGTGGCGCGCAACGCTGAGAGTGACGTTGTCGCCGAGGAAGTTGTAGGTTCGACCGAGTCGCCCGAGGAAGAAGCTCTGGTCGACGGGACGACGCAGGACCTCACCGTCGCACCGGCGGACGGGCCCGCGGACGAGGCCATGAAAGACGTGGCCGACGACGTAACACCTGAGACCGACGGAACTGGAGACCAGGAGTGAGCACCCCCACCGGCGGTCGCCGGACCACCCCGGCCGACGCGGCGAAGAGGTTGCCGGCCGGCTCGCGCAGCGAAGAGCGCGGCAC
Organism: Yimella lutea; assembly: GCF_006715095.1. Taxonomy (NCBI): domain Bacteria; kingdom Bacillati; phylum Actinomycetota; class Actinomycetes; order Micrococcales; family Dermacoccaceae; genus Yimella; species Yimella lutea. The sequence continues at coordinate 426,033 of NZ_VFMO01000001.1, forward strand.
CGGTCAGCGACGCCCGGCTGCGGCCGGTCAGCGACCCGCGCAACGGCCGGGTCAGCGTCCTGCTGCAGCCGGTCGTCCGGCGCAGCGGCCGGGTCGTGCGACTCCCCGGCGCGTCCGCCTTACGGTCTCGCGGATCGACCCGTTCTCGGTGTTCAAGATCAGCTTCCTGCTGTCGGTCGCGATCGGTATCGCCACCGTCGTGATGGTCGGCGTGTTGTGGACGGTGTTGGCCGGCATGGGTGTCTTCGACAACCTCAACGAGTTGCTGCGCACCCTCGACAGCGAGGGGTCGAACTTCGATTTGATGGACTACATCGGCTTCGGCAAGGTGCTGTCTCTGTCAGTATTGATCGGGGTGATCGACGTCATCTTGATGACGGCGATCGCGACACTGATGGCGTTCTTGTACAACATCTGTGCCTCCCTTGTCGGTGGTTTGCAGCTCACGCTGACGGACGACTAGGCACCGTTTTGGAGCCCTGTGCGCGCATGGGGTAACCTCATTCGGCGTTGCCCTAACGGGCAACTCGTCGAATGGCGGACGGGCCTATAGCTCAGTCGGTTAGAGCGCTTCCCTGATAAGGAAGAGGTCACAGGTTCAAGTCCTGTTAGGCCCACCACCGTTCGAACAACTCAAGGAGAAACCCATGAGGAAAGCACTGATGGTCATCGCAGCTGCCGGCGCAGCCGCGTTCGCGAGCCAGAAGTACAAGCAGGGTCAGGTCGGTAAGGACATGTGGTCCAAGGCTTCCGACAAGCCCGGCGAGAAGAGCTTCGACGCCACTGGCACCGCCAGCTGACGTCCCGGGTCACGCGGGTTTTCGGACGCGGGTGGCCCACCCTGGGGGTATGGCGCAATTGGTAGCGCACCTGCTTTGCAAGCAGGGGGTTAGGGGTTCGAGTCCCCTTACCTCCACATATTGATTGTTCGAGTCGCTCCGTCAGTTCGCTGGCGGGGCGACTCACTCTTTTCGCTCGCCTGCGACCTTGACTGCGCGACGTCTCACACAGTCCGCTTCTCGTGGTGTGCGTGGTCGTGTGGGTCGCCTGAAGCTCTCTGTCCGCGGGACCTTCTTGACTGAGTCAGTCGTTCAACTGCGATCGCAGTGACGGGTTTTCCGCAACCGCTTGACCGGGTGCTGAGACGGCCTCATGCTCCAGGTATGCCTCGCACACTCCTCACGGTCGCAGCAGCCTGCGCGCTCGCGTTCTCCGTCTCCGCTCCGATGACGCACGCGTCAGCCGACACCCAGACCAACGAGGGTCGGTTCCACAAGACCGCCGCCACCCGGCTGATCGACACCCGCCTGTCCTCCGGTCCGGTCGCCAAGGGCGGATCGCTGCGTGTCCCGGTCGCTGGGACATCGGGTGTTCCGGCGGTCGGTGTGAAGGCTGCCGTCGTCAACATCACCGCCATCGACACCTCGTCCACCGGCTGGATCACCGCGTACGCCACCGGACAGGCAAAGCCGTGGACGTCCGCGGTCAACTTCGAGCGGGGCTGGACCGGAGCGACGACGGCAACCGTCCCGGTCGGTTCGGACGGATCGATCACGCTGTCACTCGGGAACGCGTCCGCGAATGTCGCCGTCGACCTGATCGGTTACTACTCCACTGCGGCCGACACCACCGAGCTCGGTTCACTGGCGCTGATCGCCGACGGGTTCCGCTTGAGCGATACCCGGCAGACCACCGGTCCGGTACCTGGCGGGGCGACGATGGTTCAGACCTTCCGGTGGGACAACCCGATCGCCAAGCCGACCTCCGTGGCGGTGAACCTCACCGCCGTGAAGCCGGAGGCGTACGGCTGGCTCACCGCCTATTCGGGCGCCACCGTTCCCAAGACGTCGTCGGTCAACTTCACCAACGGACGGACGGTGGCCAACTACACGATCGTCCCGGTCACCGACCTGGGCGGGGGCACCTACGGGTTCTCGGTGCACAACGGTTCGGCCGGCGCGACCGACGTGGTGGTCGATCTGCTTGCGGCCTACTACGACAACCCGAACGGCCTGGGCTTCGTGTACAACAACGTGGCTCCGCGCCGCATCATCGACACTCGCGTGGGTATCGGTGCACCGAAGGCTCCGATCGGTCCTGACTCGGTCCTGGTCACTGCGCCGCCGGCCGACCTGTACGGACAGTTCACCCTCGGGTTCACCGGCACGATCACCGGGGTCAAGCCCACCGCCAACACCTACATCACGCAGTACAGCGGGATGAACGCCGACCCCGGCACCAGCAACCTCAACCTCGTTGCCGGGCAGAACCAGTCGAACGGTTTCGGCACGACGTCCCGGATCGACGACCAGAACAAGCGGTACCTCAGCCTCTACAACCAGAGCGGTTCGGTTGACGTGGTCGAAGACGTCACCGGTCGCTTCGACGCCAGCCCCGAGTTGATCGCCAACTGGCCGAACCTGCCCGGTCTGACCCAGCCGGCCAAGGGATTCTCGGCCCCAGCACCGCGCATCGTTCGTTGACGCTTCTGCCGAGGGCACGCTGAATGCATCAGGGAACTCCGTATACGCAGTTCCCTGATGCATTTCCCGTTCCTTCGTGCTCATAGGTTGGTGCGGTGCCTGAAGGACATGTGACCCACCGGATCTCCGGGATCCTGAACGACCGGTTCGCCGGTCACCCGGTGCGCTCGACCTCGCCCCAGGGACGCTTCGACGGTGCCGCCGATCTCGACGGACGCGTCTTCGAGCGGGCCGAGGCCTTCGGCAAACACATGTTCGTCGGGTTCGAACACGTCGAGGAGAAGGTCAACATCCACCTCGGCCTGCTCGGCAAGTTCTTCTTCGCTTCGCAAGTTGATCCGCCCGAGACCGGGGCCATCAGGTGGCGGTTGTCCACGGACCACGAACCGTTCACGATGGACCTGCGCGGTCCCAACGTCTGTCAGTTGCGTTCTCCGGCAGAGGTTTCGAAGATCACGGATGCTCTCGGCCCTGATCCGCTTCGGCTCGACGCCGACCCGGAGAAAGCCTGGGCTCGCATTCACCGATCGTGGTCGCCGATCGCAGTGCTCTGCATGGACCAGAAGATCTTCGCCGGCGTCGGCAACATCTACCGGGCCGAGGCGCTCTACCGGCACGGCATCGACCCCTTCATGGCCGGCAAGTTCCTGCGCCGCGCGGAGTTCGACGCGATCTGGGACGACTTCGTGGCGCTGATGCCGCTCGGTGTCCGCGACGGACGCATCGACACCGTCTACCCCGAGCACACGCCGGAGGCGATGGGTCGCCCCCCTCGGGTCGACAAGCACGGTGGCGAGGTCTACGTCTACCGCCGCGAAGGTCTGCCCTGCCTGGTCTGTGGGACGCCGGTGTCGCGCAAGGAGGTCGGCGCCCGCAACCTGTTCTGGTGTCGCATCTGCCAGCCACGTTCGCGTCGCCGCACCGTCCGCCCCGCCTGAGCCCGCGAACCTACTACTTTTCACCGATCCCACGAGGTCTGCCTAGTCGCGCAGAAGTAGGAGGTTCGCGGCGTTCGGTCTGCGGGATGGTCGTCCGCCATACGGGATGATCGGCGTACGCTTTTCGCATGTCCGTGCCGTCCGTGACCCGGTCCGACGTCGAGGTTGCGCGCGAGCGTCTCGACGAGGTCGTCGTCCGCACACCGTTGCAGTACTGCGAACGCTGGTCGACTGCGCTCGGCGCCACCGTGCTGCTCAAGCGTGAAGACCAGCAGCCCGTCCGCTCGTACAAGATCCGTGGCGCGCTCAACGTGATCAGCCAACTCAGCGAGACCGAGCGTGCCGCCGGTGTCGTCGCTGCCAGCGCCGGCAATCACGCGCAAGGTGTGGCCCTCGCCTGCGCCGATCTCGGCGTCCACGCCCGCATCTACCTGCCGACCAACACCCCTCGCCAGAAGCGCGACCGCGTCGCCGCGTTCGGCAAGGGTTTCGTCGAACTCGTCGTCGGCGGGGAGTCGTACGACGACGCTGCGGCCGCTGCCAAGCTGGACGCCGAGCGCACCGGTGCCACCCTCGTCCCCGCGTTCGACAACCCGCAGGTCGTCGCCGGTCAGGGCACCGTGATGGCCGAGGTCGTCGACGAGCTCAAGGGCGCGCCGGACGTCGTCCTCGTCCCCGTCGGTGGCGGCGGTCTGCTGGCCGGAACTATTGCCGCACTGGGTGATTCACCGACCAGGATCATCGGGGTCGAACCCGCAGGAGCCGCCAGTCTGGTCGCCGCGCTGGCAGCCGGGGCGCCCGTCACGTTGGATGAGTTGGATGCGTTCGCCGACGGCACCGCCGTCCGTCGTATCGGCGATGTTACGTTCCCGATCATCGCGGCTGCGTCGCCCGAGGTCGTCACGGTCGACGAGGGTGCCCTGTGCGTGGAGATGCTCGCGCTCTACCAGACCGAGGGGATCATCGCCGAGCCGTCGGGTGCGCTTGCTTCGGCCGCGCTGGCGCAGCTGGAGGTCGAACCCGGCCAGACCGTCGTGGTCGTCGTCTCCGGTGGTAACAACGACGTCTCCCGCTATGCCGACGTGGTCGAACGCGCGCTGGTGTACGAAGGCCGCAAGCACTACTTCATGGTCGAGTTCTCCCAGGAACCCGGAGCGCTGCGCCGGTTCCTGGACGACGTCCTCGGCCCGGACGACGACATCTCGCTCTTCGAGTACGTCAAGCGCAACAACCGCGAGTTCGGACCGGCGCTCGTCGGCATCGAGCTCGGTTCGGCCGAGGACTACGAACCGTTGCTGAAGCGCATGGATGCTTCCCCGCTGCGCATCGAGCACCTCCCACCCGACAGCCCCCTGTTCGGCTTCGTTCTCTGAGCCCAGCGCATCTTGCGATGGTTCCGGCGCCGGCGCGGGTGGACCGTCGCCGCTGGTTGAGCCGCGAGGATGAGCTTGCGATTCCTCGCGTGCCGAAACCAAGGTGACCGTTCACGAGCACCCAGCCCACCCGTGCAGTTCTACTCGTAGAAGTACTGCGCCGATCCGGGGTAGATCCAGCTCAGACCCTCGCGCAATCGGTCGCGCCAGTCCTCCCACGAGTGACCGTCGCGTGCTTCGGAGTAGCGAACGTCCATCCCGGTGCCGCGGAACACGTCGACCATCGACCGGTTCGGCACGATCAGCGGCTCGTAGATGCCGCAGGACTGGTACATCCGGTCGACGACGCGGCGCGGTTTGGCACGGTACCGGTTCATGAACCGCACCACCGGGTCGAACGCAGGCCCGCCGCCGTGCTCGTTGCCGATGTCGGTGAACACGAACGAACCCGACTGCACCAGAAGGGAACCGAAGAAGTCGGGGTAGCGGTACGCGGTCGACAGACTGGCAACGCCACCGAACGAGGCACCCATCAGGCAGCGTCCGGCCGGCGTGCCGAGCAACGGCAGTTCACTCTCCAGTCGGGGGATGAGCTCGGAGTGCAGGAAGCGCGCGTGTTGCGCACTGTTGGCGTACTCGCGCGTCCGATCGCCGGGGTTGGTGAACGCCACGATCGTCTCGGCCATGTCGCGGCGGTGGATCAAGTTGTCGAGCACGTTCTTCATCGCGGCAAACTCCAGGAAGTCGTCGCCGTCATGCACCACCAGCAGGGGGTAACGGTGCGTGGTGCTGAATCGCGCGGGCAGGTAGACGCGGCAATGGGATTCGCGACGCAGCGCACCGCTGGCCTGGCTCAGTTCGAGCAGCTCTCCCGGACGTGAGTCGGGATCGAACCGAGCCCACTCCGGCTCGGTGTAACCGGTCGCCTGGCACACCGACGACGAGCCCACCGGACTGTGCGCGAGTTTGGGATTCAGCGGGTCGTTGAACCGTTCGTAGTGCTCTGCGCGACGTACCTCTATCTGATACTCCACCCGAGACCCGGCCGGCAACTCCATGATCGTGAACCACAGGCTGGTGTTGCCCAGGCGCTTCATCGGCACGCGGTCGGGCTGCCCGACGATGCGGTGGCACACCCACACCTCGTCCACGCCGTCGTCTTCGCCGCCACGGAAGAGGAAGGTGCACTTCGGTCCCTCGACGATCGGCACCTGGTGACGCTGCAGGAACCGGTCGATCCGGCTCTCGTCCAACGGCTTTCGCTCACGCAGTCGGTTGATTGCCAGCTTGCGCATCGTCACCTCCTACAACCTGCATCGGACGCATGATGCCGGCATCGTCGATCACCGGGGTGTCGGCCGGGAGGGTGCCGTCCGAACCGATCACGACGCGCGCGCCGGGGTCGAGCGGGATGCACGTGTTGGGCGCGAACCGGCGGGCCAGCAGCCCCAGGTTCTGCTTGTCGTTCGTCCGCAACCGCTGCTTCGCCGACGGGAACACCGTCACCTCGGGCAGCAGACCCAGGCCGTGGTCGAACACCTCCGAGCAGCCAGGTCCGCGCACCGCGTGCTCGTCGAAGAGCACGACCCGTGAGGTGAGTGCCATCGCGCCCGCCGACCACGCGATGATCGGAAGCCTGTGCAGGCCAACGGCATTCACGTTGAACAGGTGCAGCGCGTCCAGTAGTTCGACGATGTGTCCACCCGTGATCACGACGGCCGCGGCGTCCGACATCAACTCGGCGACCTCGGCGCGGTGTTCGGCGACTGACGGCCGCTCGTGCGGCGGGAAGTCGCTGTAGAAGCGTCCCTGGATCTCCGCGACGCGGCGGATGTGCTGCTTGTCCATGCCGCGCAACACGTTGACCGCGTCCTCGACGGCGAGTTCACGCAGCGCTGCCGAACCGGAGGTGCGGTGTCGTAGTTCGTCCAGGAACTGCACGATGTGCGAGAGCCCGAGCTGGTAGTTCTCCTGCAGTTCGAGCAGTTGCGAGCGCCGGGCACGGTGCGCGGCGGCGTACTCCGGGTCGGACCCGAACACCTGCTGCATCCGGTGCCACAGGTGCAGGTTCCGCGACCGTCCGCCCAGGTGCCGGTCGAGCTCGGAGTCGTCCTTCTCCCGCTCCTGCCACCCGGCGGTCACGGTCGCGAACGGACCGCCCAGGCCGAGCGAGCACACGAGCTTGTCCAGGGATGGCCGCCGCTGCGGCCCCAACAGAACGACGGTCATCGCGCAGCACACCCCGAGAATCCGCGTGAGTTGGTGCCCTTCGCCATGCCCGGCGAAGGGCACGAACTCACGCCGATTTCAGCGGTCACTGAGCGCGCACCTGGACGATGCGTCCGATGTCGTCGAGCACACCGCGTAACGTGTCGAAGTCCCTGTGCCGCAGGCGCATCCACGCGTTGGCCATGTAGCCGGCTTCGATCGGCTGGGTGCCCTGGCCGATCGGCAGGTGCTCGTCGATGAGCAGCGATCCGTACTTGCTGCGCACCTCGTCCAGACCGTCGATGTGGGTGATCACGCCGTCCCGGTCGGGGCGCAGGGCGATGATGCCGGACGCGTACTGCCGACTCGGCACGTGCCACACGCGTCCGTGCACGATGGCATCGGCCCAGGCGCGGAAGATGTCGATGTCGTTGCCCGCCGCGTACAGATCCCAGCAACCGACGCCCGGTGGACGCGCGCCGATCTCGCTGAACCGCAAGCCTTTCGGGCTGACGAAGTACTCCATGTGGGTTGCGGACGTCTCGATGCCGAGGGCCGCGTTGACCCGCTCGCCGAGGTCGCGCAGGTCGGCGTACAGACCACCCTCGTCGACCCTGTTCGTCGAGATGTACTGCGGGCTGATCCAGCGGGTGCGCATCGCCTCGAGCACGCCGGGGTAGTAGTGGCAGGCGAAGTCGAGCTTGATCTCGCCGCCGACACTGACGGTGTCGTAGAACCCCTCGTGCCCCTCGATGAACTCCTCGACCGCGACCGACGGCATGTCACCGAGCGAGTCGAGCACCGCCGCGAGCTCGGTGTCGTTGCTGACCTTGTGCGTGCCCGCCGCGCCTGCCCCATCCCGCGGTTTGATGATGATCGGGTAGCCGTTCTCGGCGGCGAACGTCCGGACCTCGTCGGCGCTGGATGCACCGGTCGACGCAGCCGTCGGCACCCCCGCCTTGCGCAACGCGTCCTTCATCGCCGGCTTGTCGCGGCACAGGTAGGTGGTGTGGACGCTGGTGCCCGGGATGCCGTGACGTTCCCGGACGACCGCGGCCGGCAGCGTGTGGGACTCGATCGTCGCCTCGAGCGCGTCGACCCAGGCCAGGCTCTGGAAATGTGAGACCCCGGCGGACAACTGGTCGACGTCGGTGACCGAACCGACCTGGTAGTAGTGGTCGATCCAGCCCTGCAGCTCTTCGTCGAGCCACTCCCAGGGCGTCTCGCCGACGGCGAAGACGGTCGCTCCGACAGCCTTGAGGGCGCGCGGGAACTCGCGCTGGTTGCGCGGGAAATTGGGTTCGACGAAGACGACGTTCACGCGTCCGAGCCTAGCCAGCTACCGTGCGGTCGGGCCGGTGCGGGCACGACGAAGCCCCCGGGCGAACCGGGGGCTTCGATCGGTGGGCCCGGTGCCGGCTCAATACCGACAGTGCCTACGTCAGTGACGGGAGATGCCGTCGGTCTCGGACGAGACCGGGTTCACCTTGTCGGTGTCGGCAGCAGCGGCCTGGGTGGCGCGCACCGTGGCCTGCGCCTGGCGACGCTCCTGCTTCTTCTTGTTGTTGTCGTAGATCAGGAATCCGCCGGCGGCCACGCCCGCGAGACCCAGCACGATCAGGACGGTGCCCTTCTTCTTGCGCTTCTTCGCAGCGGCCGGGACGACCTTGTCGACGACGTCCTGCGCCTGCGGCGGGAGGGCGAGGTAGGCCTGGGTGGCCTGGTCGCCTGCGCGGTGGCCGGCCTGCTGCGCGGTGGCGGCAGCGGTCGCGATCGCGGTCTGGATGCGCGGCATCCACTCGTCCGAGAACAGCGAGTGCGCCTGATCACGGGTCAGCCCCGCGAACTCCTGGAGCTTCTCGCCCTTGTTGTCGGCGTGAGCTGCGTCCAGCGCAGCAGCCTTGGCGGCCTCGAACTTGGGCGCAGCAGCCTTCTTGGCGTCCTTGATCTTCGGCGCCGCAGCCTTGCGCGCGTCCTTGTAGGTGGACGCGGCCGTGGCGGCAGCGGTCGCAGCGAGCGGCGCTGCGGCTTCCTTGGCGCTGTGCAGTTTGGGCGCAGCGGCGTCGCGGGCGGCCTCGACGCGCGGGGCGACAGCCTCCCTCGCGGCTTCGACCTTCGGTGAGTTCGCGGCGGCCTCGTTGGCCTTGTCGAGCGCAGCGGTCAGGGCAAGGGACGCGGCGGACTTGAAGTCACGGACGCCGTCCTTGGCCTTGTCGGCCGCCTTGTCGGCGGGCGAGGGGTTGATCCTCAACACGTGTGTCTCCTTTTCCATGAGGGTCGGGCCCTCGGTCTTCCCATGAGGGTCGGGCCCTCGGACTGTTTTCCACCCTAACGAGCCGAGCGGGCCGATAGGTCGGCGCCGGTTGACGAAGTACGTCACATCGGCGGCTGTCTCGTCGGCGGAACCGCCGCGGTGCGCCCGGCGTTCGACAGAGAACGGGTGTTCGGCCCACCCACCCCCGGCAGGCCGAAGGTGAGTGACATGACCGCAGGAACCCTGGACGTCTTCCTGGTGATCATGCTGTCCTGCTACGCCTTCGTCGGCTGGCAACGCGGCGGCATCACCGGCATTCTCGGGCTCGTCGGCCTCATCCTCGGCGGGATGATCGGCTTCCTGCTGGCTCCGCATATCGTCTCTCTGGCGACGCTCACCCCCACGCACCAGGCGCTCACCAGCGCCTTCATCATCATCGTCGCGGCGCTCGTCGGCCAGGTCTCGGTGGCGACGGTCGGCGAACGACTGCGCTCGCGGCAGCGCGTCCGTGCAGTGCGCGTCGCTGATTCGATCGCGGGTGCGGTGGTCGCCGTCGTCTCGGTGGCGGTCGGCGTCTGGTTGGTCACCGGCGCTGCCCGCACTCTGGTCCCCGAGCGTGCCTCGAACGCCATCGCCGATTCACAGGTGTTCTCCGGTCTGGACGCAGCGATGCCCTCCGGCGCCGATCGGTGGTCGGCTTCCCTGCGCAACGAACTCGACCGCTCCGGGTTCCCCAGAGTGTTCGAGCAAGCCGTCGAACCCGACGTCCCGGACGCCCCGGCAGACCCCGGTGTCGCCCGCAGCGACGCAGTCGAGCGCGCGTCCCGGTCGATCGTGAAGATCGCCACGGCGCCCACCGAATGCGGCGGGCAGTACGGCGGGTCAGGGTGGGTCCAAGCACCCGGACGCGTGGTCACGAACGCACACGTCGTGGCCGGCTCCGGGCCGGTCAGCGTCCAGGTGCGCGGCGAAGGCGAGCGGTTGCGGGCGACCGTCGTGATGTTCGACCCGCGGGCCGACCTGGCGGTGCTGGACGTGCCCGATCTGAAGGCGCCGGCCCTGCCGATGACGTCCACGCCGCTACGCCCGAACACCGACGCGGTCATCGCCGGCTATCCCGGCGGCGGCCCTTACCGGATGATCTCGGCGAAGGTGAGCACGCCGCTGCAGGCCCGCGGCCACGACATCTACGGTCAGCCCGGCGTCGACCGGTCGGTGTACGCCGTCAACGCGCCCGTGCGTCCGGGCAACAGCGGCGGTCCGATGCTCACCGCCGACGGACGCGTGGCCGGCACCGTGTTCGCTCGTTCGAAGAACGCCGGCGACACCGGGTACGTCCTCACCAACCAGATGCTCACCTCGCGCCTGGGGTCGGTGGGTTCGTCCTCCGTTCCCACCGGCGCATGCGCGATCCGATGAGTGCGCGGCGGCGAGCGGGGGCACCGAAGATCACCCGCGTGCGACCGAACACGACGGTCGCTCAGAACCTAGACTCGACCGCATGAATGCAACGCTGCACACCAACCACGGCGACATCAACGTCACGCTCTTCGAGAACGACGCGCCGAACACGGTCAAGAACTTCGTCGGCCTCGCCCAGGGCTCGCTCGACTACAACGACGACGCGGGTCGCAAGAACCCTGAGCCGTTCTACGACGGACTCACCTTCCACCGCGTCATCCCCGGCTTCATGATCCAGGGCGGCTGCCCGCTGGGCTCCGGCGTCGGTGGCCCCGGTTACACCTTCGACGACGAGATCTCGCCCGACCGCGACTTCAACTCGCCCTACATCCTCGCGATGGCCAACGCGGGCAAGCGCGGCGGCAAGGGCACCAACGGGTCGCAGTTCTTCATCACCGTCGCCCCCACCACCTGGCTGCAGGGCAAGCACACGATCTTCGGTGAGGTCGCCGACCAGGAAGGTCGCGACGTCGTCGACAAGATCGCCGCCGTCCGCACCGGCGCCCAGGACCGTCCGGTCGAGGACGTCGTCATCGAGAAGGTCACCGTCAACTGACGGGCCGCATGACACAACAAGGCACCACACAGCCCACCTGCCCCCGTCATCCGGGGCAGGTGGCTTACGTGCGCTGCCAGCGCTGCGAACGTCCGACCTGCGCCGAGTGCCAACGCCCGGCGCAGGTCGGCGTCCAGTGCGTCGACTGCGTCAAGCAGGTCGCGAAGGCGAACCCGCGCGCGGTCAGCCGTCCCACCGACGGCAAGCCCATCGTCAGTTACGCGCTGATCGGCCTCTGCTCGCTGATCTGGCTCGGACAGTTGGTGTCCGAGCGGGTCACCGACGAGATGTTCTTCGCGCCGGTGCTCGGTGCGTCCGAACCGTGGCGCTTCATCACCGCAGCGTTCGTGCACGCCTCGCCGTCGCCGATGCACCTGCTGTTCAACATGTACGCGCTCTGGCTCACCGGGCAGTACCTCGAACCCATCCTGGGACGCGCCCGCTTCCTGGCGCTGTTCCTGATCTCAGCGTTCGGCGGGTCGGTCGGCTTCGAGGTGCTCGCCGCCCTCGACGTCCCGCGTGCGGACGCGTGGTTCCAGGGCACCGTCGGTGCGTCCGGTGGGGTGTTCGGACTCTTCCTCGGCGTCGTCGTGCTCAATCTCCGGCTCAAGCGCGACATCACGCCGATGCTGATCGTCCTCGGCCTCAACGCCGTGTTGTCGTTCCTGGTCTCCGGCATCGCCTGGCAGGCCCACCTGGGCGGCGCGATCACCGGCGCCGCCTGCGCCGCCGTGCTGAACCTGCGCGACCGCAAGCTGCACTGGCCCGGCCTCGCCGCGATCGTCGTGGCGCTTGCCGCCCTCGCCTGGATGGCCACCAAGTGGGTCCCGGCCGCCTGGGTCAACCCCATCGTCTGACCACCATCTCGCGAACCTACTGATCAGCGCCGAACCTACTGCGCACGCCCAGTGGGCTCGGCGAGAAGGATTAGGTTCGCGGGCTCGGAAGCCGGCTACTTCTTGGTGGTCTTCGCGTAGCGCAACTCGGTGGTGCCCTCGAAGGGCGGAAACGTCGTGTTCGAGCCGTTCTTCACCTCGTACTTCACCCCGACGCGGTCGACGAAGTCGCGGTAGTTCGCGACGTCCGGGTCGTCCTTGAGCGCCTTGCGCAGCTGCGCCTGGTCGCCCATCGCGGTGATCTTGAACGGCGGTGAGTAGACGCGTCCCTGCAGGATCAAGGTGTTGCCGACGCAGCGGACGGCCGAGGTGCTGATCACCCGCTGGTCCATCAGCATCATCGCCTTCGCGCCGCCACGCCACAGCGCGTTGACGACCGCCTGGACGTCCTGCTGGTGCACGACCATCCAGTTCAGGTTGGCGCCCTCGGGCAAGGTGGCCGGGTCACGCTTGGAGTCGTCGAGCGTGACGGTGACGGTGTCGCCGGTGATCGCGGTGAATCCGGCTCGCGGAGCCAGGGAGTCGGCCTGCTTGGCCAGGTTGGATGCCGTCGCGCCTGCGCCCGAGCGCTTGCTCAGCGCATCGACCTCACCCTGCAACCGTTTTGCGGTGGCGGCCTGCCCGGCGACCCGCTGGTTCGCCGCGAGCACCACCTGGCTGAGGTCGCGCTGACCAGGCCGCAGATCACTTCCCTCGCTGGTCGATGCGCTCACTCCGAACAGCAACCCCGCGCTCAGGGTTACTGCGGTGACCACGAGCGTCCAGGGCGAGCGGCGAGTCATCGATGAACCTTCGGGACCGGGTGACTTAGGCTTCTAGCCTAACCGCCGCACCGACCGGGAGAAGATGTGAGCAAGTCCAAGAAGCCGTCCGAGGAACCTGCGAAGGACTCCGTGACCGAAGAGGTCATCGAGCTCGACGTGGTCGAGGGTGCCGACCGCACCGACGAGGACGCGAAGGACGGCACGCTCGGCGTCGCCAACAAGACCAAGGCGGAGCGGGACGCGGAGAAGGCCGAGGCCCGACGGGAGTCCGAGCGGGAGGCGCTGCGCCGACGCACCACGCCGCAGCCGGTCAAGCTCGACGGCGGCAAGAACCCCAAGTGGTGGGTGCCGACGATGCTCAGCCTGATGGGTGCCGGTCTGCTGTGGCTGGTCGTGTACTACCTGTCGACCACCATGGAGCCGAACGCCAAGGGCGAGCGCCCCACGTACCCGATCCCCGCGCTGGAGAACTGGAACATGGCGGTCGGTTTCGTGTTGATCATGGCCGGTTTCATCATGACCACGAGATGGAAGTAGTTGCTTCCACGGACTGAGCCCCGCGCATCGATGCCTCCGGACGACTCCGGGGGCATCGATGTTTTGTCGGACATGAGTTCGAAGTTACATCAATGTAGTTATCCCCAGCTGTGAGCAATGCTGTGGATAAATGGGCATGGTTATCCACACATGGTGCAAATGTTGTGGAAAGTGTCGTCTGTGACGACAGTGGCGCGCGGCGGCTCAGTGGACGAGCGGGGCCAGCCCGGTCGAACGCTCGACAGCGTCCGACATGCCGCACTCGGCGAGCCAGTTGGCCAGCATCCGGTGACCACCCTCGGTGAGCACGGACTCGGGGTGGAACTGCACCCCGTGCAGCGGCAGATCGCGGTGCTTGACCGCCATCACAATCCAGTTCTCGGTGCGGCCGGTGACGAGGAGTTCGTCCGGCACGGTGTCGGACTCGATCGCTAGCGAGTGGTAGCGCGTCGCGGTGAACGGCGAGGGCAGACCCGCCAGCACACCGGTGCCGTCGTGGACGATGCGTGAGGTTTTGCCGTGCAGCAGTTCAGGGGCGCGGCTGACCACGCCGCCGTAGACCACACCCAGCGCCTGGTGACCCAGGCACACTCCGAACATCGGCTGGGCCCGGTCGGCGCAGGCACGGATCATGTCCATCGACACCCCGGCGGCCTCCGGCGTCCCCGGTCCGGGCGAGACCAGCACCCCGTCGAACTCCGCCGCCTGATCGGTGGTCACGGCGTCGTTGCGGCGCACATCGCACTGCGCACCCAACTGTTCGAGGTACCCGACGATCGTGAAGACGAAGCTGTCGTAGTTGTCGACGACGAGGATGCGGGTCATGCCCCGAATTCTAGATCGGAAGCGGTCACCGGTTGGGCGGGGTTTGCGGGGTGGACGGCGTCGAGGGCTTGGGCGGGGTCGACGTCGGTGACGGCGGCGCCGTCGAGGTGGGTGACGGCGACGACGTCGGGCTGGACGTCGACGAAGGCGTGGACGTCGGGCTCGAGGACGTCGGGCTCGAGGTCGGCGAGGATGTGGAGCTGGTCGTCGTCGTCGTCGTCGTCGTCGTCGACGACGGCGGCGGCGGGTTGACCGTCACCGTCGAGGAGCGGGTGTAGACCGAGATCGCGATCCGGGAGTTCACCGCGACCTTCTTGCCGGCGTCCGGCACGTCCTGCACCTTGTCCCAGAGGTCCGAGTTGGACGTCGGCACGGAGGTCGGCGGATCGGCCGGCTGCAGGTGCGCCTTCGCCAGTGCCTGCTGGGCGGCGAAGAAGTTCATGCCCTCCAGGTTGCTCGGCACGGTGACCTTGCCGCTGCTGAGCTTCAGCGTGATCGTCTGGGTCGGCGGCGCTGCGCTGTTCTCGATGGGGTCGGTGGACGTCACCTGTCCCTCGGCGTACTCGGTGTCGTCGACCCGGGTCGGATCAACGGCCACCTTGTCGAAACCGTTGTCGCCCAGGATCTTTCTCGCCTGCTGCTCGGTCTTCCCGACCACGGACGGCACAGTGCGCACGTTGGGACCACCGGACAGGTCGACGGTGACCGTCGATCCGGATTCGGCCGGCTCACCACCGTTCGGACGCTGCGCGACCACGGTGTCGAGGGTCGCGTCGCTGGTCACCTTTCGGAAACTGGGAACGAAGCCGGCGTTGCGGAGCGTCTGGTCGGCTGCCTGCTCGGTGAACCCGCGCACCGATGGCACCGAGGCCAGCTTGGTCTCGTCCTGACCGTTCATCACCAGGTAGCCGACGCCGAGGATGGCCAGCAGCGCGGCGATGACGGCTGCGGTCCACAGACCGACGTGATTCGGGCGCCGACCGCGGTCGGCGATCTCGCGGGTGCTGTCACGGCGCGGTTGCTCCACCGGAGCGGGCGCCTTCGCGGCGGCGGCGGCGGCGCCACCGGCAGCCGCAAGGCTTGCGGTGGCCGCCGCCGAGACCGGCGTGTTCGTCCGAGCGTTCTGCAGATCGGCCCGGAAGTCGCCGGCGGTCTGGTAGCGACCTTCGCGCGGCTTCTCCAGCGAATGCATCGCGACGGCGTCCATCGGCTTGGGCACCGTCGGCTCGTAGGACGACGGGGGCGCCGGACGGTCGCTGATGTGCTGGTAGACCAGGCTGACCGGCTCACCGACGAACGGCGTTCTGCCGCAGAGCAGTTCATAAAAGACGCAGCCTGCCGAGTACAGGTCGGAGCGTTCATCGACCTGGTCGCCCTTGGCCTGCTCGGGGGAGAGGTACCGCGCCGTGCCGACGACGGCCTGAGCGGACGTCATCGTGGCACCGACATCGGCCAGGGCGCGGGCGATGCCGAAGTCCATCACCTTCACCTGGCCGCCGCGGGTCAGCATCACGTTGGCCGGTTTGATGTCGCGGTGCACGATTCCGCGACTGTGCGAGTACTCCAGGGCCGACAGGATGCCCTGCGTGATGCGGGCGGCCTCGTCCGGGGACAGGTGACCCTCGGCGTTGAGCACGTCGCGCAGCGTGTCGCCGTCCACGTACTCCATCACGATGTACGGCACGCCGATCTCGGCGCCACCGGTCTCGGTGTAGGTCTCCTCGCCGGAGTCGTACACGGCGACGATCGCGTGATGATTCAGTCCGGCTGCCGACTTCGCCTCGCGCCGGAAACGGGTCAGGAAGGTGCTGTCGCGAGCCAGGTCGGAACGCAGCATCTTGATCGCGACCGGACGCCCGAGGCGCGTGTCGTGACCCAGGTGCACTTCGGCCATGCCGCCGCGTCCGATGAGTTCACCGACCTCGTAGCGGCCGCCGAGCAGGCGGGGAGCTTGCGTCATCGCTAGTTGATGTTCCCTTGGTCGCTGGGGGTCTCGCTGTTGCCGTCGTCGTTGTTGTCGTTCTGCTGTTGCTGCTGTGTCTCGGTGGGGTTTTTCGGCGGAGTGACCTTGCCGCCCTGGTTGAGTACCACGACGAGGACGACGATGAGCAGCAGCAGCGCCACCACACCGCCGAGGATCTTCATGAACAGGCTCTTGGAGATGCCGAGCCCGGCGAAGTCGTCGTTGTTGTTGTTGTTCGTGACGGTCGACGACCCGCCGCTGGACGGCTGCAGCCGCTTGTCCTTAAGCGTCGCCGGGGACGACGCCGCGAACCTCGAGGTGTTGTTCGGACCCGACGTGCTTGCCTGCGGCCCGGACGTCGGCGCGTTGGGACCGCTCGGGTCGCCCTTGAAACCGGCTGCTGCCGGGTGACCGGACGGCGGAGCCGACGGCCCGGTGGGTGCCGGGTGGTGCGAGACCTCCTGGCGTCCGGGAAGCGGGCCGCCGATGTTGCCGTGCTGTGGTCCGGAGCCGCCCGAGTGCGGACCGGATGCCGGGCCCGGGTGGGGAGAGTTCTGAGGTGAGTGCGGGCCGGACGATCCGGCTTGGCCGCCCGGGGTCTGCTTGGGTGCCCGCTTGTTCGGGTCGAAGCCCATCCGGGTGGAGTCGACCACGGACTGACGCAGGGCGCGGGAGAACTCCGCGGCCGAGTCCGGGCGCAGCGCCGGGTTCTTCTCCAGCGTCGCGAGGATGATCGCGCGCACCGGCGGCGGCACTTCCTGCGGCATCTGCGGCGGCGTTTGGTTGACGTGTGCGAGCGCCAGGGTGACGGGGCTGTCGGACTCGAACGGACGGCGTCCGGTGACCATCTCGTAGGCGATGATGCCGAGTGCGTACACGTCGACCAGGCCGGTGACCTCGTGGCCGAGCGCGGCCTCGGGGGCGAGGTATTGCGCGGTGCCCATCACCTCACCGGTCTTGGTCATCGCGGCCGACCCGATCGCGCGGGCGATACCGAAGTCGGTGAGCTTCACGATGCCGTCGGCGGTGACCAGCATGTTCGCCGGTTTCACGTCACGGTGGATCAACCCGCTGCGGTGCGCGGCCTGCAGCGCGGACGCTGCCTGCGCCAGCAGCCCGGCGGTGTCGGCGGCCGAGATCGGTGCGTTCTCGGCGATGATCTTGGACAGTGGCATGCCCGGGACGTACTCCATCACCAGGTAGGCGGTGCCGTCGTCCTCGCCGTAGTCGTACACCTGCGCCACGTTGCCGTGGGTCAGCGCCGCCGACAGTCGGGCCTCGTTGCGGAACCGCTCGGTGAAGCCGATCTCGTCGGTCAGCCCGTCCTTGAGCAGCTTGAGCGCGACCGTGCGCCCGAGCACCTGGTCGGTGGCTTTCCACACCTCACCCATGCCGCCCGCGGCGATGCGGTCGGTGAGCTCGTACCGTCCCCCCAGTACGTCTCCGGTTCGGTTCATTAATTGACCACCGCTTCCATCACTGCCTTTGCGATCGGTGCTGCGACCGATCCTCCGGATGCTTCCTGTCCTGCTGTTCCACCGTCTTCGACGACGACCGCCACGACCACCTTCGGGTCGTTCGCCGGGGCGAACCCGGTGAACCACACATCGGCGTTGACGCCCGGAGCGGTCTCGGCCGTTCCGGTTTTTCCTGCAACCTCCACATTCGGGATCTGCGCTCGCCGACCGGTTCCGGTGTCGACGACCTTCTTCATCATGTCCTTCAACTGGGTCGCGACGTCGCTTCCGATCGCGTCGGAGAAAACCGACGGGTCGGTCGACTGCACGACGTCGAGGTTCTTGTCGCGCACGGTCTGCACCAGGTAAGGACGCATGACCTTGCCGCCGTTGGCGATCCCGGCCGAGACCATCGCCATCTGCAGCGGGGTGGCGCGCACGTCGAACTGTCCGATCGAGGACTGCGCCAACTGCGCCTGTTGCAGGTTGCCGGGGAAGGTGGAGGGGGTGACGTTCATCGGGATCGTCAACTGCTGGCCGAACCCGAACTTCGTCGCCTGCTGACGCACCTTGTCCTGCCCGAGGTCCATGCCCAGACCGGCGAACGCGGTGTTGCAGCTGATCTCGATCGCGTGCTCGAGTGTCGTCCTGTCGTTCGGGCCGCACGCGCGTCCGGTGACGTTCGGCAGCGGCCGGACGACGCCGGGCAGCTTGATCGCGGCCGGTGCGTCGAGCTCGGAATCCGGCTTGTACTTGCCCGATTCCAGGGCAGCGGCGGCGGTGACGAGCTTGAACGTGGAGCCGGGCGGGTAGAGGTTGCCGCCGATGACCCGGTTGATCATCGGCTGGTTCTTCGCCGTGGTCAGCTGCTTCCAGTTGTCCTGTACCGCGTTCAGGTCGTGCGTCGACAACAGGTTGGGGTCGTACGTCGGGCTGGTGACCATTGCCAGGATCGCCCCGGTCTTGGGGTCCATCGCGATGACGGCGCCGCGCTGGTTGCCCAGTGCGTTGCGGGCGGCCTGCTGCACCTTGGCCCGGATCGTCAGGTCGACGCTGGCTCCCTGCGGCTCCTTGCCGGTGAGGATCTCGGGCAACTGCCGGTAGAACAACTTGTCCGAGCTGCCCGACAGCAGGTCGTTGTACCCGCGCTCGACGCCGCTCGTGCCGTAGATGAAGGAGAAATAGCCGGTGGCGGCGGCGTACGTCGACCCCTGCGGGTAACTGCGCTGCCACTTGAAGTCGTTGTCGACCGGCTTGCTGACCGCGACCGCGTTGCCGTCGACCAGGATCGAGCCGCGTTCCTTGGCGTACGACTTCAGCAACGCACGCCGGTTGCCGGGCTTCTCGTTGTAACTCTTCGCCTGGACGAACTGGATCATCGTGCTCGCGAGGAGCAGCGCCGCGAACATTGCCATCACCACGAACGACAGCCGCCGGATCGGAGTATTCATCGAATCCTCACCGCCTGCGTCATCTCGTCCGAGACGTCCTTCGACTCGAACATCGGACGTCGTGCCTGGTCACTGATCCGCAGCAACAGTGCCACGAGCATCCAGTTGGCCAGCAACGACGACCCGCCGGCTGCGAGGAACGGTGTGGTCTGTCCGGTGAGCGGAATGACGCGGGTGACCCCGCCGATGACCACGAAGCACTGCAACGCGATCGAGAACGCGAGGCCGGACGCGAGCAGCTTGCCGAAGCCGTCGCGGGCGGCGAGCGCGGTGCGAAGTCCGCGTTCGACGAACAGGCCGTAGAGCATGAGGATCGCCATGACCCCGATGAGGCCGAGTTCCTCGCCGAAGCTGGCGAAGATGAAGTCGGAGTTCGCGAAGTAGGTGATCTCCGGGTGGCCTTTGCCCAGGCCGGTACCGGTGAGACCGCCGCTGGCCATACCCATCAGGCCCTTGGCGTTCTGGTCGGACAGGCCCTCGGTGAACGGGTCGAGCCACAGTTGCACGCGCACCTGGAAGTGGGCGAACAGTTGGTAGGCGACGAAGCAGCCGAGCAGGAACATCCCCAGACCGATGATGATCCACGAGCGGCGCTCGGTGGCGATGTAGAGCATCGCGACGAAAAGCCCGAAGAACAGCAGCGAGGTACCGAGGTCGGACTCGAACACCAGCACCGCCAGCGAGGCGAGCCAGGCGACGATGATCGGGCCCAGGTCGCGGGCGCGCGGCAGCGGGAAGCCGAGGACGCGCTTGCCGACCAGCGACAACGCGTCCCGGGTCTGCACCAGGTAGGAGGCGAAGAAGACGACCGCGCACAGCTTGGCGATCTCACCGGGCTGGAAACTGAACGGTCCCAGCCCGATCCAGATGCGGTTGCCGTTGATGTTGCGTCCGATGACGGGCAGCAGCGGCATCATCAGCAGGACGATGCCGGCCAGGCCGAAGGTGAAGGTGTAGCGCCGCAGCCGGCGGTGGTCGCTGATCACGAACAGCAGCGCGATCGCCGCACCGATGGCGACCGCGCTCCAGACCAGCTGACGAAGCGCCGAACCCTCCAGCAGTCCGTTGGTCTTGGAGGAGTTGAGGTCGAGCCGGTGGATCATCACCAGGCCGAGACCGTTGAGCAGGGTCGCGATCGGCAGCAACGTCGGGTCGGCGTACGCCGCCTTCCACCGCAGCACGAGGTGGAAAACGATTGCGATCACTGCGAATCCGCCACCGATCGGCAGCAGATCGACGGGCAGGCTGCCCTCCATCGCCAGCCCCACATTGGCGTACGCCAACAGCACCACCGCGATCGCAAAGATCAGCAGCACCAGTTCGGTGCCGCGGCGGGTGCGGGGATTCTGGCCGGTGACGGTCACGACGCGCAGTTGCTCCCGGACGTGTCGGCCTTGCAGCGCTCGAGCTGCTTCTGCAGGTCGGCGACGACGCGCTGGGCGTCGGCCTTGTCCTTGGCGGTCATCGTGTTGTTGACCTTGTCGCGGTAGAAGCCCGGCAGGTCCTTGACCTGGAGGTTCGTCGTCGACTCGATGCTCGACAGGCGCACCGGACCGAGGTCCTGCGGCACGCCCTTGAAGATCGCGACCTTCCCGCTGTTTGCTCCCACGTAGTACTGACTCTGCGTCCAGTTGTAACCGAGCAGCGCGCCGGCGACGGCCATCGCGATCAGCACCGCGCCGAGACCGAACCAGCGCAGCTTGCCGCCCTTGTTCGGCTTCTCCTCGGCCAACTGCGGCAGGCCGTGGGTTTCACCACCGTCGTCGTAGTCGTCGTCCGGGTGGACCGGCTGCGGGGGCGCGGGCTGCCGCGCGGTCTCCCGCTGCAGCGCTGCCGCCTTCTCGGCCGGGGTGCGGGGTTCCTGCGGTTGTTCCTGTGTCTCGTCGTCCTCGTGACCGATCGCCCGGTCGGCGGCTGCGCCGACGATCTGCGGGGTGCTGGAGATCGGGTCCTTGCCGTCGACGACCTCGGCCACGACGACCGTCACGTTGTCGCGGGTGGACGCCTTCAGCGCGATCTCGATCAGCCGGTCGGCGATGTCGCCGGGCGAACCCGGCGAGGTCATGATGCCCTCGATCGTCGAACGCGCCACGTAGTCCGACAACCCGTCGGAGCAGATCAGCAACCGGTCGCCACGCTGCGCCTCGCGCATGGAGATGTCCGGGTCGTCGTCCTCGCGTCCGGTCAGCACCCGGGTGACCATCGAGCGCTGCGGGTGGTGCTCGGCCTCTTCGGGGGTGATACGGCCCTCGTCCAGCAGCGCCTGCACGAACGAGTGGTCCTTGGTCAGCTGGGTGAACACGCCGTCGCGGACGAGGTAGGCGCGGCTGTCGCCGATGTTGGCCATGGCCAGCTTCGTGCCGGAGCGGATGAACGCGATGAGCGTGGTGCCCATGCCCTCGGTGTCGAGGTCGGTGTCCATCATCTGCCGCAACCGGTCGTTGGCCCGGCGCACGGCCTGGCGCAACTGGTGGGCGGCCTCGTCCGCGCCCCACGACTCGCCGTCGAGAGTCATCAGTTCGGCGACGACGGTCGCGCTCGCGGTGTCGCCGGCGGCGTGTCCGCCCATGCCGTCGGCGAGGACGAGCAGGTCAGGGGAGGCGAACGCGGAGTCCTCGTTGCGGGTCTTGGACCCCAGGCCCAGATTCGACCGGGCAGCGAAGCGCAAGGCGATGGGCATGTCTTACTTCCTGACTTCGAGCACCGTGGTGCCGATCCGGATGTGGGATCCCTCGTGCAACGGCACGTGTTCGCCGATGCGCTGCGGGCCGACGAAAGTACCGTTGGTGGATCCGAGGTCGTCGACGAACCACTGGTCGCCTTCGGGGTACACGCGCGCGTGCCGGCCGCTGGCGAACTCGTCCGACAGCACCAGGCTGCACTCGGGGTTGCGACCGATGAGCACGCCGTTCTCGGTCAGCGGCACGGTGATGCCGCGCATGTGCCCGTCGACCACGGCCAGGTGGGTGGGGCCGCGCCGCTTGGGGGCGCGTCCGGCCGCCGGTGCGGCGACGGGACGCGAGGCGCCGCGGGTGACCGTGCGGGCGCCGTACAGGTCACCGCGCAGGACGCCGACGATGCTGAACACGAAGGCCCACAACAACGCCAGCAGTCCCAATCGGATTGCGGTGATGGTCAATTCGCTCATCGACGTTTGCCCTGCCGGAAGATGATCGACGTGCGGCCGACCGTGATGCGGTCGCCCTCGTCGAGGTGGACGCTGGTGACCCGTTCGCCGTTGAGGAACGTGCCGTTCGTGGAGCCCAGGTCGGACAAGCTCGCTACCAGGTGCGGACCGTCGTTCGTGACCCGAACTTCGCTGTGCCGCCGCGAGACTCCGCTGTCGTCGAGCACGATGTCGACGTCGTCGTCGCGGCCGATGATGGTGATCGCGCCCATCAGCGGGTAGCGGTCGCCGTCGATGTCGAGGTAGGGACGCTGCCGGTAGCTGCGCGGCGCGGCCGGACTGGGGGTCCACGGCGCCGGACGCTCGGGCTGCTCCTCGTAGTACTCCGCGGGCTGTTCGTACTGGTCCTGGTGATCCGACTGGTTGCGTCGGACGAAGGCGTGGCCGAACTCGTCCTCTTCTTCTTCCCAGCCGTGGGCGTCCTGGGCCCTGTCGTTGGAGTCCACGTCCCGGTCGTCGGCGTCCTCGTGCGACCGGCCGGTGTAGGTGTCGTGCGCCCCACCCGCGCGGTGGGTGACGGCTGCGCTGCGATCGTCGAACTCGGGATCGTGCTTGCGGCGCCGCATACCCGGAAGGGCGAACCCGCCGGCCGGCTTACGACTCGGCTCCGGCTCGGGAGCGTCGGTCGGCGCCTCATGCAGGGGCTCCGGATCGGGTTGCTGCACCGCCTGGCGAGCGATCGAGGGACGCACCTTGAACACGCCCGTCTCGAGCGCGTCGTTCTCGGTGAAGTTGACCGTGAGCGGCCCGCCCGGGGTGTACCGCTGCGTCTCGGCGTGCTCGGCGGCGCTCGCCTTCAACTCATCGACCAGCGCGGCCTGGTAGGCGGTGAGGTGTTCGTGGTCGGTGCTGCTGAGCTCGATGTCGAACATGTTCGGCACGATCGGACGCTTGTTCTTGCCGGCGCTGGTGGCGCGGTCGTCCATGGCCCGGCGCATCGCGCTCGCGAGCTCGACCGGCTGGACCTCGGCGCGGAACGCCTTGGCGAACGCACTGTTCACCCCGGACTCGAGGCGCTTTTCGAGCTTGTCGAACAAGCCCATGTGGTCGCCCTCCTTGTCGCGGCGGTCCCGGCCTGTGATGCGTGTGACTGCTGTGATCCACGAGTCGAGCCCGCGCGGCAGTCACGTCATCGTAACGAGGGCACCAACGATTGGCGGGTTCCCATCAGTTTCCGTGTTGCCCCGCGGCTTCGACACTGCCCGCAGGCGCCGACACCAGTGCGAGGACGAACGACCAGCCACCACACGAGCGTCGTGTCGAAAAGATCGAGACCACGTCACGACGAACGAATACCCAGCCACTCGACCCGGACGACCTCAGCTCCCGCCGCCGCAGCCCCCGCCGCCACCGCAGCTCGACCCGCTGCACGAGCTCGAACTTCCACAACTGGCTCCACTCGAGCAGCTGCTCCAACCCCCACCGGACGAGCCACCGTCCGACCCGCCCGAGCCGCCACCGATGTCTCCACCGAACGAGTCCATCGACGAACCGAAGTCGCCGATGCCGTCGGTCAGTCCACCGATCGAGTCGCCGAACCCGTCGAACCCGCTGTCGAAGAACCCGCCGTCGAACCCACCGTCCCCGAAGCCACCGAAGTCCACGCCGCCGAACCACGCGAGGTCCGTCCCCCAGGTGCTGAGGATGACGGCGTCCGTCGCCCCGACGCTGCCGTCACCGATCCCGGCGTTGCGGGCGACGTCCTTGAAGACCTTCGCCCAGTGCTCGGCCTCACCGAGCGCGATGGCCCACGGCAGATAGCGGCTGAAGATCGAAGCGGCCTGCTCTACACGGATCTGGTCGGCCTCGGCGGTCTTGAGGTACTGGTGGAACTGGTCGGTCTGCGCCTGCAGCGCCGTCCGGATCGGGTGACGCTCGAACCGGTTCCCGGCGCCGATGGCCACGTCGGCGTCCTTGTTCATGCAGTCGCGGACGATCTGACCGACGCCTGCACGGGCACGCCGGCTGAGGGCGTCCATCGCGGTGGCGTCGCCCGGGTTGCCCTGCGGAAACGCCATCAGCATGAGTTCGTGCGGGGCGCCGACCAGCTGGCTCGCGTCTTTGTTCGTACGGGTCAGATTCCAGTCGGTGTTCGAACGCCGGCGCGACTGGTCTGCATTCGGGTCCTTGTCGATGCGGATGTACCCGGCCACGGCCAGGTCGACGACGAGGGCGCCGAAGTCACGTCCGCCGACTCCCTTCGGCCCGAGCGCGCCGGTCATCCACGACAGGATTCGCTCCGGCGGCTCGAACCTGGGCGGCGGCGGGTTGGGCAAAAGGTTCTTGGACGACACGAATTGCGTCGGGTGCGCGTCCGGGTTGGCCGGAATCACTCCCGGAGCCACCCCGTCGAAGACCGGAACCTTCGAGTTCTTGGCGTTCAGAGCCTTCAGCCCGAACACGACGGCAACGACGATGAGGATGCACAGCACTACCCCGATGACCGGATCCATGCGCCCGATCCTGACACGTTGCCCGGAATTCACGCACGAAAGCGCGACGATCGCGCGTTACGACGGAGTACAGACGCGTACCTCGGCGTAACGCGCGTCCGTAGCTCCTTCGTCCGTGCCTGCCGCGAACTCATCTGACCGATCTCCACAGGTACCTCCCACCCATCCGCCCACCAGCCCGCGCCGGACACCGGTTGAACAGGCGACCGTTACACATGTCTCAACATGTTCTCCCCACTTATCCACACTGTTCTCCACAGTTGTGAGTAGCCAGTGTGAGAGTGCTCACCCGGACGGGAAACAACTCGATTTGTGTCAGGGACCTCGACAAGGCAAACTTGGGTGGTCTCGCGCGAGTGGCGGAATAGGCAGACGCGCACGGTTCAGGTCCGTGTGCCCGAAAGGGCGTGGGGGTTCAACTCCCCCCTCGCGCACGCGAAGACCGAAGGGCGGATCCTCTTGAGGATCCGCCCTTCGTCGTATAGCGCTCGTAGAGCACGGCCGCCAACAGATCGAGGTCTCCCACGCCGGTGGACGAGGTCTCCAAGGTGGTCGAGTAGGTGCGGAGCGTCAGCGGAGTGCCGCGATCGAGACCAGGTGAGGGTCGCTGGGACGCAACCACACAGCTCGAGAAGCCCGGAGATCATCCACCTGATTCCAGCCGCCACCTTGAACCTGAATCCGGATTCAGGTAAGACTGGAGGAAACCACCGACGAGAGGCGAACCATGTTCGAACCCAGTGAGCGCGGCCAGGAGTACCGGGAGAAGTTGCTGTCCTTCATGGACGAGTACGTCTACCCGGCCGAGAGCGTGTACCACGAGCAGATGGTGACGTCCGGCGACGTCAACCACCACCCGCAGGTGCTGGAGGACCTCAAGGCCGAGGCACGCGACCGCGGTCTGTGGAACCTGTTCCACCCGCACAAGGAGTGGGGCCCCGGCCTGTCGAACCTCGACTACGCGCACCTCGCCGAGGTCATGGGACGCAGCATCGAGCTCGCACCTGAGGCGACGAACTGCAACGCGCCCGACACCGGCAACATGGAGGTGCTGACTCTCTTCGGCACCGACGAGCACAAGGAGAAGTGGCTCAAGCCGCTCCTCGACGGCAAGATCGCCTCGGCCTTCGCGATGACCGAGCCGGCCGTCGCCAGCTCGGACGCCACCAACATCGAGACGCAGATGGTTGCCGACGGTGACGAGTACGTCATCAACGGCCGCAAGTGGTGGACCTCCAACGCCCTGCACAAGAACTGCAAGGTCCTCATCGTGATGGGCAAGACCGATCCGTCGGCCGAGAAGCACCGCCAGCAGTCGATGATGGTCGTCCCGCTCGACACCCCCGGTGTGAAGGTCGTCCGCGGCCTGCCGGTCTTCGGCTACCAGGACCGCGAGGGTCACGCCGAGGTCATCTTCGAGGACGTCCGCGTCCCGAAGTCGGCGCTGCTGGCCGGTGAGGGTGACGGCTTCATGATCAGTCAGGCACGTCTCGGTCCGGGCCGAATTCACCACTGCATGAGGGCAATCGGTGTCGCCGAGCGCGCCCTCGACCTGATGATCGACCGCGCCCAGTCGCGCGTCACCTTCGGTCAGCCGATCGCCAACCGCTCCAACATCCAGGACTGGATCGCCGAGTCGCGCATGGAGATCGAGATGGCCCGCCTGCTCACCCTGAAGGCGGCGTACCTGATGGACACCGTCGGCAACAAGGGCGCCCGCACCGAGATCTCCGCGATCAAGGTCGTCGCACCGAACGTCGCGCTCAAGGTCATCGACCGCGCGATCCAGGTGCACGGCGGCGGCGGCGTGAGCGACGACTTCCCGCTGGCGAAGATGTACGCCCACATGCGCACCCTGCGTCTGGCCGATGGCCCGGACGAGGTGCACAAGATGACGATCGCCCGCCAGGAACTGCGTCGCCGCGACGCCAACTGGGGCAAGAAGTCGTGACCGCGGCGCGCTCGGCCTCGTTGCCGGCGCTGGTCGACCCGTCGATGGTCGGCGTCCAACCGCAGACACCGCGCGGCCGCCGGACGCGGGATAACCTCGTCCGTGCGGCCCGCACCGTCTTCGAACGCGACGGGTACGTCGACTCGCGCCTGGTCGACATCGTGGCCGAGGCGCAGTGTTCGATCGGCACGTTCTACACCTGGTTCGACGGCAAGGACGAAGTGTTCGCGGCGGTGCTGCACGAGGCTCAGGCCGACATGCTGCACCCCGGCACCGGACGCATCGCCCCGGCCGACGACCCGGTGGCGATCATCGCCGAGAGCAATCGGGCCTATTTCGAAGCGTTTTCACGTAACGCGCGGCTGAACCAGTTGCTCGGGCAGGTGGCCTCGGTCGACCCGCGTTTCCGCGATCTGCGTAAAGCGAGGGCGGACGCGTTCATCGACCGCAACACCCGCGCGATCCGTGACCTGCAGAAACGCGGCCTCGCGGACGCCGAGCTGGACGCCCGGATCGCGGCCACCGCGCTCTCGGGCATGGTCTCCCGCCTGGCGAACGACTCCTACCTGTTCGACGACAACACCCCGGTCGACGCGCTGGTCACCACCGCCACGAGACTCTGGACCAACGCCCTCGGCCTCACCATGCCCACGTACAGGTGACCGTGTTCCGCACCAGGTCTCGATCGCGCTCGGTCGGTAGCCCTCCCTCACTACTCGACCGGCGGTCTGCCCCACGCCGGCCGAGTCGCCCAGTGCCGACGATCGCGCTGGTTGAGCCCGACCGACGCCGACAATCGCGCTGGTTGAGCCAGGCTGATACCGACGATCCGGTTGGTTGAGCCAGGCTGATACCGACGATCCGGTTGGTTGAGCCAGGCTGATACCGACAATCCCGCTGGTTGAGCCAGGCTGATGACGAAGGAATCAGCCTGCGCCGAAACCTCGTGCGCGAACGAAGCGACTTCAGCAGCAATCAGGTCCCACAACGACATTCACGAAGGAAGACCATGAAGGCCATTCAGATCACCACCCTCGACGGACCCGACGCCCTCGAATTCAACGAGCTGCCCGACCCGTCCGGCGACGACAAGGTCGTCATCGACGTGAAGGCGGCCGGCGTCGCCTTCCCCGAACTCCTGCAGACCCGTGGCCTCTACCAGATGAAGCCGGAAACGCCCTTCGTCCCGGGCGCCGAGGTCGCCGGCATCGTCGAGTCCGCCCCCGAAGGGAGCGGCTTGTCCCAGGGCGACCGCGTGGCAGCGCTCCCGCTGCTCGGCGGGTTCGCGCAGAAGGTCGCCGCCGACCCGTTGATGACCTTCAAGCTGCCCGACTCGGTCGGTTTCGAGGAAGGCGCGTCCTTCCTGTTCAACTACTGCACCGCCTACTTCGGACTCGTCGAACGCGGGCAGCTCGCCGAGGGTGAGACCGTCCTGGTGCACGGCGCCGCCGGCGGCATCGGCACCGCGTCCATCCAGGTCGCCAAGGCCTTCGGCGCCGGACGAGTGATCGCGGTCGTCTCGACCGATGCCAGGGGTGAGGTCGCCAAGCAGGCCGGCGCGGACGAGTACGTGCTCGCCGAGGGATTCAAGGACGCGGTCGGCAAGTCGGCCGACGTCGTCGTCGACCCAGTGGGCGGTGACCGCTTCACCGACTCGCTTCGTTGCCTGAAGGACGACGGACGCATCCTGGTCATCGGATTCACCGCCGGTTCGATTCCCGAGGTGAAGGTGAATCGCCTTCTGCTGAACAACATCTCGGTCGTCGGCGTCGGCTGGGGTGCGTACGCGTTGACGCGTCCGGGGCACATCGCCAAGGAGTGGGAGGCGCTGCGCCCGCACCTGGAGAGCGGCGTCCTGAAGCCCATCGTGGGCGACACCTACCCCCTCAAGCAGGCAGCCGAGGCGCTGAAGTCGCTGGAGACCCGCACGGTCACCGGCAAGGTCGTATTGCTGGCCTGAGTCAGGTGAACAGAACGCTGACCGGAATCCGCCGTGGTGAAGACATTCATCGCGGACCGGCGAGAACACGTCTTCCGAGCGCACCACGGCGGCGGACGCAGCCGCGTCCATCATGCGTGAGACGACGTCCCGGGCGGGCCTGTCGAGCGCAGACAAGGCCAAGCTGGACCGACGAAGCCGACCCGCGCTCGGTTGGTCGCGACGAAGGGGTCCGCATCGCGGGTCGGCGTCGCCGGCCTGCGATAGTCGGACAATGCCGGACGACATCGACCTCGACGACGCGATGGATGCGGTCCGCCAGGGACGCGTTCGCGTCACCGGACGCACCCGAGCCATCGCACTCCTGCTCCACGGCGGGCGCGCAACGGAGTTGCAGCCCAAGCGTTTTCGCGACATCTCCTACCTACGGATGCTCCCCTTCGCGTCGGCCGTCCGGCGGGTGTCGAGGGGCCGGGTCGCCCCGGTGCTGGTGCACAACACGCACGGTGGCTGGGTGGCGCAGTCCGGGAGCGGAGTCGTCCAGGCCCGTGAACTCGTCCGCCGGTTGCATGCCGAGTACGACCTGCCGATCGTGCTGCTGGGTCACTCCAGCGGGGGGTGGGCGGCGATCCGCGCCGGACGCGAGAAGTCGGTGATCGGCAGCGTCGCCCTTGCGCCCTGGGTGGCCGACGACGAACACGCAGAACCGTTGCGCGAGAAAATCGTTCGAGTCATCCACGGTGAGAACGACACCGTCTGCTCGCCCGCGAAAGCGCGCCGGTTCGTCGAACGGCTCCAGGCACTAGGGGCAGACGCGACCTACACCGAGGTGCCCGGCGGCGGTCATGCGTTGATCGACAAACCGTGGCGCTGGCACAACCTCGCCGCGAGCGCTGTCACCGAGATCAGCTCGGAACGCAGCTCTCGATAGGCGTGGTTTCGCAGGTGTCCCACGGCCGGTAGCCGGTGACCATCCACCGACCGCTCTGCTTGGTAACGGTCAAGGTCGCGTACCAGACGTTGTCGGTGTGGTTCTCGCCCACTTCGGCCACGCACGTCCACGGGGTGCCGCCCTTCGGCGTGCACGTGTCGTAGACGACGTTCTCGATCCCGCCGCTGTCGGTGCCACGAATCGCCGCGGGCGTTCCGTACTGAGCGGCCTTGGTCTCGTTCTTCGCTCCGATCGCACGCAGGAACGCGTTCGCAGTGCCGACCTGGTCGAGGCCAGAGGCGGCCGGGGACGAGGCGGCGGACACCTTCGTCGCGGTGGCAAACCACGCCTTGCGGATCGAGACCTTCTTCATCGCGCCGTTGCCGGTTGCTGCATCGGCAGTCCACGCCGCTGCGCTTCGGTCGAAGCTGCTCGGGAGCGGGTCTGCGCTGGAACGCGCGAACAAGCCGCGGCCGTCGGCGCAGGAGTACCAGGACAACCGCTGGTCCGGGCGCGGCGGGTGGTGCGCATGGCTGACCACCTCACAGCGCACGCCGTCACTCAACTGGACGGCGAACGGAGAGGCCGATGCCGGTGCTTTCACCGCACTGCCGTCCGGAGTGTCGATCAGCGCCAGCTCACGGTTGAACGCGGAGTGCAGACATGCGGACGTTCCATCGCTCAGTGGCCAGCAGGCGTTCAGGCCCTGTGCGTTCGAGCCGCAGTGGAAGATGCCGTCGGCGATCGCGAAACCTGACGGGTCTGTGTAGCCGCCGCAGCCCATCGAGTCGCGGCGCGTCGTCCATCCGGGTGCGAGGGTGCCCGAGGTCGTACGTGGGTTGATGCCGACGATCTCGGTACGCCCACCGGATGTGCTGCTGGGCGTCGACGATGCGGACGAGCTCGGCGAGGCCAAGGAGGTCAAGGCGGAGGATGACGTAGGCCTCGGCGACCCGGTCGTCGTCGAGGCGCTCGAGGTGCTCGACCCGGTCGCGCTCGCCGAACTTGCCGGCGATGACTTCGTCGCGGCGTCGTTCGAACCACCGTTGCAACCACTCAGCACCAGCACCGCCGCGGCCGTTGCTCCCAGCATGCGTCGCTTCACGTGTCCCCCTTGATCGTGGCCCCCCTTGAAGGGCTCTGCATCTGGATCGTATTGCTCGGCACTGACACCCTCCGGGCAACGGCCGACACGCCGCCTCGAACTTCGCTCGTCCGACACCGACACGACGCACCGAGGCAATGGATTGGCCACTTACGCGGCGTAGTACTACCATTTATAGTAGGTAGGGCGAACCGCCCCGGATCGCCCACCACCCCGTGGGAGGGATGTTGGCCATGAGCAACACGACAGACCGCGGAGTTGACGAAGGACACGACCGCGCAGGGCGTCGCGACCACGACGCAACCGACCGCGCGGTGACGTTCCAGGAGGACGTCGTCCGATCCCCGATCGCTCGCTGGCTGCTGAGCATCCTGCGGATCATCCTCGGCTTCTTCTTCCTGTGGCCGTTCCTGGACAAGCTGTTCGGCCTCGGTTACGCGACGCCCGAAGCACGCGCCTGGGTCAACGGCGGCAAGCCGGCGCAGGGATTCATGAAGAACGCGGAGGGCCCGTTCGGCGACTTCTTCAAGAACATCGCCGGCACGTGGTCCGACTGGCTGTTCATGGCCGGCCTCGCCGGTATCGGCATCGCGATGCTCTTCGGCGCGGGCCTGAAGCTCGCCGCCTGGTCGGGCACGCTGCTGCTCTTCCTCATGTACCTCGCAGAGTTCCCGATCGGCCAGTCCGGCAAGGGCTTCACGAACCCGGTCTTCGACAGCCACTGGCTCGAGGCACTCGGACTCCTGGTGGTCGCCTACACGTTCTCCGGCGACAAGCTCGGACTCGGACGCTGGTGGGGACGCAAGGTCGGCAACGGCATCCTGCGCTGACCGCGCCTGCGAAGAGCCGCACCCAATAACGACCGGTTCCCTTGACTACAGCCGTAGTGAAGGGAGCCGGTCGTCATTACGTCCATTTCTCTAGCGCCAGGGCTCCACGTACGTCTGCGGGCAGGCACTTGCGTCCGGTTCGTCCTTCTTGATCATTGCGTTCCCCTTAATTGGCGTGTCGGAGGCCCGACCCCGCGCAGGGACCGGCGCACGACGTCCCGACGTTCGTCGAGATGGTCAAGGACGAGCGCACCTGCATGTTCACCTCGGTCGACGCCGACGGCACGATCATCAGCCGTCCGATGGCGGTGCAGAAGGTGGACGACGACGGGACGCTGTGGTTCATGGCGTTCGCCGACTCCCCGAAGATCGACCAGCTCGCCATGCACCCGCAGGTGAACATCGCGTTCGTCAGCGGCACGTCGTGGGTATCGGCCAGTGGCACAGGCGAACTGGTCGACGACGTCACGAAGAAGAAGGAGCTGTGGAACCCGTTCGCGCAGGCCTGGTTCCAGCGGGAGCCGGAGAGCCCTGAGGTCGCGTTGATCCGGGTGAACGTCACCGGCGGTGAGTTCTGGGATTCGCCCAGCAAGCCCGCGCAGCTGTTCGGCATGGTCAAGGGCGCGGTCACCAAGCAGCGTCCGGACGACGGCGAGAACGCCAAGCTCGACCTCGCCTGAGGCGGGCCACAAAGACCTCAGCCGTCGCGCTTCCCACTCCGGGGTTGGGGAGTGCGCGGCTGAGTATCTTTCGCGCTGAACGGCACCGCCCGTGTGCTGACTCGTCCTCTGCGATCGGCCGTCTCCGCAATCGAATCGGTGCCGGACGCGCACATGGTGAGACGGATGCCACTCACCGGTCGGCCCAATTGGCAACAGACAGCGGGCCGCAATGGCACGATCGGAACATGGCCAAGAAGACTGCGAGCGGCATGGTCCGCATGGACAAGGACCTCTACGAAGAGGAGTTGGAGCGACTCCAGGCTCAGCTGGTGGCGATGCAGGAGTGGGTCAAGGAGACCGGTGCCCGTGTCGTCGTCATCTTTGAGGGCCGGGACGCAGCCGGCAAGGGTTCGGCGATCAAGCGCATCACCGAGTACCTCAGCCCGCGCGTTGCTCGCGTCTCCGCGCTGCCCGCACCGTCCGACCGCGAGAAGACGCAGTGGTACTTCCAGCGCTACATCCAGCACCTGCCGGCCGCCGGCGAGATCGTCATCTTCGACCGCTCCTGGTACAACCGCGCCGGCGTAGAGCATGTGATGGGGTTCTGTACGGAGGAGCAGTACGAGCGCTTCCTGGTGCAGGCGCCGATCTTCGAGCAGATGCTGATCGACGACGGCATCATCCTGTTGAAGTACTGGTTCTCGGTGTCGGACGTTGAGCAGGAGGCGCGCTTCAAGTCGCGTCACAGCGACCCGATGCGGCAGTGGAAGCTGTCCCCGATGGACCTCGAGTCGATCACCCGCTGGGAGGCCTACTCACAGGCCAAGGACCAGATGTTCGCTGCCACCGACCGCTCGCAATCGCCTTGGTACGTGGTCGAATCCGAGGACAAGCGCGCGTCCCGCATCAACGTGATCGCGCACCTGCTGTCGATGATTCCGTGGGAGTACGTGAAGGTGAAGGTGCCGTCGATCCCGGAGCGCCCCGCACCTGTCGGCTACACCCGCCCGCCCCGTACCTCCCAGACCTACGTCCCCGACCACGCAGGTGAGGTGAACAAGTTGGGCAAGGTCACTGAGAAGCCGATCACGAAGGCGACCAGCAAGAAGGCGGCCAAGAAGAAGTAGTCCACGCGCCGAAACCAGGCTGACGTTCGACGCCCGCCCGACCGCGCGCGTCCGAGTAAGAACTTCGCAAAGAAACGCACTCACCCATTCCCACCGGCCCGCCCGCATGCAACGTTGGAGCTTCACACTTCGACGAAACGGGGCGGACATGGCGGGTCGCAAATTCTTGACAGTGATGAGCGGGGTCGCGATGGCGGCCGGTGTCTCCCTGACGACGGTCCCGGAAGCGCAGGCCGCACCCACCGCTACCTACGTCTACGCAGCGGGCGAGTTCCAGTGCGGACCCAACAACTGGATCGGACGCCTCGTCCCCGAGAACCCGCCGGGTGGGGCGAACTTCCACTACGCGTGCACCCGCCACGACGCGTGCTACAGCGCGGGCAGCCGCACCAACCGCCTGACCTGCGACACCGCGTTCCGCACCCGGATGAACAACGCGTGCGCCGCCGCCGGCAAGGGCGCGACGTGCCGCGCGATCGCGTCCACCTATTACTGGGCCGTCCGCGGAGCGGGCCGGTTCTATTACAAGGGCAGCGGGCTGAACAACTGATCGGCGCACTCCGGAATGAGACGATCGACGAATGCCTGAAGTCGGAGTCCATTCCGAGGCCGGACGCCTGCGCCGCGTCCTGGTCTGTCGTCCGAGCCTGGCGCACCTGCGCCTCACCCCTGACACGTGCGCGGACCTGTTGTTCGACGAGGTCATCTGGGTCGAGAAGGCGCAGCGGGACCACGCCGACTTCGTGGCGAAGATGGAATCGCGTGGCATCGAGGTGCTCGACCTGCTCGATCTGCTGACCGACATCCTCGACCAACCTGTAGCCCGCGCATGGGTGCTCGACCGCAAGGTGACCGACGACCGGGTCGGGGCGGCATTCACCGACGACCTGCGCAGTTGGCTCGACTCGTTGCCCGCTGCAGAATTGACGGAGTACCTCGTCGGAGGGGTGTCGTACCGAGACGTGCCGGACGATCTGTCGAGTCCGCTGCTGCAGGTGGCCCGCGACCTCGACCAGATGGGGTTCTTCATCCCGCCGTTGCCGAACACGTTGTTCATGCGCGACAACACGTCGTGGATCTACGGCGGTGTCACGCTGAACCCGATGTATTGGCCTGTCCGACAACAGGAAACTTTGCTGACGACGGCGGTGTACCGGTTCCATCCGGCGTTCGCCGATCAGGATCTGACGTACTGGTTCGGTGATCCGGACGGGCGCAACCTGTTCCGCGGACTCGCGACGCTCGAGGGCGGTGACGTGATGCCCGTCGGTAACGGCGTTGTGCTCATCGGCATGGGGGAGCGCACCTCGCAGCAGGCGATCACCCAGGTCGCGCACACGCTCTTCGACGCGGGCGCTGCTGCGCAGGTGATCGTTGCCGCGTTGCCGAAGCTGCGTGCTGCGATGCACCTCGACACCGTGTTCACGTTCTGTTCCGAGGACGTCGTGACCGCGTTCGCGCCCATCACCGACCGCATTGTCCCGATCACGCTGCGTCCCGACCCGAACGCGCCGTCCGGCCTCGACGTGCACCGCGCCGACACGTCCTTCGTCGAGACGGTGGGCAAGGCCCTCGGCACGAAGTTGCGCACGGTCGCGACCGACGGCGACCCGTTCGGCGTACAACGCGAACAGTGGGACGACGGCGCAAACCTGTTGGCCCTCGAACCCGGTGTCGTCATGGGTTACGACCGCAATACCGCCACCAACAAGGCGCTCGCGAACGCGGGCATCGAGGTCATCACGATCAGCGCCGGCGAACTCGGACGCGGACGCGGCGGCGGACGCTGCATGACCTGCCCCGTCCTCCGCGACCCCCTCTACTGACCCCCAGCGCACCTCACGCTGGTTGAGTCCCAGGATTTTCGCTGGTTGAGCCGTGCAGCCGAGGTACGAGGTTGCATGCTCCGAAACCCGGTGACAATCGACGAAACCCCATCACGCGTCCGGCCAGAGCGCCTTCTTCGCGAGCTGCCGCGCACCCGCGGATCCGACCGGGCCCGTCCAACGAAAAGCAGCGTTCGGATCGCCGGCAACGATCCGCTCGATGCGATACAGCCGCAGTTCGTGCCGATGCACGGGCGCCTCGGCGTAATCCCCTGTCCGCCAACCGATCTCCGTGAGCAAGTTCGCCACCTGGTCCTCGAAGTCGTCACGTCTCTCGAACGGCCGACCAGCCGCAAGCAGCAACAATGCAAGAACGTTCGCATCCCGATCCATCTCGGTTTCACCCCGGAGCAACGACCCGGCAACGACCGACGACAGAACCCCTGCATCCGCACCGGCCTTCCGTCCGAGCGGCGTGAGCAGGAGCCGCTCGCGGTGCTTGCGCAGCAGCTTCAGGGCGACACAATCACGACGCAGCTGGCTCACTTCAGGCGTGTGCTGCTCGCGGTTGCCCTTGCCATAGCCCCAGTTCAATCCGCTCTCGTTCCAGACGTGTTCGCACGCATCTGGCGCGAGCCAGCCCGCTTTGGTCAACGGAATGCCGTCCGGATCGGCCAGGTCGAGCATCGTCTGGAACGGACGCAACTGCTCCCGCAACTCCACGTCCGTGGCCGGCGCTGCCCGCAAGGCTTCGCCGCTGAGCAGGATGAGTTCACCGATGAGATGCCGCGGACACCGGCCGACCAGCGCTTCGAACTCGGGCGCACGCTGCACCCCGTCAACCGCGACATCGAGGATCGCTGAGGCGCCACCCGTTCCCGACATCGACAGGGCGAGGTTCGCATCCTCGACGCTGAAGTCATCCGGGTCGTAGTCCGGCGGCAACCAGTGCGCGAGGTCCTCGAACTCGCCGCTCAGCAACTGCGGGTCCTTCACCCGCCGCAACTCTGCTGCCAGGTCGTTGAAGAACCCGATCCCACCGACGTCCTCGGGCGGGCAACTTCGTCCTCCCGCAACGCAGTTCGCGACCTTGTCGTCGGGAGTCGCCGTCCGTACCTGCTCCACGACGATCCGGTGTTCCCACCCGTCACCGAGGTCGTACTCGTAGTTCAGTCCGTCGCCTTTGGCGCGCAGAATCTGGTCGAGCCGGACGTCGGTCTCCGGCGTCCCACTCTCGCCCTCACCGACGTCGAACTCGTTGAGGAAGTAGTTCCGATCGCCGGGAATGTGGAACCGATGCAGGTGGCTGTTCGACCACCCCATCGCGTCCTGCAGCACGTCGTGGAACGCGTCGAGCGCCATGTCCGTGCGCACCTGCAACCGCCGCCAGATGAGCGGTTCGGAGTCCTCGAGTTCGACCTTGATCGTCAGCAGCAACGGCTCATCCAGCGGCGCGGCGACCGCGACCGGTTTGTTGAAGTGTTGCTGGAAGCTGCCGGTGCGCAGCGAGTCGAGGATGCGCCCTCGACGCAGGTCCTCCAGGAGTTCGGACGGGTCGCGTCCGGCGATGATCTGCTTCACGAGCGCGTCGATGTCAGATTGGTTGGATCCGCCCATGTTCCCGAGTCAACCAGATCGATCGCTCGAGTCACGTCGGTTCGTGTGCGTACGATCGCGGTGATTGTTGGGAGTCGAATCCCAATATGGAAAGGTCGGCGGCCCACGCCACGCGGTACGACTGCGTCCGATGAGAGGCAGGATCGTGCCGGTTCGGAGATGGAAGGCTCACCACCGAGCCCTTTCCGAGACGTCATCGGCATGATCGTGCCGATCGGTCTTGACCAGAGCCTCGCATGGCTGACATCGTGCTTGAAGCGGCACGATCATGCCGGTACGGAAGTGGGGACCCGAATGTCGATCGGCAGCACCATCCGAGAACGTCGACGCGAACTCGGCCTCGTCCAGGCTGAGATCGCTGATCTGTCAGGGGTCTCCGAACGCTTCGTGCGTGAGGTCGAGGCCGACAAACCGACGGTGCGCCTCGACAAACTCACCGCCCTCGCGAACGCCCTCGGCCTGGAACTCACGCTGAGCGAGCGCCGGTAGTGAACCGCCTCGACCCACGCGACGTGAAGGTCGCGGACGTCTACAAGGCCGGTCGTCGGGCCGCCACCCTGACCCGGGACGGCGCCGTCAACACCTTCGCCTACCTGCGCCGCGCGCCCGGTGGCCCTTCGGGCGGTGTTCCAACAGGTGCTGTACGCCTGGCTGACCGGCAACGGCGACTTGCACGCCAAGAACATGTCCGTCCTGCAGCACGGAAGTGAGTGGCGCGTGGCGCCCATCTACGACATTCCCTCGACGCTGCCGTACGGCGATCACACGATGGCACTGTCGATCGGCGGGCGACGAGATGGACTGTCCCGCAAGCAGTTCGATACCTTCGGTGCACGCCTGGGTCTTCCACGCCGCGCGATCGACCGTACGGTCGATGAGGTCCTGGCTGTCACCGAACGAATCGAGGAGGAGATCGCGGACGGTGCGATCGGGTTCGACACACGACGTCAACGGGACCTCGTCAGGGCACTGCGACGACGTCGGCGCGTCATCGCTGAGGACTAGTGCAAGACGCCGGTCGCGTAGTGAGGAAGGGTTACCGACCGAGCGCGATCGAGACCCTACCGGTGGTGGCGTACGACGCGGTCAACGCCGACGCCACGTCGACGAGTGGTGTCAGGATCACCGGCCGGTCGAGGGTGACATCGAGAATCA
Source organism: Yimella lutea (assembly GCF_006715095.1). Lineage (NCBI taxonomy): Bacteria > Bacillati > Actinomycetota > Actinomycetes > Micrococcales > Dermacoccaceae > Yimella > Yimella lutea. The sequence goes on from NZ_VFMO01000001.1 coordinate 463,982, forward strand.
GCGGGCACTGATCGGCGATCCGCTGCATGCGCACCACGAACCCGGGTGGGAAGTCGAGCGAGCCCTGGTGGAACCACGCCTCGAGGAACAGATCGGACCGCTCGTCGAAGGGAGCACCGACCCGGGCGATCGCGACGTCCGCTTCCTCCGGTCTGTAAGCGCTTCCATCGATGTGGGACACAGGACACAGGTCACCTTCGGATGGGAAGGGTCGAGGTGGCTGTTCGCCGAAGGAAGCCGTTCTCGCGATTACCTACGCCCGCGGGCCCTGTCGTACCGACGCAGCGCCTCTTCGCGTTCCTCCGCGTGATCGACGATCCGCTCGGGATAGCCGTGAGCGTAGCCGTCGTCGTGCTTCCAGGGTTCGTGCGCGGCCTTGCCGTCGAGGTGTCGCAACTCGGGGATCCAGCGGCGCACGTAGTCGCCGTCCGGGTCGAACTTGATGCCCTGGGTGACCGGGTTGAACACCCGGAAGTAGGGGGACGCGTCCGTGCCGGTGCCCGCGACCCACTGCCAGCCATGGTTGTTGGAGGCGAGGTCGCCGTCGATCAGGTGGTCGAGGAAGTGGCGCGCGCCGACCGTCCACCACACGTGCAGGTGTTTGGTCAGGAAGCTAGCGGTGACCATGCGGACGCGGTTGTGCATCCACCCGGTCTCGGCCAGTTGCCGCATCCCGGCGTCGACGAACGGGAAGCCGGTGCTGCCTTCCTGCCAGGCCCGGACGCCGTCGCCGGGCGGGTCGTACTCCATGCCGCGCAGCGAGGTGGTCAGGTCGTGCCACGCACTGGACGGTTCGCGCAGCAGCACGTCGGCGTAGAACTCGCGCCAGGCGAGTTCGGTGATGAAGGTGTCGACGCCCTCGCCGCTGCGACCGCGCAGGTCGGCCAGCAGGGTGCGCGGGTGGATGGCACCGACCTTGAGGTAGGGGCTGAGGAAGGACGTGCCGGCGATGCTCGGCCGATCGCGAGTGTCGGCATAGTCGTCGATTCCGTTGTGTAAGAACTCTTTCCAACGATCCAGCGCAGCGTCTTCACCCGCGTCAGGCAGGGTGGGAGCGGCCTTCAGGGCGTCGTCGACGGCCTTCGTCGCAGCAGCGTCATTGCGGACGTCGCGCCAGTTCGGCTCGACCTCCGGCGCCGGGTCGGAGGTGCTGTGTTCGCGCCAGGTTCGCGTGAACGGCGTGAACACCTTGAACCCGTCACCGCTCTTGTTCCGGATGATCCCCGGACCGATCGCGTACGGCGTGCCGGCCTCGACCCACTCGATACCGTTGCGCCGCAGCACTTCTGCGACATCGCGATCGCGGCGGGCGCCGTACGGTGTGGTCTCGCGGGTGACGTGCACCGAGGTTGCGCCGATGCGCTCGGCAACCTGGGGGATCACCTCGCGTGGGTCGCCGTGCAGCAACGCGAGGTGTCCGTCGAAGCTCGCGACGGCGGCCTTGACCGAGGCGGCAAGCCAAGCCCGTCGGACGTCGCCAGCGCCTCCCCACAGCGTGGGGTCGACAACGAACACGGCAGCCACGTCGTCGGCCGTTGCTTCGTGGGCACTGAGCAGGGCCGGCAGGTCGTTGCGGCGCAGGTCTCGGCGCAGCCATAGGAGCGTGGTCACCGACCCATCCTCGCCGGGTCCAGTCCTGCGATTGGCCGCCGGCCGCGTTCAATTCGCCGACACCGCGAGTGTGGTCACCGGGCACGACGTCAGCCAGACGCATACCTGAGGTGCGCCCGGACGAGGGTGCGATCTGCTACTTGTCCCAGCCACCCCACCGCGACTCGAGGGTGACGCTGTCGTCCAGCAGCCGGCCGTCGACAACCGCCGCCGGTGCGTTGCCCGCACCGCGATTGATCATGCGGGTGTGCCGCACCCTCGCCACGATCTCATTGCCGATTCGGACGTCGAGCCCGCCGTCCGGGATGAGGCGAGGGAGCGGGGCGGACAGCGCGAGCGGTGCATACACATCGACCTGGTATCGGCAGCGCTGCAACACCTGGTTCGACGGTGCTCCGTGGTGCAGCCGGGGGTCGGGCGGAAGTTGGGTCGGCACCCGTGGATGATCGACGAACCAGAGCGCGACGTCGCCACCGGCCAGCCAACTCGAACACGACGCGGCCAGCGGGCCGATGTCGTGGTGTCCATGCACCCGGACGACGGTTGCCGGGTAGGGCCACATGAATCCTGATCCGCGAGCCATCGGGTCGGTGAGGACACGCGCGAGTTGAAGCGTTTCGCGGTCCTTGACGGCGGTGTGTTCGGTGCTTCGGTCGGCGAAGTCGGGTCCGTCGTGCCAGGCCACGGCGTCCGGGACGTGCCGCAGGTCGCAACCGCTCAGCCAACATCTGTTCGCGAGGTCCCAGTCTTCACCGCCGTAACCGACGAAACCGGGGTCGAATCCGCCGGCACGTCGGTAGGTTCGACGGGTCATTCCCAGGACGGCGGAAATGATGAAGCGGTAGGAGCGGTCGTCGGCGTGTCGCAGGTTATCGGTCGCACGATAACCCTCACGCAGCCAGGCTGGTTCGGTCAGTGGCGTCGGTGGGGCACCATCACCGCGCAACCAGGCATGCAACCGGGCCGGCTCCCACCCGGTGAGGTCGGCGTGGCGTCTGCGTCCCACGGCGACGACTCCGCAACGTTCATCGCCCTGACGGATGACGTCAGTCATCGTACGTAAGTAGTCGGGTTCGGGAACGGTGTCGCAATCCAGGAAGCAGATCACCTCGGCATCCGTCGCCCGAGCAGCCAAGTCCCGTGCGGCCGATGCGCGAAATCCCAGATTCTCCTGGCGCACCGCACGTGTCGCGTACGGTCGGTCGCCCAGTACCGCACGAGCGGGCGAACCGTCGTCGGCCACGACCACCTCGAACGCATCGGGGCCGATGGACTGGAGTTCCAAGGCTGTCAGCAGCAGGTCGAGTTGGCTTTGCTGGTCGAAGAACGGGACGACGACAGCCGTCAGTGGTGCCATGAGGCCAAGGCCTTCGCGTAGAGAGCGCCGACGTCGTCGAGCGACGGGCCGAGCGGGACGCCGGGTCTCAGCGTCGTCGACTCGGGGTGGTCGAGTGCGTGTCGGGCGGCGGCGGCGAGATCGTCGTAGATCGTCAGCACGTCGGGACAGCGGGCGTCGAGTTCCTCGACGTACCGCGAACGAGGAACCAGCGGTCGTCGACCGGCTGTAAGCCAGGAGTTGATGGAGCCGGACGCAGACAGGTGCTGATGCGGCGCGACCGGCACCGCAACCCGAGCTAGCACCTCCTGGAGCCGGTCGTCCGGGATGTAACCGGTGACCGTGAATCGTCGGTTGCGTCGGTGCGATTGGCGCTGTAGTTCCTCGACCAGATGACCATGGCCCGGCGATGGTCGTCCGAGGGCGATGAGTCCCACATCCGCGGGGAGTTCGCTGAGGGCACGAAGCGCCTGGGCATGGCCCTTGCGCGGATACAGGAAACCGAACACTGCAAGATCGCGGTGTGTGCCGCCGACCTCGGCGGGGCTGACATACCGGCGGGGACTCTCGATCGGCAGGGGTATGACAGCCCGCGGAACTGCCCTCAGACTCCGGCGGTCGGTCAGCTTCAGCACCGCGTCCAGCAGAGTGGACTCATGATGTGAGCTGAGGGCGACCCCGCGGCTGACGGCCAGGATGTCGGCGTATGCCGACGCCCGTTGTCGGTGACGATCCGGGCCGTCCGAAGGCTGCGGCAAGTCGTGCAAGGTGACACTCATCGACGTGGACCGGCCCAGCGCAATGAGCGTGGACGCTGTCTGCGCGGCAGTGTGACCGAACAGGCGATCGGTGACGTGCACATGGACGGAGGCGCGGGCGACCAGACCAACGAGGTCGGTGCCGATCCCGTCCGGCACCCGGATGACCGGTGCGCTTCGCAGCGACGGAGTCGTGCTCAACTCGCGGGCGAGCCGAGTGACCCCGTGCTCTTCGTGACCGACGATCAGGTGCGTCACCGAAGTCGCGCCGGCTCTCGAATAACACTCTTGCACGGTGAGGACCGGATGCAGAGTCGCGGGCCGGTCGATACTCCCGGGCCTCATCGGGCCAAGCCGCTCATCCACATCACGGGGTGACCATACGACGGGCTGCTGACACTCCGCGCCGAAGCACCGCCCGCACGCCGATACCGGCTCCGCGTTCTTGACGTTCGAACGCAGTGCGCCACTAGCTGGTCGGACGGCTCGACTTGGCGAAGCGGGCAGCCTCGACCTTGTCCGGGAGCAACCTGTTGGGCAGCGCGCTGCGCACGGTCTTGCCATCGCCTCCAGACGCGGACGTCGCTTGTGTGCTGCGCGCGGGTCGCGGATGAACTCGTCGACGTACGCTTCCTTGTTGGTGCCGGCAGCAAGCTTCCGCATCGTGGCGAGCCGGCGTGCGGCTCGGCGGTAGTGCTCGGCACCCGCCGCCACGAGTTCGCCTTGGACGAGGCGCCGATGCACCGAGAGCACGGCGAGCGGGTCGAGTTTCGCGTAGGCCTTGATGAGTTCGTCCCAGACGTCACCGTCGGTCAGTCCGGGTTCATGAGCAGTGCGCCACGCCGTCTGCGCGTCCTCGAGCGTGAGCAACACGAATAGCACGGCGTCCCGGGGTCGCGAAGAAAGAAGGAACGACACCTCGTCCGCATGCTCCTGCCACGCTTGGCCGGCGTCCAGGTGAAGCGCTGCGGCGGTGCTCGACGAAGGCCACCGGCGAAACATCGTCAAGCGGGCCGGCAGCAGTTCCTGCGGACGGTGCTCAGCAAGCAACCTGCACCAGTAATTCCCCGCCTTCTGGTTCTGCTGCCCGCAGTCGAACTCGTTTGCACGCCAGGCCCATTCGATGGCCAGGTCCATCCGGCCGATCTCGTCGAACGCCTGCGCGACGTCTTCATACCAGGCCGCCACCTTGCCGTCGCGCAGGTGGGTGCGCACGATGGCTTCGACGTCTTGGTCGAGCACCGCCAAGCGTTGCTCGTTCCGCTCGCTCCAAACCACTCATGCCGGTGCTCGGTGTCGAAGACGCTGGTCGGACGCTTGCCGAGCCTGCTGCGCACGCCGTCGAGACGCTCGCGGTACAGGGCCAACCCGCGGTCGTCGAGAGCGGGTGCGTAGGCGACCCGGGTCGAGTTCGAAGTAGTCGACGGCGTTGTCGCCGAGAAGGAGTCGATCGTCCACCACGTCGTCTTCGAGATCGAACTGATCAAGCAGGTCGAGATCAACGTCGACTACATCCTGATGCTCGTCAGAAGTACCGAGACCAGCACGGCGATGGGGACGATAAGGAGATCCGCGCCGAGATCAGCCGCGCGGTCGACGCCAGCCCGAGCCTGCGCAACAAGCGCGACCTCATCGAAGACTTCGTGGACCAGGTTTCGCCGAAGAACGATCTCGATAACGAGTGGCTATAGTTTATTGGGCTCATCGCATTTGAGGGTGTAGGTGTGGTCTGAATCCTCCTGCTTCGAGCAGGCTCCTGGCGATGTAGTTCGTGAGGTTGCGGAAGCCCAGAGCCGAGCCGCGAGCTGAGCGGCCCGCAGGATCCCGTGGGAGCGGCGCGACGTGGCGCCGGCCGTCGAGTTGAGCCCGTTATTGATCGCATTGAGGGCTCCGACGGGTTGCCGTGAGGCCGCTCCCGCAACGGGTTCACCGTGACCGCGTTCCAAGCAGCCTGTGGGCGTACGCGTTGGCTGCGCTGACGGCGGCGGCGGCCTGGTTGCCGATGTCGGTCGCGTCGTTAATGTCAGACCGCCTCACTGCATGGATCGCCGCCGACGTCGTCGCCTTCACGCTGCGCGACGGGGAGCTCCACGTCGCCCTCGTCCGACGCAAGACAAAGTCAGCCCGGGTACGTGGTCGCTGCCGGGAGGTTTCCTTTTCGATGGCGAATCAGCAGAGGAAGCCGCATACCGCGAACTCGAGGAGGAAGTCGGACTCAAGCGGCGCGACGTCCGACTCGAGCAACTCGCCACCTACTCCGTGCCGATGCGCGACACCGAGCACTCGATGCGGATCATCGCGATCGCGCACCTGGCACTCTTGGCCGACCTACCGGAAACGATCGCCGGCACCGACGCAGACGCAGCGGAGTCGGTGCCGGTGGAAGAAGCCCTCGGTCGTCGGCTGGCGTTCGACCACAAGAACATCTTGCGAGATGGATTAGAGCGTGCCCGCGGGAAGCTCGAATACACAACGTTGGCAACGTCGTTCCTGCCGAGTGAGTTCACGATGAGTAAACTGCGTGGCGTGTACGAAGCGGTGTGGGGGGACGCCTCTTGACCCTGCGAACTTCCATCGGAAGGTGCTCGGCACGGATGGGTTCGTCGAGGAGACAGGCAGGCAACGCGGTGGACGTGGACGGCCGGCCACCACATATCGGGTGGGCCGTTCTGCCCGGCTGAAACCCCGCTCATTCGCTACTGAGGGCTCGTTGTACCAATCGCATGGGAAGCTGTGAGGACGCCGCACTCGCACACTTGGAGCATCATGAACAGGGAGCCGAACCGTTACTTGGGGCTGTACGACAAGCCACTTGCACGTGACTGGGTCTGGTGGCTCACCGTGGCTTGCATTCCGCTCTGGGTGCTCGTCATCATGACGCCCACCGAAGGGTCAGCCGAGCAAACCGTCGGAAGCATCATTTTCGGGTTCTTCTTCACCCCTGTGCTCTTCGGACTACCGGTAGCCGTCGTGCGCAAGATTTCCCGTTCTCGTAGGGCGAAGCGTCGTTCGGCTTCCTATCTTGGCGACGTGGCTGCCGAAATCCCGGGGCCACGGGTCGTGCCGCGACAAACGGCAGGGGGTGAAGCCAGCGCGCCTTCACCAGATCAGCCCGACGCGGCGCAAGCGCGATACGGATATGCTCCGCTGAATCGCAGCATTGACGAGCCCTCGTTCAAGAGTTGGACGCTTGCCCCTAGCGTCTCTGATCTGTTGCCTGCTTCCGTCACACCGATCGGTTCTTCGCGCGAAATTTCCGACGGCTGGAACCGTCGGTCGGAAAGTCTTCCGTTCCCGATCGCAAGGGCGGCGCGTCATCTCGGTTCGACGGCGAGCCCACTCGAGCAGTACTCCCGGCTACTGGATTGCGCCGAGACAACAACCACCGTCACCGGCATCATCGCTGCGGTCTGGCTCAATGACGAATCACTCGCACCGAAGGACATTAAGGATCTGCTCGGGCGCTATCGGAGAACGGGGGTGACCTTCGGGGTTTGGTTGCCGCTCATCGACAGGTTCGTCGACATGGCGGCCTCGTCAACTGATCCCTTCGCGAGGAGATTCTCCTCGGCCTTGCGTGACGGATCCTTCACCGCTCATGCGCGGAGCATCCTTGAGGAGCGGAACAGGAGTGCGCATGGCGGGCAGCCTCGGAACAAGGGAGATGCGGCACTTCGGCTGGCAGAGCTGGAACCTCACCTCGCAGGGTTGATGGACTCATTGGGGCCGCTGGCGACCGCCGACCTTCTGTTGATCGAGAGTTCCCAGTACTCGCGTCGCACGGGACACTTCGTGGTTCGCGCGGGTCGGATGATGGGCGACCATCCGGATTTTCGACCCGTTGAACTGGAGGTCGACGCGCCACTGGCAGCTGAGACGATCTACCTTGCGACAGGTTCACGGTTCGTCGACCTGACACCGTTCCTCGTTTACCGATTCTGTCCGACATGCCGTCAGCCTGAAGTTCTCTACGCGGACCGGACTTTCGAAGCTAGTCGCGAGGTATCTCTGCGTGCCTTTGCCAGCGGGCATCAGACCAGGGATGAACTGCTGTTCGAGGATTTCGACCTACTGGTGAACGGGCCGTCACGTGCCGCGGAGCAGGGTTGAGAAGTCGGAAGCGGTGCACCCCCGGAGATGAAGTCGACATCTGAGGTCCCCCCGGGGACCTCTTACCGGGCACCAGCCGTGTTGTTCAGAACTTCGAATCATTGCCGGACAGTCATCGCCAGGTTCGAGTACAGCATCGTCACTGCTCCTGGTCTCGCCGATCTAGGCGCCAGGCCCGTGCCCCAAGAGCGTGTGAACCACTCCTTCGGCAAAACGGGTTCTTTCCTCCCCGTGAACGCAGATAGCGCGTGAGCGACTCGGCGTCCAGCTCCGCGATGTCTACGGGCTGAACCTTACCGTTCTTCAGAGCCAGTGCCCTCAGGCCCGTGAGGTCGCCGTGGTCCTCGCGGTCGGGGTCTGTCGTATAGTGGCTCATCACAGATGAGGGTGTAGGAGTTCCTGGCGCGTCGGTCCGGGGGTGAGGGTCGAGGTCTCCCGATGATGAGAGTTCTGACGCAACTCATCTGGAAGACCTCGACGTGCACAACGCTACCTTCACGACGCCTGACCTGACTACGTTCTGCCGCCTGGATGAGCTTGGTCTCCTCGCGACGGGTCAACGTCTTGAACCAGGCCGGGCGGTGCTGACGTGCCGGGTCGTTGAGGATGACCGGTGGTGTCACCGGTGCGGCTGCGAAGGGACCCCGCGGGGCAGCGTGGTCCGCCGGTTGGCCCACGAACCGTTCGGGTGGCGACCAACGACACTGCTGGTCACGGTACGGCGGTACCGGTGCACCGAGTGTGGGCATGTGTGGCGCCAAGACACCAGCCTCGCGGCCGAACCGCGAGCCACCTTGTCGCGGCGTGCGATGGCGTGGGCACTTGCCGCGATCGTGTGTCAGCACCTGACCGTCGCCCGGGTCGCTGAAGGACTCGGCGTTGCCTGGAACACCGCGAATGACGCGGTCCTCGCCGAGGGGTACCGGGTGTTGATCAACGACCCGGCCCGGTTCGAAGGTGTCACCGCGATCGGGGTCGATGAACACGTCTGGCGCCACACTCGGCACGGCGACAAGTACGTCACGGTGATCATCGATCTGACCCCGATCCAGGACGGCACCGGGCCAGCACGGTTGTTAGACATGGTTCCCGGCCGATCCAAGGCCGTGTTCAAGACTTGGCTCGCCGACCGTGACCCAGCGTGGCGTGAGACGGTGCAGGTCGTCGCGATGGATGGGTTCACCGGCTTCAAAACTGCTGCTACCGAAGAACTCCCGGACGCGACCACGGTGATGGACCCGTTTCATGTCGTCCGGTTAGCCGGTGACGCCCTGGACAAGTGCCGGCGCCGGGTCCAGCACGAGCTGCACGGCCACCGGGGTCGGGCCGGTGACCCTTTGTACCGTGCGCGGCGCACGCTGCATACCGGAGCGGACCTGCTCACCGACCGGCAGCAGGACCGCCTCACCGCGTTGTTCGCGGTCGAGGAGCATGTGGAAGTTGAGTGCACCTGGGGCATCTACCAGCGGATGATCGCGGCCTACCGGCACCGCGACCGTGCCACCGGCAAGAAGCTCATGACCGCCCTCATCGATTCGATCAGTACCGGTGTGCCCAAGGCCTTGACCGAGATCACCACCCTTGGCCGCACCCTGACCAAGCGGTCCGCCGACGTGCTGGCCTACTTCGACCGGCCTGGCACCAGCAACGGACCAACGGAGGCGATCAACGGTCGCCTCGAGCACCTACGCGGGTCGGCCCTCGGCTTCCGCAACCTCGCCCACTACATCGCCCGATCCCTCCTCGAAACCGGCGGCTTCAGACCTCAGCTACACCCTGGTTTGTGATGAGCCCGTATAGTCGGTTCCCTGCCCTCTGTTGAGCATCGTGCCTCCGGATTGTTCGGTGTCACCATGCCGATGCCGATGTCCGGCGGCTTCGACTATGCCGCGAAGTCCACATTCATGTGCGCGTTTCGCGGGAATCACCCGGCGGGCAGCCCGTGGGAGCGGGCAGCTCCGAGGCGTGAGTCAGTCGAGGCCGTGTTGACCCGTCGCAAGGAGCTGCGTTCGAGCATGCTCGTACTTCGTACGGAGGCGTCGTGCAAGGTCAGGATCACGCCGCGCCCGTTCGTCATTCGACTCGAGGTTGCGTTCGTTGTCCGCAGCAAGCTTCACCAGTCGACCGAGTGGGTCTGCCGCGGCTCGTGCGATCAAGGCGTCGTACGGCTCACCCTCGCGCTTGCTGACCGAGACCACTGCAGCGACAACGGTTTCAGGAACACCCAATTCGCGTAGCTGATCGACGGTGACCGAGGTGTCCTCCAGGACGTCGTGCAGCCATGCGGCGATCTCGGCCTCCGGACCCACGTCAGCAAGCTTGGCGGCGATGGGCGCGAGGTGTTCCTCGCAATAGTCGCGACCCAACTTGTCCGTCTGACCTGCGTGCGCAGCCCGAGCGAATGCGGCGACGTCCTCGACCGTGATCACTTGTTCTCCCATCCCAGCGTTCTCGCCGCCAGATCGAGCCGCTCGTCCAGAGTCTTGTTGAACCGTGGGAACGAAGGTGCTCGGTCGGGGAGCGGAGCGTGTGTCGTGAGCAACTCGGATCGAAGGGTGCGAGCTCCGCTCCACTGTTCGAAGCACACTGCGAAAACCCGCGTCCGCGAACGTATTTCATCGATTTGAGAAGCAGTGCTCAGTGCTATGCCGCTTCCAGGGACGAGGTCCGCTGAAAGGTCCATCAGCGCGACGCGAATGTCCGACAACATGATGAGAACAGTGGTGCCGTCCTCGGATGCTTTGATGAGCGGACCCCAATCTCGGATAGCGGCGAACAAGCGGCGGATCGCTTGATCGACCAGCTCCGGTGCCCACGCTTCGACCGTCGTCCCGGGCCCGTGTACTGCGGAGGCGGGGGTCGCGGTCGCCGTCGAGAATTGCTTCCCGACCGTTGCGAAGCCATCTGAGCGGCTTTCCGTCCTGCGACCAGGCCGACCAGTGTTCGGGCTCAAGATGGTCGGGCTGGGCGAGGGCTGACGGCCAGGACCAGCGCCAGTTCGAGGTCGACCATGTGGTCGACGACTCCGGCCAGCCCGGTGCCGGAGAGCCCACGCGCCAGTTCGGCCTGACGTTCGAGCTCTCGGTACTCGTAGGCGAGGTAGACAGCTCCGACAAGCAGCGCGGACGACAGCATCGCGGCCAGGACGGAGTGGTCGGCCCAGAATCGGTTGGCGGTCAGCGGGAAGTCGCTGACGATCATCGCCACGAGTCCGGCACCGCACAGCAGGGCACCCAAGCGGGTCACATTTGCTGAAAGACGCCCAGTCCGAACGCGATTCGTGAACCACGCGGCCCCGATGGCAGCTAGAAGGACGACCACGCAGCCGAAGATCTCCAGCATCATGAATAGTGTGTGGGATTGAGGTCAGGCGGACTCGGATGCGGCACGCGCGATGGCCTTGCCGATCGCGACACCCAGCGGAATCGGCACCGCGTTCCCGATCTGGCGTGCGATGTGCGTCTTGCCGCCGACCCACTTGTAGTCGTCGGGGAATCCCTGGATGCGAGCCGCCTCGAAGTGTGTGATCGCGCGGGGTTCCGTCGGGTGCAGGTATCGACCCTTCTCCGGCTTGAAGAACTCGGTGCGGATGGTCACCGACGGCTTGTCCCACAGAAGTCGACCCATGACGTCGCCCGATCCGGTCGTGTGGTTGCGCCATCCCGGAGTCTGAAGTGCCCAGGGCAGATTGTGTCGGTTGCCGCCCTCAGGTATGTGGGCGAAGCGGTCCAGTGACCGCGGCTCGTAATGACGGGTCACATGAAGCTCGTGGGTCTCGAATGTGCCGGGGACAAGGCGCCCGTCCACCTCGGTCTGTCGATCAGGGAAATCTTGGCGGGTGACCGTCTCGGCCACGCCCAGTAGTACCTTCTTCAACGGTTTGTGCGAGCCGACGTGTGTGGGGACCGGCCACGCCGGTTCGGGGAGATCGCGGTGGTGCCCGATGACAACGGCTCGGCGTCGCAGTTGTGCAGCGCCGAAGTCCGCAGCCATCAGCACCCACGCCTTGAAGCGCCAGTCGGCCAGCCACCCACCAGGTTCGGAGGCCTTCTGCAACTCGGCGAACTCTGCCGATTTGAGGAAGGCAGGGACGTTCTCCAGGACGAACCATTTCGGCTGGGCACGGACGACGGTTTCTGCGTAGCTCTTCCAGAGGTCGTTGCGTTCGATGCCGACCTTCGAGCGGTTGAGTTGTGAGAAGCCTTGGCACGGTGGACCGCCCACCAGCAGGTCGACCGAAGGGACCGTGTCCTCCTTGAGCCAGTCCTCGATGCGTCCCGCATAGGTGACACCGGCTCCGTGATTCGCGTCGAACGTGGCGGCAGCCAGGACGTCGGACTCGACTGCTCTGACGGTCTCGAACGCAGAGGACGACCGATGGAGCCCTTCGGTGAGCCCGCCCGCGCCGGCGAAAAGATCGAGGACGGAGAGCGTGTCGCGCTTCTTCGTCATCCTCTGGGCCACTGCACAAGGGTAGCCGGCCGAAGCGTGTGATCGCGGCACCTTCGCGAATGTGTGGGTCGTTACCGTGAGTCCATGTCAGAGCCTGGTCCTGCGCTCGCCGGTGTGAGCAGCCGGATGAGTCGTCAGCGCCGCCGCGACACGCAGCCTGAGGTGCTGCTCCGTCGCGCTCTCCATCGGCGGGGTCACCGGTTCCGAGTGGATACCGCGCTGCCGGGTATGTCCCGGCGCCGGTCCGACATCCTCTTCACCAAGAAACGGGTCGCGGTGTTCGTCGACGGTTGCTTCTGGCATTCCTGCCCCGAGCACGCGACGTTCCCGCGCAACAACGAGCAGTGGTGGCAGGACAAGTTACGGCGGAATGTGGAACGTGACCGTGAGACCGACACGCATCTTCGCTCCCTGGGCTGGACGCCGGTGAGGGTCTGGGAGCACGTTCCCGTCGATGACGCCGTGGAAATCGTTGAGATTGCACTCGATTCGGCCAACGGCAGTGACCTACGACACAGGAGGTGATACAAGTGTCGAATGCGTGGGGCATCGGCGCCCCACGTCGTCGTTCGTGATCAAGGGGTGCGAATGCAGGATTGGATCGGCCTCGACGGAGCGATAGCTGCTGCCGTGGAGGAGCAGTCGCGGCGACTGATCGACACGTACCGGACGGATCCGAAGCGTCTCGAGGAAGACGCGAACACGGAACGCTCGATCTCCGAGGGCGCTTACGCACAGCGCCAATTGTTCGAACTCCTGCAGAACGCCGCCGACGCGATGAGGTCGGGCGACGGTCGCTGCGAGGTGATCCTCACCGACCACACGTTGTACGTCGCCAACTCCGGCGAGCCGCTCTCCGTTCATGGCGTGGAGACATTGATGGCCGCTCACCTGTCGGGTAAGCGGGACGAACAGATCGGACGCTTCGGCCTCGGCTTCAAGTCCGTTCTGGCGGTGACGGACAGCCCCAAGATCTTCAGCCGCTCGGGGTCGCTCGGTTTCGATCGCGAATGGTCGAAGTCCGAACTGTCCCGGGTCGTCTCGGGCCGTTCGCACTACCCGGTGGCGCGATTGGCGAGGGCGCTCGACCCACATGGCGCGCGTCGAGACGACCCTGTACTGGACAAGTTGATGGGCTGGGCGACGACCGTCGTCGTGCTGCCGCGCCTGACGAACCGCGAGGTCATCGCCAAGTCGATCAAGGACTTCCCAGCAGAGTTTCTGCTGTTCTCCGGCCATGTCTCCAGGCTGGATCTCGAAGACCGGTCCGGCGGGGCCGCGAGACGTGTGACTGCCGATCGAGGCACCGACGGGCTGATCAGGTTGGACGATGCGGGGAAGCGCTCGTCGTGGTCGGTGGTCACCCGCACCCACCTGCCGAGCGCGGCCGCTTTGAGAGACGGTGGATATCAAGCTGCCCGGGAGAGCGTGCAGGTGAGCTGGGCGGCACCCGTGGAGGGCGTCAATCAGCGGATCGGCAGCTTCTGGGCATTCTTCCCGACCGCCGAGTTGACCACCCTGTCCGGGATCGTCAACGCCCCCTGGAAGCTGGCCGACGACCGTGAGCGCCTCCTCGCCGGAGCGTTCAACGACGAAATTCTGACCGAGGTGCTGCCCGGCCTCGTCTCGTCGGCACTCAGTTCCGTGGCTCGCCCGGATGCGCCCGGCGCGGCTGTCGACGTGCTTCCAGCACGAGGCAAGGAAAGTCGTGGCCACGCCGACGACATCATCAACGGCCCGGTCTACAAGGCGGTCGGAGCAGGTCAGTGCATCCCCAACATGGAGGGGCAACTTCGCCACCCGACTCGGGTCAAGCTCCACCCCTCGGATGTGACCGCGGAGGAGTTGGCCGCCTGGGCGGACGCCTGCACAGATCCTGACGCGTGGGCTCATCATTCCTTGCAGAGCGCTGAGCGACGTTCGAAGGTCTCGCGATTGTTGGCGCTCCACAACCGTGGGGCGGTCGACCTCAAGGAGTGGGTCGAGCACATCGCGAAGACAGGTGGAGTCGACGGGTCTGCTGCCGCCGTGCGCATTCTCGCATCCGTCGTCAAACGCGACCCGTCGCAACGCAGTGTCGCGGTCGGCGCTCGCGTCCTCCTGCTCGAGGACGGAATGCTGGCCCCTCCTCGGCCCGGCCAGGTATTCCTGCCCGGAGGCAACGCAGCATCAGGTCAGATGATCATCGATCAGGTGTTGGCGGCGGACGCCGGGGTGGAACGCGCGCTACGCACATTGGGCATCGAGATCTTCGACGACGCGGGGGAGTTGCGCAACGAGTTGTCTGCACCCCGGGTCGACTGGGCGCGGGTGTGGACGTCGGCCCGACGTCTCGAGCAGGGCGAGGCCGAACGCATCTTCCGCGAGGTGCTCGGCAGGGAACTGCCGACCAGGCTCCAGGTGCGTACCGTCGCGGGCACCTGGAAGTCACCGGGGCAAGTCTTCCTTCCCGGGGCAGTCATACCTGCGGATGGTTCACGGGACGCGAACTTCGTCGTCGATCATCGTTTCCACCAGCAAGATCTTGTGTTGCTGTCCGCACTGGGGTTGGTCGAGCAACCGCATCGGATCGCCGACGCTCCGGCAGAACCATGGCGATCGGCGCGGGCTGCTGATGCACGGGACCAGTACCGCAAGCAGGTACAACAGCCGCGCTTGCCCGACGAGAACATCGAGATCGACCGCGGCCGGGTGCTGTGGCCGCTGGAGTTCTTCGGTGACCTCTCCGCAGAAGGCCGTGCCGTGCTGACCCGTATCGCGCTTAGGGAGTTGGACGGCGACGAGAAGTGGCGTCTTGCCCGCGCGGGCGGCGGAAAGTCGTTCTCGGTGGTGGACCCGACCTGGTTCCGACTGGCGAAGTTCGGCGTGTTCGAGACCGTCGCAGGACTCATGTCGGTGTCGAACACACTCGTGCGCCCGGACGAGGACATCGACGAACGCGATCAACGGTGCCTGCCGTATGCCACCTGGCCGGTGTCGGACCGGCACGCAGAACTCCTCCGCATGAAGTCCGATCCGGAGGACCTCGACGATCAGGCGTGGCAGACAATGCTCGACCGGGCGACGGGATGGGAGCCGCCGCGGCGATTCCACCTGTACGCGTGGGCGGCCTACTCAGGTGTGCCGGCCCCGGCGAGGATCAAGGTCGATCGGGGGCGTGGCCACGCAGAAGTGCCGCCCTCGGACGTCGCGGTGACCGCGGACGAAACGGTTCACCGCCAGTTGGTCGAGGCGGACATCCCGGTCGTTCTCTCCGCGAGTGAGAACGACGCCGCGTGCCTGGTGGAGTCCTGGGGACTGGATGTCGGCGACGATCTGCTCACTCAGACCGTGAGCAGGGACGCCTCCGGCGAGCAGTACCGGTTGCTCGACCGTTTTCCACCACTGGCGAACATGCTCGACCTCGAATGGCACGATCTCGACGTCCAGCCGTGCAGTCGGATCGAACTGCTGACGCGTATCCCGAACAAGGGCGAGGTCTCGTCGCCACTGACCTCTCGCCTCGAGGACGGTGTCCTCTACACGACGGCGATCGAGGACCGCGATGTCCTGCTCGAGGTAGGCCGCGCGACAGGCGATGGCATCAAGCCGCATGTCGTCCTGAAGCGGATGGAGGATCAACGCCTCAGCAAGCTGCGAGCGACGATCGCCGAGACCGAGGACCTTCACGAGAAGCTTGTCCTCGCCATCGGTGCCGATGAGTTGAGGTCGTCCATTCCGGCGCCCGCTCTCGAAGCGATGCGGAGTTCGCTCGGCCGGGAACTCGAGGACGTCGAGATCGCGAGGCTGTCGATTGCGGTGGACGGCTACGCCGTTCTGGAGAACCACGCGCGCGGCCTGAGACAGAACAAGCTGGATCCTCCGGCGATGTGGGCCGGTCGGAGCACCGCCCGTGCCTGGGTGCGCGACCTCTGCTTCCCGGCCGAGTTCGCCGGCTTCGCCGGTTCGCCACGTGACGCAGAGGTCGAGATCGAAGGTCCGCCGACGTTGGGGCCTCTCCACGACTACCAGGGAAAGATCGCACAGCGCATCCAGCGCTTGTTCACTGCTCCGGTGCGGGTGAACAGAGGGATGGTCTCCCTGCCGACGGGTGCCGGCAAGACCCGTGTCGCCGTGCAGGCGGTCGTCGAGTACATGGCGGACGTCGATCACGATGTTCGTGTTGTCTGGCTCGCGGAGACCGATGAGCTGTGCGAGCAGGCGGTCCAGACCTGGGCGACGATCTGGCGACAGTTCGGTCGACCCGGCACTGCGCTCAACGTAAGTCGCCTCTGGTCCACCAACGACACGAACGAGCGGGACGGCCTGCAGGTGGTGGTCGCGACCGACAGCAAACTTTCCTCCATCATCGACCGGGACGACTGGCGGGAAACCTATGGCTGGCTCCGCAACCCCGCGTTGATCGTGGTCGACGAAGCGCACAAGTCCGTCGGTCCGCAGTACACCCGGATTCTGGCCGCCCTCGGAGGCACCGTCCGCGTGGCGGAGATGGAGACCCCGCTCCTCGGGCTGACTGCCACTCCGTTCCGCGGTTTCAATCAGCGTGAGACCGAGACGCTGGTGCGCCGCTACGACCGTCGGCTCGACGAAGGAGTCTTCCCTGACGACGATCCGTACCCGACCCTGCAGCGCATGGGGGTGCTCGCCGCCATCCGACAGATCGAACTCGCGGGTTCCGACATCACGCTGACCGCGGACGAGATCGCGGAGGCCGACAAGTTCAGACGTCTGTCGGCACGCGTGGAAGGTCGACTAGGTGAGGACGAGAAGCGGAACAACACGATCGTCGACTCACTCGCCGAACTCCCCGCCGACAGCCGCGCACTGGTGTTCGCGACGTCCGTGGAGAACGCGAAGGTGCTCGCCGCGCTGCTGTCCTACCGCGGTGTGGAGGCGAGAGCAGTGTCCGGTCAGACATCGTCTTCGGCCCGACGGCAGTACGTCGAGGACTTCAAGGCCGGGCGGGTGCGTGTGCTCACCAACTACAACGTGTTCACCGAGGGCTTCGATGTGCCGGCGGTCGACGCCGTCTACATCACCCGCCCGACATTCAGCCCGAACGTCTATCAGCAGATGATCGGTCGAGGTCTGCGCGGCCCGCTCAACGGTGGTTCGGAGGACGTCCTCATCGTCAACGTGGCCGACAACCTGACCAACTACGGCGGTGAGTTCGCGTTCAAGCACTTCGACCACCTCTGGAAGGCGGACGGCGCATGACGGAGTTGGACTCCTCGCAGCGCGAGGTGGCTGAGGTCGAGCCGGAAACGCGGCAGATCGTGCTCGCGGGACCCGGTGCGGGCAAGTCGGAGACCGTCGGTGCACTGGCAGCGAATCTCGTTGCGACACACAAGCTCTACCCGGAGGAGATCCTGGTCATCTCCTTCAGTCGCGCAGCGGTGAGCGTCGTGCGACGACGTACCGAGCACGTCGTCGACGAGGGTCAGGGAGTGCGTGTGCGCACGATCGACTCGCTTGCGGCATCGCTCGTGGAGGAACTGTCCGATTCGCCGGCTCCGTTCAAGAGTTACGACGACACGGTCCTGCAGGCCATCGCGCTCATGGCCGCGGGCGACGATGTGTTCGGCGACATTCGGCACGTGATCGTCGACGAGGTGCAGGATGTCGTCGGTGTACGGGCGGAGTTCGTGCTCGCACTGTTGGAGGCACTGCCGGACGATGCCGGATTCACCTTGCTCGGTGATCCGCTGCAGTCGCTCTACGACTTCCAGCTGACCGATGACCACCCGATGACGAGTCAACAGTTTCTCGATTCGGTCCGTCGCCGCCGGAACGTGGCACAGCGCGACCTTCGTGGTGAATATCGTTCCCGCACAACGGTCGCCGGCGAGATGAGTCGACTCCGCAAGGAGTTGGAGGGTCTCGATCCGTCGCGTAGACGGCGGCGTGTCGAGACCGCCTCAGCTGATCTGTCGCCCCTGGGAGAACTGGACGAGGACGCTGTCGAGACGATCGCCTCGTGGCGTGGCCGGACCGTCCTGCTGTGCGACACCAACGCCCGTGCGGCGCTCGCTGCCTCAGCGCTTGCCCGCCATGGCGTCCGAGCCGAGGCGGTCGCGGAAGCGCGGGATGTGAGCCACCCGGCGTGGATCGCCCTCGCACTGGCCGATCACCAGCACACCCGCATCGAGCGATCCGAGTTCATGGCTGTGGCCGAGGGGGCCGGATGCCCCGACGTGGACGAAGCCTGGCGGCAGATGAGGACGGTGGCAGGGGCCGGCTCAGGCGTGGACATCCGCACCTTCGCGCGGCAACTCGCCGGCCTTCGGGGTCGAGACATGTTCAGGCGAGTGCCGGAGAGCCCCATCGTGGTCTCGACGGTTCACCGGGCGAAGGGCCTGGAGTTCGACAACGTGGTGTTGGTCGATTCCGACGACTGGAGCAACGATCTCGGCGACGCCGAACGCATGGCCTCGATGCTGTACGTGGCAATGTCGAGAGGCCGCGACCGCGTGACCAAGGTCGACGGCATCGACGTGGGCAGATGGCGACGAGCCGCGTACGGCGACGGCGAGCGGCCGTGGGTCAAGCGGCCCTTCCGTGCTCGAGGTCTGCTCGGCGTGCTGATGGAACCGAGGATGGCGCGAGCCTTCGGCGCGACGGGGTCAGGGGTCACCGAGACTCTCGGCGCGATCGTCACCTGGGAGGAGACCGAGCCCTTGATCGACGAGGCAGGAAACGAGTTCCCGAGTTGGGTGGCGTCGGTCGATGATGAGCCGATCGCTCGCACCGGAGAGCACTTCGGGCGCTTCATGGCACGGGAGTGCGCCCGAGGGGTCATCCCACGTCTGAACGGAGGGCGGGTCGACGGCTTCGAGACCGCCCTCGGCGAACCAAGGAGCGAGCAGCCCGGCCGGCACGGCCTTTGGGTCGCAGCTCGCATATCCGGATCCGTCGATCTCGAGTGGAGCTGACATGCCATCACTTCAGGACGCATACAGGACAAGGGACTTCGTCGTCCGAAGGCTCGAGGAAGATCTCCTCGGTGGTGAGTTCGACCAGGAACTCAGCGAAAAGCCGATGTCACGGTTCGTCGTCGGCGTGCTCTACCCCGACACGAGTTTTTCGTCGGTGGCCACTCCAGACACCCCCGAGGCCGATCAGGTCGACACTTCGAACGACGGGAACGCCGGCGCATCGGTGACCGAGGGACTCGACGACCCGGTCGTCTCACTTGCTCGGGTGAGGTACCCGCGCACGATGGGCCTGACGTTCGCGGGCGATCCGACGCAGGGGCGGACGGTGACCCTGACGGTGACCGCAGCGAGGTACCGGCAGATCGCCTCGGAGCCGGACGAGCGCTGGGTTCGTGAAGAGGTCGCCCCAGACCCGATCGAAATCGACCTGACTGTTCCCGCCAACCGTGATGTCGAGCTTGTTCCGGGTCTGGATCTCAGGATCGTCGTACGTCAGGCGGACGACGAGGTGGTGGCGGTGACCGTTGCCTTGGTGAATTCGGCCGTCGCCGAACCGGGTGACAAGGACGGTGCCTGTTGGTTCCGTCCGTGTATCACCGTGTCCGCGCCGGAGGGTGTGCTCTGCGCCCGTCGTGAAACGGTCGTTGCCGGCCTGGACGACGACGAGGTGAAGGCACAGCACCTGCTGTTCAGCGATGTGAAGTCCTATGCGATCGGCCACGGCTGCGCAGTCGAGTGGGACGACGCTCAGGCAACATCCATCTCGACCACCTTCCTTCCTCGGCACGAACTCCTGCTGAGTGACCCGGGCGGTCTTGATTCCGTCGATCTGAGAATGACGCACCTGGCGGACTCCACGACGTTCGGCGAACTGGAGTCGCTGGTCGAGGACTACAGGCGCTGGATCGATGGCCTGTCCGACGACGACCTGTCGGCCGACGACTCGAACGCCCTCGACCGCCACAAGACAGAGGCCGGCGCGGCCGCCGACCGAATGCTGCGTGGAATCAACCTGCTCCGTACGAACGACGATGTGCGGCAGGCATTCCGATTGATGAACCTGGCGATGGCCCAGCAGCGGAGCCGTCAGGAATTTCATCGAAACGGCGGCATCGGCGATCCGTCGCAGGCGGATGTCGAGAAGGCGGGATGGCGTCCCTTCCAGATCGCCTTCATCCTCGTGAACCTCGAGGGGCTCGCTGTCGCCGACTCAGCCGAACGCGAGCTCGCCGACCTGCTCTGGTTTCCAACCGGTGGTGGAAAGACGGAGGCATACCTCGGCCTCGTCGCGATCTCGATCATGCTTCGCCGCATCCGTGATCCGAAGGCAGCCGGCGTCTCCGTTCTCATGCGGTACACGCTGCGCCTGCTGACGCTCCAGCAGTACCAACGAGCGACCGGACTGATCTGTGCGCTGGAGGATCTGCGCTTGCGTGAGCTCCCGACCACCAAGCCGATCAGCATCGGCCTGTGGGTAGGACAGGCATCGACACCGAACAAGCTCGAGGATGCCAACCGCGCGCTCCGCCGAGCCAACAGACACAACCCGGCCGACGATGTCGAGGACGCGGCGGATCCGGTTCAACTCAGGCAATGTCCCTGGTGCGGAACGGAATTGACGCACAAACAGTACAAAGTGGCCTACGGTCGGATGACCGTGTCCTGCCGCAACACGGGTTGTCGGTTCCACAACGAGCTTCCGGTGTGGATCGTCGACGAGGACGTCTACCGGGAGCGTCCGTCGCTGCTGATCGGCACGGTCGACAAGTTCGCAATGATGCCGTGGAAGCGTGATGTCGGGAATCTGTTCGGCACCGAGGGTTCGACGACCGGCAGTCACGCCGACCCGCCGCCGGACCTGATCGTCCAGGACGAACTCCATCTCATCAGCGGCCCCTTGGGCACCGTGGTCGGTCTGTACGAGACCGCTGTCGATGCGGCGTGCAGTCGTCCGCATCGTCCGAAGGTGGTCGCGTCGACCGCGACCATTCGTCGCGCGACCGACCAGGTGCGGGCGGTGTTCGCCCGCGAGGCGCGCCAGTTCCCGCCGCCTGGGCGTACCTATCGGCACTCCTACTTCGCGGTGGAGGCACCGAAGGAGGTCAAGGGGTCGCGTGAGTACGTGGGAGTCATGGGAGCCGGCACCAGCCACACGACCGTCATGGTTCGTGTCTATGCATCTCTGCTGCAGAGCGCGGCAGCCGTCGGTGCGGATGATGAGACCGCCGACCTGTACTGGACGCTGCTGGGCTACTTCAACAGTCTGCGGGTGCTCGGTGGCGCGTTCATCCAGGTGATCGACGACGTCCCCATGGAGATGCAGGTGATCGCCAACCGTCGTGGCGAGGACAGGCGAGAGCTGGCCGACCCGCGCGAGATGACCTCGCGCAAGAAGTCGAGCGAGATCCCGGAGGAACTGAAGATCCTCGAGAAGCAGCGGGGCGAGGTCGACGCTGCCGACACGGTTCTGGCCACGAACATGATCTCGGTCGGAGTCGACGTCGATCGCCTTGGGCTCATGGCGGTGATGGGGCAACCGCAGACCACCGCGGAGTACATCCAGGCGACGTCTCGCGTCGGGCGCCGCATGCCGGGTCTCGTGGTCACCATGTTCAACGCGGCTCGAAGCCGAGACCTGTCGCACTACGAGAATTTCGCCGGCTACCACCGGATGCTCTATCGGCACGTGGAGGCGACCGGTGCCACGCCCTTTGCTCCACGGGCGAGGGACAGAGCGCTGCACGGGGTTCTCGTTTCGATGGCCCGGCTCACCATCAAAGCTGCGGCGCCGGATCAGGCCGCGGGCAAGATCGAGGACTGGAAACAGGAACTCGAACATTGTGTCGACGAGATCGTGCGTCGGGTCGATGTCGTGAGGTCGGGTTCGTCCTACAGCCCGGATGACGAGTCCCCCGACAAGGTGCGCGACGAACTGGACGAACTCATCGGAAACTGGATGAACGACGCATACAAGATCGACCACTATCCCGGTTGGTTCGACAAACGAGTCGGAGCACTCATCCAGGAGGCCTCCCGGGCGGTCAGCGCCGACGACGACGTGTCGCCGAACTTCCCGGTCACCGAAACTCCATGGCCGACGCTCACCAGCATGCGCGACGTCGACGCCGAATCCACTCTGTTCTTCGTCCGGACGAGAGGTAGGAGCTCCCGTGAGCGCTAAGCGTGCAGGACGTGGTCGCCGCAGCAGCATGGTGTCGACCTTCGGGATCGGATCGCTGTTCCCCGCCGAGAACGAGAGCGTGATGATCTGCGGTCTCGACGACTGGCCCAAGGGCCCGGAGGTGCTCGAGCCACGGCTGGCCGAGAGCATGGGTGTCCACACGTTCCGCCTGCCGGCCGCGGGAAGGAAAGCCGGCGATGTTCCGGTCGTCCGGTTCCCGGATTGGGCCTTCTGCCCGGACTGTCGTCGGCTCGACGTCTCATGGAAACTCGCGAGGGGTGACAGCCGACGCTGTGAATGCACCGGTGTCATCGCACCCTCGCGGTTCGTCGCCTGTTGCCCAAGAGGACATATCGACGATTTCCCGTATTTCGCGTGGGTGCACGGGCGGGGTAAACAGGACCGCGACGGTCACTCTCTGAAGCTCAACACCGAAGGACGATCGTCGGCGCTCGCGGACCTCGTCGTCGACTGCTCGTGCGGCAAGTCGCGCTCGCTTCAAGGAGCCTTCGACTTCAATGCACTGAAGGATGTCACTTCGTGCTTCGGAAGGCGGCCTTGGTTGCCGGAAGAACCGAAGGACCCGGTGGACTGTGATCAGGTGCCACGCACCCTTCAACGCGGTTCCTCGAACGTCTGGTTCGCCTCGACCCGCTCCGCGATCTCCATTCCCTCGGTCCGCTCGCGGGCGCGCGATTTCGCCGAACGGAAGTTCCGCGACGCGAATCCGTCGAAGTCGAGCGAGGATCTCGCTGGGATGTTCCTGCCGCCGCCGGGTTGTTCGGTCGAAGACATCATCGAGGCCATCGACGAGATGCTCTCGCCCTCTGCCGGCCGCAAGCGGCGGCCCAGCGATGCAGAACTGCGCGCCGAGGAGTACCGCGCACTGGTCAACGGGCTGGACGAGGATCAGGAGGGAAGTCACCAATTTCTGTGCGTGGAGACCGACCTCACCGGCAGCGATGTGGACGAGGCCGTCGCGCAGATCTCCCGTGTCTCCCGGCTCCGGGAGGTACGTGCCCTGGCCGGATTCTCGCGGGTGACACCGAGCGCTCCCGAGGACCCGGATACCGGAGAGGCCATGCTGTCTCCGCTGAGTGTGTCCAAGGACATCGACTGGCTGCCGGCGGTCGAGGTGCTCGGGGAGGGTGTTTTCGTCCGACTCGACGAGGACAAGCTGACGCAATGGTCGAACACCACGTTCGCACGGGAGCGGGCACGACGACTCCTCGAGGTACAGGAGCGCCTGCCCGCCACCTCGCTGGCCCGGCGCTTCGAGGTGAGCCAACGGACAATTGTTCTGCATACGCTTGCCCACGCCCTCGTCGACGAGTTCTCACTCACCGCTGGTTATCCGGCGGCGTCGCTGCGTGAACGCGTCTACGACGCCGAGAACCAAGCCGGTATTCTCATCTACACCGCGACGGCGGACAGCGCCGGAAGTCTCGGTGGGCTGGCTGCCCTCAGCGACCCCCATCGGTTCAATGGGATTCTTCGTTCGGCGATCAAGCGGGCGGAGTGGTGTACGAGCGACCCGGTCTGCATCGAGTCCGGCCCCACCGGAGTCGACGGCATGAACCTGTGCGCCTGCCACGCGTGCCTGCTGCTTCCCGAAACGAGTTGCGAGCGTTTCAACGTCGTCCTCGATCGCGCCTGCCTCGTCGGCGCTGAAGGCGAGGACGGGCTGTTCTCTCACTTGTGACCTCAGGGGCCGAGATATAGGCAGCACAACGCAATTCGCATTCCGGAGCAGTCGAGGAGACCTGATTACGATGCAACACATGCCGAGTGGAACCTTGACGATGGACAATCTCGCTCCGGGTTCCCTGGTGGTGGTGCGCGACGAGGAGTGGCTCGTCACGCAGGTCTCCCAGAACCGCGACGGCACGTTGATCACGGCCCAGGGGTTGTCCGAACTCGTCGCCGGCACAACGGCTCAGTTCAGTGAGGCGTTCGACGAGATCGAGGTCTTCGACCCGAAGCTGACGAAGGTCGTCGCCGACGATTCGCCGAACTATCGCCGCGCCCGCCTCTGGTTGGAGGCAACACTGCGGAAGACGCCGCTGCCGGTCGGTGACTCGACGCTCGCGGTCGCCGACGACATGCTGCTCGACCCGCTCGACTACCAGCGCAGCGCGGTCCGTAAGGCACTCGACCCCGAGATCCTGCGGCCGCGCATCCTGCTCGCTGACGCGGTCGGCCTGGGCAAGACCGTTGAGATCGGCATGATCCTGTCGGAGCTGGTGCGCCGTGGTCGAGGAGAACGCATTCTCATCGTCACCCCACGGCACGTGCTCGAACAGATGCAGCACGAGATGTGGACGCGGTTCGCGCTGCCGTTCGTCCGGCTCGACTCGGTCGGCATCCAACAGGTGCGACGCCGGCTTCCGGCGACTCGCAACCCCTTCAGTCTCTACAAACGGGCGATCATCTCGATCGACACCTTGAAGAGCGATCGCTATCTCGCCCATCTGCGCAAGCACCACTGGGACGCCGTGGTCATCGACGAGTCCCACAACATCACCGGGGCGACTCAGAACAACCGGCTCGCGAATGTCCATGCACCGCAGACCGATGCACTGATCCTGGCGAGCGCCACTCCGCACAACGGTAAGAAGGAGTCCTTCGCCGAGTTGATGCGGCTGCTCGAGCCGACAGCCGTCGGGCCCGACGTTGAGATCGACCCCGCCGACATCAAGCGGCTGGTCGTACGGCGTCACCGGCACTCCCCGGAGGTCGCGAGCGTGGTCGGCGCCGATTGGGCCGAGCGGACGGAGCCGCAGAACATCCTGGTGCCCGCGTCCGCCGAGGAGAACGCGATCGCTCAGGAGATCGCCGACCACTGGATCTACGGCGACTCGAAGCGGACCGGTGCCGAGCAACTGTTCGGCTGGACGTTGGCCAAGGCGTTCCTGTCGTCACCCGTCGCTTTGGCCGAGACGGCGAAGGCACGGATCAAGCGCGCCGAGAATCTGTCCGTCTCGGACACCGAATCGCTCGAACGTCTCGTCGAGCTCGGCGAGAAGGCTCAGGGCAAGGTCAGGAAGTACGGCGCACTGCTCGGCGAGCTCGACCGCATCGGAATCGGTTCATCGTCGAGCGAGCGAGTGGTCATCTTCGCCGAGCGGATCGCGACGCTTCACTGGTTGCGCGACAGGATCATCAAGGACCGAAAGATGTCCGATGGCCAGGTGGGTGTTCTGCACGGTGGGCTGAGCGACGTCGAGCAGCAGGAGATCGTCGAGTCCTTCAAGCAGGAGGGCTCTGCCATTCGCGTGCTCGTCACCGGCGACGTCGCCAGCGAGGGTGTGAACCTCCACCGTCAGTGCCACGAACTCATCCATTTCGACATTCCGTGGTCGCTCATCCGGATCGAACAGCGCAACGGACGTATCGACCGTTACGGCCAGAAGCACCCGCCACGGATCACCACCCTGCTCCTGCAACCGAGCGACGAACGGTTCTCCGGTGATGTTCGTGTGTTGCGCTCGCTGATGGAGAAGGAGCACGAAGCACACAAGGCACTCGGTGACACCGCTTCCCTCATGGGTCAGACCGTGCGATCGCGCAGCACAAGGCCGAGGTCGAGGAACTGCGTCATCGGAAGAAGGCGGTGGTGGCGAGCATCCCCGACCTGCGGGAGAAGGCCGAGCTGCCGGCCGCGAGCGACGACAAGGCCGCTTATCGATCGGCGATCGGCACTCGCAAGCTGCTCCAGGCTGTTCTGTCGGACATGAACAACGCCCCGTGGATCGGTGGGCTGGAGATGCGTGGCCTGCTGCCCAACTCTCCTTGCTCGACGACAAGGTGGAACTCGACGTCCAGATCTCCTGGATCGATCCCGATACCGAGCGCTTCGGAAGCGACTCGATGGTGATCGATCGAGGATCGGCCCGAGCCCTCACCGAACTCGCGCCCGGCACCAGCCTCTACGCGCACGGCCTGGAGATGCGGGTCGACGGTATCGAGGTCAGCCAGGATCAGACCGAGATCGCCACCCACGTCCTGTGCAACACCTGCGGCCATCACGCGACCGTGACACCGACGTCCCCGTCGCCCGGCTCGTGCCCGCAGTGCGGCAGTGCAGGCATCGCGGACACCGGTCAGCCCTTCGAAGCCGTCCGGCTGAGACGAGTGTTCTCGGAGATCCGTCGTTACGACGCCAAGATCAGCGACAACAGCGACGAGCGGCACTCGACCCGGTTCGAGGTGTTGACGGCCGTCGACTTCGATCCCGCCAGGCTCGTCGGGCAGTGGTCGGTGGAGCAGGTCGGCCTCGGGGTGCCCCATTACCGCCGGTTGCCGGTGCGCTGGTTCAACCTCGGACGCTCGACGAACGCACCCAGCACTCGAATGCTCGCCGGCCGTGAACTGGCCGCGCCACTGTTCCGGGTCTGTGCTGCATGCGGAAAGCTCGACGGCGCTGCGGGCACCAATTCGCCCAGAGAACACCGTGGCTGGTGTACGCATCGCACGTCCACGACCGAACACACGCGACAGCTCGCGTTGTACCGCGAGTTGATGACCCAGGGTGTGGCCATCAGTCTGCCGCCCAGCGTCACGGCCGACCCTTACAGCGTCCCGAGCCTTCAGGCTGCGTTGCTGCTCGGTCTGCGGGAGACGATGGGCGGATCGCCCGACCATTTGCGTATCGAGGTCGTTCCCCATCCACTCGGCGATGCCGAAGGCAATGTGCGCGACGCGCTTCTCCTGCACGACACGGTGCCCGGAGGAACCGGCTACCTGACGGATCTGGTCTCGCCGGCTCGGCTCTGGGCGATCCTCGTTCGTGCCGCTCGTGCGCTCGAGGACTGTCCGTGTCAGTTCGAGGACCGCGCCTCCTGCCACCGCTGTCTGCTGCCGTTCACCCGATTCCCTTCCGTTGCAACTCGACTGGACGCGATCCGGGCACTCCGTGTCCTGCTCGCGACCGACGCCGAGCAGTCGTTCGCTGCACTGGAACTGGACGACCCGTCGTGGAGCGTGGTCGACAAACCGGTCGACCCGGGTTGGGGCGAGTCGAGCTTCGAACAACAGTTCCGAACGAAGTTCGCCGAGCGCATGGACGGCGTCGCCCCGGTGAAGCAGGTGACCGGCACCAACGGCGTCGAGCTCCGCATTTCGGCAGCGTCCCGGGAGTGGGTGCTGCGCCCGCAGGTACTGACCCACGGGACACGTCCGGACTTCATGCTCACGGCGCCCGGCGTCCCCGACTACGCGATCTACACGGACGGCAAGGCGTTCCATGCGTCCGCCGTCCACAACAACCTCGCGGATGATGCGGTCAAGCGGGAGGTCTTGCGAGCCAAGGGGATTCGAGTCATCTCGATTCCATGGTCGGACCTCGACGAACCGCCGGCCCCGGAGTGGCTCGATGAAGGCCTCGTCTCCAAGCGGATGGCCACCCCGGTCGGTGCCGGCATCTCGAAGGCCGCACGGGACGAACTCGTGGCGGGTTCGTTGGGCCTGCTGACGGGCGTCGTCAGCGATCCATTGTCGGCACCCCGTGGAGTGCTTGCGCGTGTGCTTCCTCTGTTGTTGTCCCAGCAACCGGGCGGTGGCTCACGCTCGATCCATCCCGACGAGGACCTTGCTTCTGTCGCAGCGGAACTTGTCGCCGATGCCGATCGGGAGTTTCCGTCCAACGGCCCGAAGGCGATCGTGTACCGGATGCCGCACGTCGCGCTGGTTGCGCGCATCCAAGGCATCAGCGCCACCGAAGTCGCACTCGTCCTGGACGACTCCGACGAGGCATTGGCGGACCCGTCCCACGCGCAGTCCTGGCGGGAGTGGCTGCGACTTTCGAACGTCCTCGCCCACGCGGCCGACATCGACGCGCGGATCACCGTCACCTCACTGGTCGGTGGCGAACAGTCTGCGCAGCCGTCAGCGACGCTCTCCGGCGATTGGGCCGGCGTGGACCTCGGTGACGTCGGACCGTCGGTGGTCGAAGCCGTCGGCGCGATGTCGCAGGCGGGTCTGCCTTCGGCGGACATGATGGTCGAACTCTCCGGTGTCATGGCCGACGCCGTCTGGCGCGAACGGAAGCTGGTGCTGCTCGACGGCGAAGCTCCCGACGAGGACGCCGACGAGCTTCGTGGTCGCGGCTGGACCGTGCTCCGAGCGACCGCCGATTCCGACCTCGGTGCACTCATCGACGAAGTCCGCGCCGTTCTGATCGACAGCAGGAAGTGACCCGATGCCTCTTCTGATTCTCAGCAAGGTCAAGGACGGACTCGACCCGTCCATGAAGAAGAAGGCGTTCGCCTTCCTGGAGAAACTGCAGGAGGACGACACACTTCCCGGCCTTCACATCGAACCCATTCAGGGATCGGTCGATTCGCGGGTGCGTACCGGCCGGGTCGATGACAACTACCGGTGCGTGCTGTTCAAGATCGTCGGTCAGGACGATCCGGTGTACGTGATCCACGGTGTGTGGCCGCACGACAAGGCGAACAAGATCGCCGAGAGCGTCCACCTGTCGATGAACCCCATCAACGGGGTGCCCGAGATCACGAGCGTGGTCAGCAGTGTGAAGGCGGCTGCGGCGAAGCCTGCCGTCGAGACGGAGCCGTCGTCCGACGTCCCGGTCGAGACTGCGCCGACTGTTCCGGCGCCGTCGGTCGTTCCTGAGGCGGAGAGTGCACCGAGCTGGCCTGCCGGCCTGACCGCCGATGTGTTGCACACCGAGCTCGGCATCGACGAGCAGCTTGCGTCGGCAGCGATGGCAGTGACGACCGAGGGCGACCTACTGAGCCTGATCGAGACGGTGGACGTCGAGTGGCAGGCCCAGATGCTCCTGGACCTCGCCACCGGTACGCCGGTGGACGAGGCGCGGTCGAAGATGGGGCTCGACCAGAAGGTCGACGTCGGCGACGGCACCGAGGACGAGAAGCTCATCCGGAGCCTCAAGCACCCAGCGGCACAGGCGTCCTTCCACTGGATCGACGACGACGAGGAACTGCGTCGCATCGTCGAGGCCGGTGACCTGGTCGCGTGGCGTCTGTTCCTTCACCCGGAACAGCGCAAGTACGCCGACGGTGCGTACAAGGGAGCGTTCCGTCTTTCGGGCGGCGCGGGAACGGGAAAGACCGTGGTCGCGCTGCACCGCACGTGGCGCCTGGCCCAGGAGAACCCGAAGGCTCGGGTGCTGCTGACCACCTACACCCGAAATCTCGCCGAGGACCTGGCGCAGGGACTGCGACAGCTCGACGAATCGATCACCTTGCAGAACTCCCTCGATTCGGCCGGGGTCCACGTGAAGGGCGTGGACCAGACCGTCCGTGCGGTCCTGCAGGCTGCCGGGAGTGGTTTGGACGAAGCGACGGCAAAAGTGTTGGGGGACAGTCGAACCGTTCTCGGCACACCGACGAGCGGCGAGCTCTGGAAGGAAGCCATCGACAACGCCGACGCCGACCTTCCTGCCGATCTGCTCACGTCCGCGTTCATGAGCGCCGAGTACGGGCTGATCGTCCTTCCGAATCGAATCACCACCTCGACCGGGTACGTCCGGGTGCGACGAACTGGTCGCGGTGCTGCGCTGGACCGCGCCAAGCGGCTCGAGGTGTGGAAGGTGATCACCGAGTACCGCATGCTCGCGCGAGCGAACGACACCACGGACTGGCAGGAGAAGGCGGAGATTGCCGCGGCCTGGCTCGAGTCGAACAAACGGACGTTCTTCGATCACGTGGTCGTCGACGAAGCGCAGGACCTGAACCTGTCCCAGTTGCGTTTCCTGAGAGCGGTCGTCGCCGAGGGGCGGGACGACCTGTTCATTTGTGAGGACTCGCACCAGAGGATCTACGGACAGAAGGTCGTCCTGTCACACGTCGGGATCCAGATCCGCGGCCGTGCACGACGGCTCACCTTGAACTATCGGACCACGGCACAGAACCTCGACTGGGCCATGCACATTCTCGCTGGCGGAGACTTCACCGACCTCGAAGGCGAGAGCGAGAAGCACCCCTATCACTCGGCGCGTTCGGGGCCAGTTCCTCGCCTGCTGCCCACCGCATCAATGAGTAAGGAGCTTGACCAGGCAGCCGAATTGATCCGTACATGGCTACCGTCCGGTGACGGCGAGAGCGATCGTGCTCCCAAGCCCGAAGCGATCGCCGTCCTTGTCCGTGACAAGTACCGTCGGCAGTCCGTCGTCAGCGGCCTCGCCGAGCGAGGGCTTCAGGTGCGGTCGGTCGACCAGGAGAACGCGAAGCCCGGAATGCCTCTGGTGATGACCATGCACCGTGCGAAGGGGCTCGAGTTCACGCACGTGCTGTTGTTCGGTGTACACGAGGGTTCGGTGCCGCACGGGCTGAAGGACTACAAGGCGAGCGACGAGGATTTCGTCGATGCCATGTTGCGCGAGCGTTCGTTGCTCTACGTTGCATCCACGAGAGCCAGGGATGTGCTCGCCGTGAGTTGGTTCGGAGCGATGTCCACCTTGCTGGGAGCCTGGTAAGCAGGTTATAGGCACGGAGGTTCTCCGAAACCGCACTGTTACGTCGTCGTCCACCAGTACAGTCACAATCCCGATGTACCCACCCGCTGGAGTCGATCATGGTTCTTCCCCTTGTCCCGTTGGTCCTGTGGGGCATAGGT
Organism: Yimella lutea; assembly: GCF_006715095.1. Lineage (NCBI taxonomy): Bacteria > Bacillati > Actinomycetota > Actinomycetes > Micrococcales > Dermacoccaceae > Yimella > Yimella lutea. The sequence goes on from NZ_VFMO01000001.1 coordinate 494,963, forward strand.
GCTTCGACCGGAGCGACCGGCGCCTGCTTCGGCTTGAAGGGCGGCTACGACCTCAAGAAGGCGCAATCCGTTATTCGGGAGGCTGGGGCGCGTTACGAAAAGGAACGTGAGTACGCCGGGGAGCGCGTTCGGGCCACGAATGAGGTACTGAATCAACTGGGCGCTTGTCAGGAGTTCGCGCACCGTGCAGTCGTCCGCAGGTTTGCTGATTTTCTTCGTCGTAACGAGAAGCACGTCACTAACAAGGACAAGTTGCTTATCGATGGTCTCGAGTCGAAGGACGAGCAGGTCGCGCTCGATGCTCGACTGGGCCAGGACGCGGTTTCATGGATGCGAGGGATCATCGGTTCCGGCGCCACCGGTGTCGGGATCAACGCAGGTCTCACCGGTCTGGTCATGGGTGTTGGCTCGGCGAGCACGGGTACCGCGATCTCCTCCCTTGGAGGCGCCGCCGCGACGAATGCGACGCTTGCCGCCCTCGGCGGAGGAAGCCTTGCCAGTGGCGGTGGAGGCATGGCTGCCGGGGCAGCGGCACTGAACGTGGTGACGCTGGGGCCTGCACTGCTCGTGAGCGGTCTGGTTGTAGCCGGTCAGGGACAGAAAGCCAGAACGAAGGCTCGTGAGAATGAGGCAACGGTGAACACCGCCATCGAGGACCTTCGGCTCAAGATAGTTCAGCTCGACGCGATCGAAGCGCGAGCGGCAGAGCTGTCCTCGCTCCTGGGCGGCCTGGTCGAGAGGGCCTCGCCGCTCCTGGATCGACTCGAATCCGTGGAGCCTTTCGAGCCGGAACGTGATGGCGCAACTCTGCAGCAAGTTCTCGACATTGCGAAGGGGATCGTCGAAGTGGCGAGCGCGGAAGTTGTCGATGAAACTGGCGGGCTGAACGCAGAGACGACCGGCTTGACGATGAAGTACCGGACGATGACGAAGGATGCTGAAGATGTCTGACAAGCCCGCAGTGGTCGGCAAGATCGTCCGAGGGGCGAAGGCTTCTCCCGTGCCGGCAGTGGATGCACTCTCTGCACTGCGGGAGATCGTGCACGCAGCCCATGATTACGGAAAGATCCGGCAGGAGGAATCGACCAAGCGCGCAGCGATTGGTGCAGCCGAAAGGGTTCAGGTCGATCGAATTCAAGCCGCTGAGAACACACTAAGACAGTACTTCGACAGGGTCTTCGAAGAGCGCGCCAAGACCGGTGGTGAGTTGTTCGTGCGACTCGACCAGGCGATGGAATCAGGCGATCCTCAGATGGTGCAATCAGTCGTGGCCGGCATCGTCGGCTTGGCGCAATCGTCACCCCTGGCAGGCCTGAGCGATTTCGGAAAGTTCTGGGCCGAACTGGGCACGGCAGATAATCCGGTGGAGCTGTAGCTTGGATTCCTACGGTCGGCGACGATGACGCCGGTACGCAGCCATCAGGCATCTTGATCGATAGCTGCCCGCGAACCAGTTCGGTCCGGTTAGGCTCGCGTCGTGTCGGACCATACGCAGAATCTGGCCTGAGTTGGGTCACTTTGATGGATTCGAGGGGTTTGAATCGCTGTGACCTGCGGGGATGCCGACGATTAGTGTGTCGCTAAGGCACTAATTCGATGGTGAGGGTCGCGCGGTGGTGTGGATTCGGCGGGTGCGGACGGCCTCGGGAGCGACCGCGGTGCAGATCGCTGAGTCGGTCAACGGTCGGCGTCGGATCGTGCGTCATGTCGGGTCCGCCAGGAACGAGGCCGACCTCGGGTTGCTGATGGAGCAGGCGCGGGCTCTGCTCGCCGATGACCGGCAGGGGGTGCTGGACCTCGGGATCACGCCGGTGGCCGCGAAGGCGGTGATGGTGCCCGCGGCGCGGCCGTCGGGGCTGTTCATGGACCCCGAGCCATCGTCGGCAGTGTCGGCAGTGCCAGCGGTGTCAGCGGCTCGGCCGATGGTGTCGAGGTCACGGGTGCTCAAGACGTCCTCGGGGCTGCTGTACGGGGCCCTGGCCGGGGTGTACACGGACCTGGGTTTCGATGTCGTGGCCGATGACATCTTCCGGGACTTGGTGATCGCTCGGGTCGTGGAGCCGACGAGCCTGCTCGATGTGGACCGGGTCCTGGCCGAGTTGGGGCGGCGAGCGGTGAGTCTGTCGACGCGGAAGCGGACGTTGCGGCGGGCGCATCAGGGCTCGTACCGCGACCAGGTCGCGGTGGCCTGTTTCGAGCACGCCTGCACCAGCGGTGATGTGTCGTTGGTGTTGTACGACGTCACCACGCTCTACTTCGAGGCGGAGAAGGAGGACGGCCTGCGTAAGGTCGGGTATTCCAAGGAGCGGCGGGTCGACCCGCAGATCGTGGTCGGGTTGCTGGTCGACCGGGAAGGGTTCCCGCTGGAGATCGGCTGCTTCGAAGGCAACAAGGCCGAGACGGCCACGATCATCCCGATCGTCAAGCAGTTCCAGGAACGCCACAACATCGCGGACATGGTCGTGGTCGCCGACGCGGGGATGCTGTCCACGTCCAACCTCACAGCCCTCGACGAGGCGAACTTGCGGTTCATCGTGGGCTCCCGGGTGACCAAGGCACCCAAGGATCTGGAGTCTCATTTCCGGTGGCACGGTGACGCGTTCACCGACGGGCAGCTCATCGATACCCTCACCCCACGGACCGGGCACACGGTCGAGAACGACCCGAACCTCAAGGCGGAACCGGTGTGGGATCGGGAGCAGCATCCCGGGTCGTGGCGGGCAGTGTGGGCGTACTCCGCGAAACGCGCCGCCCGGGACAGCACCACCTTGACCCTGCAGGAGAACCGCGCCAAGGCCGTCGTCGCCGGTGAAAAGGCCGCGCGGACACCACGATTCGTCAAAACCACCAACGGTTCACGCACGCTGGATGAGGCGTCACTGGCGAGGGCACGCCGGCTGGTCGGGCTCAAGGGGTACGTCACCAACATCCCGGCCGAACTGATGCCCGCGAGCGAAGTGATCGCCAGCTACCACGACCTGTGGCACGTCGAGCAATCATTCCGGATGTCCAAGACCGACCTGCGCGCCCGGCCCATGTTCGCCCGCACCCGCGACGCGATCGAGGCCCACCTCACCATCGTGTTCACCGCCCTCGCCGTCAGCCGCGAAGTACAAGCCCGGACCGGGCTGTCCCTGCGCCGTGTCCTGCGCGCCCTCAAACCACTGCGCTCAGCCACCATCGAAATCAACGGCGTCGTCACGACCATCCCACCCGCACTGAACAGCGACGAAGCCGAGATCATCGAGGCGCTGGAACGCCCGCCCTCAAGGCACTAAGCGTTTGACCCAACTCAGGTGGTAGATGCCCCAGGTGCACTCAACTTCCACATGCTCCTCGACCGCGAACAACGCGGTGAGGCGGTCCTGCTGCCGGTCGGTGAGCAGGTCCGCTCCGGTATGCAGCGTGCGCCGCGCACGGTACAAAGGGTCACCGGCCCGACCCCGGTGGCCGTGCAGCTCGTGCTGGACCCGGCGCCGGCACTTGTCCAGGGCGTCACCGGCTAACCGGACGATATGAAACGGGTCCATCACCGTGGTCGCGTCCGGGAGTTCTTCGGTAGCAGCAGTTTTGAAGCCGGTGAACCCATCCATCGCGACGACCTGCACCGTCTCACGCCACGCTGGGTCACGGTCGGCGAGCCAAGTCTTGAACACGGCCTTGGATCGGCCGGGAACCATGTCTAACAACCGTGCTGGCCCGGTGCCGTCCTGGATCGGGGTCAGATCGATGATCACCGTGACGTACTTGTCGCCGTGCCGAGTGTGGCGCCAGACGTGTTCATCGACCCCGATCGCGGTGACACCTTCGAACCGGGCCGGGTCGTTGATCAACACCCGGTACCCCTCGGCGAGGACCGCGTCATTCGCGGTGTTCCAGGCAACGCCGAGTCCTTCAGCGACCCGGGCGACGGTCAGGTGCTGACACACGATCGCGGCAAGTGCCCACGCCATCGCACGCCGCGACAAGGTGGCTCGCGGTTCGGCCGCGAGGCTGGTGTCTTGGCGCCACACATGCCCACACTCGGTGCACCGGTACCGCCGTACCGTGACCAGCAGTGTCGTTGGTCGCCACCCGAACGGTTCGTGGGCCAACCGGCGGACCACGCTGCCCCGCGGGGTCCCTTCGCAGCCGCACCGGTGACACCACCGGTCATCCTCAACGACCCGGCACGTCAGCACCGCCCGGCCTGGTTCAAGACGTTGACCCGTCGCGAGGAGACCAAGCTCATCCAGGCGGCAGAACGTAGTCAGGTCAGGCGTCGTGAAGGTAGCGTTGTGCACGTCGAGGTCTTCCAGATGAGTTGCGTCAGAACTCTCATCATCGGGAGACCTCGACCCTCACCCCCGGACCGACGCGCCAGGAACTCCTACACCCTCATCTGTGATGAGCCCGTAAACATTCTCCCAGAGGCTTTAAACGACGAAACGTTCGTCAGCTTCATCGAAAACCCGAGCAAACTAATGTTTGAACGCACGCCGTTCGAGTGGACGCTCGATCTCCTCAAAGACCAAGGTGACCAAGCTGTCATTATTCTAGACGAACCCCTTAGCTACTATTACCCGGAACTAGTCGCGGATAACGCACCCGAGGTATTGGGCGCCCTCGGCCGAGGCGAAGTCGCCCAGGTGAATCTGCGATCCCCATCCAAGCTGCCGCCGCGCCTCTTCTTGAAGAACCGTCTACCTGCAGAGACAAAGATCGTCGCCGAACCTTGGAGCCTTTCGGCGTGCCCGAGCTTCCGGAGCTGCGCGGGTAGTACGGGCAATCCTTCCGACGTCGCAGCCGCGCCGCCGAGCGGGAGTAGTCGCCTCTACCTTCATACTTCCGTTGCTCAGTGTCCGAAGAAATCGCCCATCCCCCACCGTTCCTATTACACGGGATAATGCATGGAATGGCGTGTAACAGGCCGTGGGAGTGCGTCATGCACGCGCTGACCAACTCACCTCCGACGCCCTCAACGCACTCTGTCTCGGGGACGGTCGCACGGGCACCAGCGGCCACGGATGCGGTGCGGTTCACGGCACCGAAGCCGAATTTGTGGCCTTCCACGTTCCGGTAACCCTCACCGGTTCCCGGCCACCGCGCTGAGCGTCTGTCTCGAGCCCGCGGCATCACCAGGCCTGTTTTCCAAGGAGTGACCAAAGGGAACAAGCCGACTGGTCGGCCATTGCACCCGGAATCGATCAACACCCTGGTCCAGGGGTACGGCAGATGAGTGATCGCAGCTCCAGCGAGATTGAAAACAGTGAGGCGTTGTCCCAGCGACCGCCGCAGAGACGGTCCGGGCGTCGCCATCAGCTTCGCAGCGCTGAGACGCCGAGCGACGCGGCAACGCTCAGCGCAAGAGCTGCGCCGCACACTCGGCGGTGCAGCCGGACGACGCGCAGCAGGTCATCGGGCGCGACGGCCCGTCCGTCGCCGAGCACCCCGCGGTGCTCGACCGCGCCGTGATAACTGTTCGTGCCGCCGAGTCGCACACCGAGGGCGGCAGCGTACGCCGACTCCACCGGGCCGGCGTTCGGGCTGGGGTGGGCGGGCGCGTCGCGCCGCACCGTGGCCACGATCGAGCGCGCGCGGCGGGGGTGCACCAGCATGGTGCACAGCACGCTCACCCGCGCCGCCGGCCAATTGGCGAGATCATCGAGTTTGGCTGCGGCCCAACCGAACTGCTCGTATCGGGGCGTGTGATGGCCGATCATCGCGTCGAGGGTGTTGATCGCGCGATGGGCAAGCAACCCCGGCGTGCCGGCCAACGCACCCCAGAACAGCGGCGCGACGACGGCGTCCGAACCGTTTTCGGCCACCGACTCCACTGCGGCGCGCGCCACCTGGGCTGCGTCGAGGCCGCTGGTGTCGCGACCGACCAGGTTACGCACCCGCACCCGCGCGCCGTTGAGGTCGCCGCGGGCCAGCAGGTCGTGTACCGCGAGCGCCTCACGCTCCAACGATCGGCCGCCGAGCACCGTCCACGTGGCCGCCGCGACGACCACTGTGTGCCGCGGCAGCAACCGTCCGGCGAACGCCACGGCACCGACCAGCACGCACACGTGCGCCGCTCCGGCCACCCGCGTCGGTCGGTAGGTGAGCTTCTCCAATGCGGTTGCGGTGCAGCCGAATCCGGCCACTGGGTGCAGCCGCCGCGGATCGCCGAGCACGCGGTCGGCGAGGTATCCGGCGAGCAGACCCGCGGCGCGCGTGCTCACTTGATCACCAGCGACTGTCCGGCGACCACCAACACCACGCGGTCGCAGACGGCCGCCACTTGTTGATTGAGCCGGCCCAGGCTGTCGGCGAAGATGCGTCCCGACCGGTGCGGCGCCACCAACCCCAGCCCCACCTCGTTGGTCACGAGCACCGCGGGTTCGCGGCGGGCGGCGAGCGCGTCGACCACCGCGTCGAACTCTGCGTCGAGCGCCCGCGCCCACTCGGCGGACGGCGCGTCCCACACCGCGAGGGTGTCGAGGCGGGCGGTGAGCCAGGTGCCGAGGCAGTCGACGAGCAGTGCCTCGGTGCGGTCGGTGAGCGCGGCGGCCAGGTCGGTGGTCTCGAGCACCGTCCAGTCCGTGGGGCGCCGCGCGCGGTGCTCGGCGATGCGGTCGGCCCAGTCGGGGTTGTCGGTGGTGGGTCCGGTGGCCACGTAGACGACGGCGCGATCGGCCGACATCGCGGATACGGCCGCCTCGGCCGCGGCGCTCTTGCCCGAGCGCACCCCACCGGTGACGAGGGTCTTCATCGCAGTGCGCCCGCTGCCAGCACGAGCAGCGCGATGGTGGTGGCCAGCTCGATCGCGGCGCCCATGATGTCGCCGCTCACCCCGCCAAACCGGCGGCAACACACCCGCAGCAGCCACAGCACGCCGAGCGCCGCGACCGCTCCCGCCAGCGCTCCCTGCCACCAGGGCAGACCTGCCATCGTGGCCGCGCCGGTGAGCAGCGCCACGGAGACCGACTGCACCGCCGCGGCGACAGGCCGCGACACCGTGCCGGCGACCGTCGCGCCCATCCCGGTGGGCCGCGCCGAGGGCAGACCGCGCAGACAAGTGAGCACGGTCGAGGCTCGCCCGACCACGACCCCCGCGGCGATGACCAGAGCGCCCCACGGGAGTAACGCGAGACTGCCGATGAGGGCCGCCTGCAGACCCAGCACGACCACGAGCGCAACGACGCCCATCGGTCCGATGTCGCCGCGGTGCATGATCTCCAGCGCTCGTTCGCGGGTCCATCCGCCGCCGAGGCCGTCGACCGTGTCGGCGAGACCATCGAGGTGCATCGCACGGGTGGCGAACGAAGTGGTCGCCACGGCGCACAGGCCCACCGCCAGTGGCGGCAGGTCGAGCCAGGTGCCGGCCCACGTCACCGCGGCGGCGCCGAGGGCCACCGGCAGCGCGGCGACCGGAGCAAGGGCCATCGCCCACCCTGCGGTGCGGCGGTCGACGGGGCCGATGTCGCCGGTCGGCAGCACAGTCAGGGTGCCGACGGCCAGCCGGAGACCGGCCCCGGCCGGCGAACGCCTCGCCCTCATCGGGCCGCTGCGAGCCGGTCGACGCTCGCGGCGTCGAGCGCATCCACTGTCGCCCCGATGACGGTGACGGCGGGAGCGCGGATGCCGGCGGCCTCGGCGTCGGCCGCGATCGAGGCGAGCGTGCCACGCACCGACTGCTGACTAGGCAGGCCACCGTCGCTGATCGACGCCGCCGGGGTGTGCGGGTCGAGGCCCGCATCGATCAGGCGTCGGCAGATCGCGGGCAGGGTCGCCACGCCCATGAGCACCACCAGGGTCAGGCCGCTGCGGGCGATGCCGGCCCAGTCGACGGTGCTGCGCGGATCGTCGGGCGGCACGTGCCCACTGACCACGGCGAAACCCTGCGTGATGTCGCGGTGGGTCACCGGCACACCGGCGAGGGCCGGCGCCGCGAGGGCGCTGCTCACCCCGGGCACGACACGCACCTCGATGCCTGCCGCACGGCAGGCGTTCCACTCCTCACCGCCACGCCCGAACACAAAGTTGTCACCGCCCTTGAGCCGCACCACTTTTCGTCCGCGCTGGGCGTGCTCGACGAGCAGCCGGTTGATCTGTTCCTGCGGGGTGAACTCGCCGCGCGGGATCTTGCCGACGTGCACGATTTCGGCGCTGATGCCGGTCAGCGCACCGAGCGGAGCGAGCCGGTCGCACACGACGACGTCGGCTTCCCGCACGGCGGCGAGTCCGGCGACGGTGAGCAGCTCGGTGGGTCCGGGGCCGCCGCCGACGAGGGTCACCCGTCCGACCCGGGCGCTGTCGATGGGCGCGTCGGTGGGCACGTTGGTGGGCGCGTCAGCGCGGCGGACGTCGTCGCGCAGCACCACCGCGTAGTCGTCGAGGTCCGGGTGCGCCGCGATCCCGACGAGTCCGCGCGACTGCAGGTCGAGCAGCCGGGGGCTGGGTGTCTGCGTCTCGACGTCGACCCGTAAGCCGGCCTCCAGCAGACGGTGCACGGCGTAGTCGGCATCGGCGCCCGGCCGGCGCAACAGGGCACGGTCACCCGGCTTCCAGAAGGTCATGCGGGCACCTCTTCGGGAGTGGCGGCAGCGGCGCTACGGGTAAGGGCGAGAGCGTCGTCGAGCGCCCTCAGGAAGGTGTCGATGGTGTGCGGGTCGCGCACGGCAACCCGGATCCAACGGTCGGACAGGCCGGCGAAGGTGTCGCAACGCCGCACGGCGAAACCGCTGTGACGCAACGCTGCCCGCACCCCGTCGCCCACTTCGACGAGCACGAAGGGTGCCACCCCGGGCACCGGACGCAGCCCGCGGCGCTCCAGCGCGCCAACGAGATGCTCACGGGCGGAGGCGAGGTCACGGGCGGCCTGCGCCGACTCGCGCAGCGCACGGTCGGACGTCGTCGCGAGCATCACGGTGAGCGCGGGCGACGACACCGACCAGTGCGGCTGTTGGCGGCGCAGCAGCTCGATGAGTTGTGGGTCGCCGATCACGTAGCCGGCGCGCACACCGGCCACGCCCCAGGTCTTGGTGAGCGAGCGCACGACGAGCACCGACTGCAGCTGCTCCGGGTCGGGCGAGATGCACGACTCGGTCTCGCCGGGCACGGCGTCGGCGAACGCCTCGTCGATCACCAGCACGCGTCCGCGGCGGCGCAGTGCGTGCAGGGTGGTGGTGCGTGGGTGGAGCACACCGGTGGGGTTGGTCGGGTTGCCCACGAACACCAGGTCGGCCGCGGGGTCGACAGCGGCCGGGTCGAGCACGAACCCGTGTTCGGCGCGCAGCACGAGCCGGTCGGCGGTGCGCCCGGCGGCCGCGAGCGCCTGGGCGGGCTCGGTGAACTGCGGTTCGACGATCAGCGGAGTGCGGCCCTCGATCGCGCGGGCGATGAGGGTGAACGCCTCGGCGCCCCCCGCGGTGGGCAGCACCATCGACGGGTCGACCCGGTGTCGGCGGGCGATCGCGTCGCGGGCCGCCGTCGCGTCGGGATAGGCGCCGAGCCCGGGGATGCCGTCGGCGAGTTCGCGGGCCAACCAGGCGGGCGGCGCGGGCAGGCGCACATTGACTGCGAGGTCGACGAGGTCGGGACGGTCGCGGACGTCGTCGTCGCCGTGATGTGCGTCGCCGTGAGGCGCGTCGCCGGGGTGTGCGTTGCTGTCAACCGGCTGCACGCGCGCATCGTTCGACGGGGGCAGATCGACGGCGCGTGGGTTGACGAGACACGTGTCGCGCACCGGTCGGGCGTCGGCGACCGGTGCGAACTCGTGCACCGCATCGGCGAACGCCGCCGCAAGCCGCGGGACTCCCGCCCAATGCGTGTGCAGGTAGGAGGCATGCACGGTGGCGCGACCGGTGCGGGCAGGGTCGAGGGCGAAGCCTTCGGGACCGCTGGGGAAGTGCCAGGCCGCCGCGGTCCCGTGACCGGGGTCGGTGCGGGTGCGGTGGAACTCGTGGCCGCGCGCGGTGGTGCCGGCCGGACCGAGCAGGCTGTCGACGGTGAGTGTGGCGTCGCGGTAGCCGAGGGTGAGGCGCGGCTGCATGGCGGCGCGTGTGGGCAGCACCCCGGCCATCGGCCGGCCGTCGAGCGATTCGCACAGGTAGAGCAGACCGGCGCATTCGGCCACCGTCGGCAGACCCGACGACACCGCGTCGCGCACCTGGGTCAGCAACGGGGTGTTGGTGGCGAGCGCGCCGAGGTGCGCCTCGGGAAACCCGCCGCCGAGGTAGAGCCCGGTGGTGCCGGACGGCAGCTCGCGGTCGGTGTCCGGGTCGAAGCGCACCGGCTCGCAGCCGGCGGCCGCCAACATCTCGGCGGTCTCGGCGTAGTGGAAGGTGAACGCCCGTCCGCCCGCGACGGCCACTCGTCGAGCGGGTCGGTCGACGACCGGTGGGGCCCACGGTTCGGCGTCCAACTGCGGCGCGGTGCAAGCGATCTCGAAGACCGCGTCGATGTCTATGTGCTGTGCGGTCTGCTCGGCGAGGCGGTCGAGCGAGGCCTGCGCGTCGTGCCGTTCCGACGCCGGCACCAGCCCGAGGTGGCGCGATGGTGCGCTGATGCCGGCGTCGCGGGGGAGCACCCCGAGCACCGGGTATCCCTGCTGCTCGACGGCGCGGCGCACCTCGGCGGCGTGTCGGTCGCTGCCGGCCTTGTTGAGCACCACGCCCGCCACCCGCACCGCCGGGTCGTGGGTGGCGAGGCCGCGCACCAGCGCGCCGACCGTGCGCGCGGCCGAGGAGATGTCGACGACGAGCAGCACGGGCGAGTCGGTGAGCGCCGCGACGTGGGCGGTGGAGGCGAACCCGTCGGCTCCCAGCCGTCCGTCGAACAACCCCATGACGCCCTCGATCACCGCGACGTCGGCGGGTGTCGGGTGCAGGCATCCGCGCAGGAACAGCGGCGCGACGAGCTCGGGAGAGGTGAGCCACGGGTCGAGGTTGCGGCTCGGTCGACCGGTGGCGAGGTCGTGGTAGCCGGGGTCGATGTAGTCGGGGCCGCACTTGGCGGGGGCGACGGCGTGACCCTGCGCCCGCAATGCGCCCATGAGGCCGACCGACACGGTCGTCTTGCCCTGGCCCGACGCCGCGGCGGCCACCACCAACCGCGGCTGGGTCACCATTCGATGCCCTTCTGGCCCTTCTGACCCTGATCGAACGGGTGCGCGATCTTGGTCATCTCGGTGGCCAGGTCGGCGATCTCGAGCAGCTTCGGGTGGGGGTCGCGTCCGGTGATGACAACATGCTGAAAACCGTTGCGCTCGTTCAGGGTTCGCACCACGTCGTCGACGTCGACCCACCCCCACTTGAGCACGTAGGTGAACTCGTCGAGCACGTACAGGCCGTGGGTCTGCTGCTGCAGTCGCCGCTTGATCTCGGCCCAGCCCTCGCGGGCCGCGGCGGCGTGGTCGTCCTCGCTGCCGGCCTTGCGCGACCACGACCAACCCGAGCCCATCTTGTGCCACTCGATCGGCCCGCCCTCGCCGGTCTCGCGGTGCACCCGGTCGAGCGCTTCGAGCGCGGCCTGCTCGCCGATGCGCCATTTTGCCGACTTCACGAACTGGAACACCCCGATCGACCAGCCCTGGTTCCAGCCGCGCAGTGCGAGCCCGAAGGCCGCCGTCGACTTTCCCTTGCCGGCGCCGCTGTGCACGATCACCAGCGGGCGGTTGCGCCGCTGCCGGGTGGTGAGCCCGTCGTTGGCCTCAACGGGCGTCTGTCCTTGCACCATCAGGCGGCCTTCCCGGCGCCGGTCGACCGGCGCACCACGTCGACGATCTCGGTTGCGGCCACTTGTTCCAGCGGCACGTGTTCGGCGCCCATCCGGGCCGCGAGGTCGACCGCGAGCCCCATCCGGAAGCGTCCCGATTCGCAGTCGACGACCACGGTCTGCAGGCCGAGGGTCGGCCAGGCCGTCGCGATCTCGCGAGCGCGGACGAGGGCGTCGGGCCCTGCGGTCGCGCGGCCGTCGGTGAGCACGACCACCAAGGGGCGTCGGTGCGGGTCGCGCAGCCGCTCGACCTGCACCGTGGCGAGAGTGCGCAGCAGCCCCTCGGCCAGCGGGGTGCGACCGCCGTGGGGCAGGTCGCTGAGGCAGCGCGCCGCCGCCTCGACCGACCCGGTGGGCGGCAGCACCAGGTTGGCGCCGGCGCCCGCGAAGCTGATCACGCCCACCCGGTCACGACGCTGGTAGGCGTCGACCAACAGGCTCATCACGGCGGTCTTCACCTCGCTCATCCGCTGCCGTGCGCCCATCGACCCGGAGGCGTCGACGGTGAAGAGCACGAGATTCGACTCCTTGCCCTGGGTGATGCGCAGGCGCACGTCGTCGGTGGCGAACCGCAGCCGACCGTCGCGACGTCCGCGTTCGTGTTGTCGGGGGGCCGCGGCAGTGATCGTCGCCGGGAGGTGGAGGCGCTGTGCACCGTCGGCGCGGCGGGTCGACCCGATGGTGCGACCCGCGGAGGTGATGGCGGCGCTGCGGCGCCCGGCAGACCCGGTGCCGATGCCGCGCACGGTGAATGTGCGGGCTCGGAACGCCGAATTCGGCGCGGCGACGCCGACGGTGCTGGGGCGTTCGGTGGGTGCGTTGTTGTCGCTCTGGTTGTCGCCGGCCGGGTCGTCGGTTGGGTGGTCGCTGGGCCCGTCGGAGCTGTCGCCGGCAGGGCCGGACGCGGAGGGCGTGGTCGACCGGTCGTCGGTGGGCTGCCCGAACGAGCCATCGTCGCCGGTGTTTCGGCTCTCGGGAGATTCGTCGGCGGATTCGTCGCCGGACTCGTCCGTTTGCGGGCCGTCGGGCTCCGGGCCGTCCGGGTCGGGGTCTTCGTCGAGCAACCGGTCGAGCAGTTCCTCGTCGAGGCCCGGCGCGTCGAAGGGGTTGCGCCGACGCCGGTGCGGCAGCGCGAGTCGCGCGGCCACGCGGATGTCGTCCTTGGTCACCTCGTCGCGCCCGCACCAGGCGGCGTGGGCGCGGGCTGCGCGGGCGGTGACGATGTCGGCGCGCATGCCGTCGACGTCGAACCCGGCGCACACCCGGGCGATGGTGGCCAGCGCGCGGTCGCCGAGGCGCACCGAGGCGACCCGGGCCGACGCGTCGTGCAGTCGGCTGCGCAGCTTCTGCTGCTCGGGGCGAAAGCGGTCGGCGAAGGCGATCGGGTCGGCGTCGAACGCCAGCCGCCGGCGCACCACCTCAGCGCGGTGCTGCGGGTCGCGGGAGGCGCGCACCTCGACGGTGAGCCCGAAGCGGTCGAGCAGCTGCGGGCGCAGCTCACCCTCCTCCGGGTTCATCGTGCCGACAAGGGTCACGCGGGCGGCGTGAGAAACCGAAACCCCATCGCGCTCAACGGTGTTGCGGCCCATCGCGGCGGCGTCGAGGAGGAGATCGACCAGGTGATCATGCAGCAGGTTGACCTCGTCGACGTACAGCAGGCCGCGATGCGCCTGCGCCAGCAGGCCGGGCTCGAAGCTGGTCTCACCGGCAGCGAGCGCCTTGCCCAGATCGAGCGAGCCGACGACTCGGTCCTCGGTCGCGCCGACCGGGAGTTCGACCAGTCGCGCCGGGCGCATCCGGGTGGGCGCGTCGTCGTGCGGGCCGTCGGGGCAGCGCTCGTCGCGGCGCGGGTCGCAGCCGAAGCGGCAGCGCTCGACCACCTCGACGTCGGGCAGCACCTCGGCGAGGGCGCGCACCATGGTCGACTTCGCGGTGCCCTTCTCGCCCCGCACCAGCACACCACCGACCTCGGGCGAGACGGTGGTGAGCACGAGAGCGAGCGCCATGTCGTCGGCACCGACGATGGCCGCAAAAGGAAACTGCGACAACGAGATCGAACCTCCTGACGAGTTACCACGCTCGTCATAGCGGTGGACCCACGCCGGGTTCGGCCGGGCCGACACCGCTGACGTCCTGGCTTGCTGTCGGCGTTGGCCGACGGCTCACAGTGGCGGGACCGCTCCGGATTTGCACCGGATTCCTCGTTGGTGTCCGGGTCATCATGGCACAGCGACCCTGACCTAGGGTGAGGCCCCATGATCGACGTCGTGGGGGTCACCGATGCGGGTTTCGCCGACCTTCCGCAGCGGTTGCAGCGTCTCGTGAGCGACGCCGCCGTCGTGCTCGGCGGACGCCGCCAGCTGGCTTCCCTGCCCGCCGTCGAAGGCCAGGTCAGACGGGTGTGGCCGTCGCCGCTACGGGCCGAATTGCCCCATCTCCTCGACGAATTGCCGCCGGATCGAGTGGTCGCGCTGGCCAGCGGCGACCCCACGCTCTCGGGCATCGGCAGCACCCTGATCGAGCTGCTCGGCGCCGACGGCGTGCGGCTGCATCCGGCCGTCTCGTCGGTGGCGTTGGCCCGGGCGCGGACAGGCTGGTCGGCGCAGTCGTGCGAGGTGGTGACCGTCGTCGGGCGGTCGCTGCACCGGGTGCGGCGTCGGCTCGCGCCGGGCGCCCGCTTGATCGTGCTCTGTTCCGACGGCACCACCCCGGCGGCCCTGGCCGACCTGCTCGTCGACGCCGGCTGCGCCGATGCGGCGATGACCGCGTGGTGGCATCTCGGTGGCGCCGACGAGGGGTGCCGGACGGCGACCGCCGCCCGCTGGGGCGCCGAACGCACCCCCGATCTGGTGCTGTGCACGGTGGCGGTGCCGACCGACGCAGCCCTCGACGGGCCGGCACCAGGGCGCGCCGAGGACTGCTTCGAACACGACGGCCAGATCACCAAACGCGACCTGCGGGCCTCGGCCGTCGGCCACCTGCGTCCGACCCCCGGCGCGCTCTTGTGGGATCTCGGTGCCGGTTCGGGCAGCGTCGGCATCGAATGGTGCCTCGCCGGCCGCGACGCCCGTTGTGTCAGCGTCGAGCAGCATCCCGAGCGCGCAGAACGGCTGCGCCGCAACAGTGTTCGCCTCGGCGTCGACGACCTGCTGGAGGTGGTGGAGGCCCGGTCGGCCGACGCACTCGACGAGCTCGAGACGCCCGATGCGATCTTCGTCGGCGGCGGTCTCACCGCCGAACTTCTCGAACGAGGGTGGCGGCGGCTGCGCGGCGGCGGCCGCTTCGTGGCCCATGCGGTGACCATCGACACCGAGCAGATCCTCGTCGCCGCCGCCGGCAGACACGGCGGCGAACTCACCCGCATCAGCGTCGAACACGCCCGCCCCCTCGGCCGCCACCTGTCGTGGACGCCGGCCCGGCCGGTCGTGCAATGGAGCGCCGGCAAGCCCAAGGAGACCCCATGACCGTCCACTTCATCGGCGCCGGACCCGGCGCCGCCGACCTCATCACGTTGCGTGCCGCGAACCTGCTCGCGCAGTGCACGGTGTGCCTGTACGCCGGCACCTACCTCGACGACGAGGTGCTCTCGCACTGCCCGCCGGATGCCGAGCTGGTCGACACCCAACACCTCGACCTCGACGACATCGTCGCGGTGATGGTGCGGGCGCATGATGCGGGCAAGGACGTCGCGCGGCTGTGTTCGGGCGACCCCACGATCTACTCGGCCGTCGCCGAGCAGACCCGCCGGCTCGATGCGGCGGGGGTGCCTTGGAAGATCACGCCGGGCGTGTCGGCGTACGCCGCAACGGCCGCGCTCATCGGCCGTGAACTCACCGTGCCCGAGGTGGCGCAGTCGGTGGTGCTGACTCGGGCACAACGGGATTCGACGAAGATGCCCGAGGGTGAGGCGCTCGCGAACTTCGCCGCCACCGGCGCGACCCTGGTGCTGCACCTCGCGATCCGGCACGTGCGCCGACTGGCCGACGAACTAGTGCCGCACTACGGCGCCGACTGCCCGGTGGTCGTCGGCTCGCAGGTGAGCGGTCCGCACGAACTGGTGCTGCGCGGCACGCTCGCTGATATCGCCGACCAAGTGGAGGCCCACGGGCTGCGGCAGGCCGCGGTCATCATCGTCGGGCGGGCGCTCGCCGCGGAGGGCTTCGTCGAGTCGCACCTCTACTCCAGTCGCCGCACCCGACCCGCCGTCGGGTAGCCTCCGGAACGTCCATTGCCGGACGGATCGAGGAACCCCGTGGAAGTCGGGGACGGTCGCGCCACTGTGAGCAGCCAACGCTGCGAGTCAGGAACTCCCCGCCGGCAGTTCTTCGTCGGGACGCGTCATCCCGAGAGAGGTGCGGTGCTTTGCACATCGCCGACGGCTTCCTGCCACCCCTTCACTGTCTCGCCTGGACGGCCGCGTCCGCGCCTTTCGTCGTGCACGGCGTCCGCCGGATCAGACAGATCGTCGACGACGACCCCGAATCGAAACTGCTGCTCGCGGCGTCGGGCGCGTTCACCTTCCTGATGTCGGCGATCAAGCTGCCGTCGGTGACCGGCAGTTCGTCGCACCCCACCGGCACCGGTGTCGGCGCGATCATCTTCCGGCCGCCGGTGATGGCCGCGCTCGGCACGGTCGTGCTCATCTTCCAGGCGCTGCTGCTGTCGCACGGCGGCATCACCACGCTCGGCGCGAACGTCTTCGCGATGGCGATCGTCGGCCCGTGGACCGGCTACCTGTGCTTCCGGGTGCTGCATCGGGTGCACCCGTGGATCGCGATCTTCACCGGTGTCGCGCTTGCGAACCTGTCGACGTACGTGGTCACCTCGGCGCAGCTCGCGCTGGCCCACCCCGACCCGGGGTCGGGAATCGTCGGCGCGTTCGGCCGCTTCCTCGCGATCTTCGCGCTCACGCAGGTGCCCCTGGCGGTCATCGAAGGACTCGTGGGTGTGCTGTTGTTCCGGGCACTGCGCGACTGGGCGCCCGAGCAGCTGCGGACGGTGTTCGCGCCGGCCTCCGAAGAGTCCGCGGTCGAGCCGGAGGTGGCGGGTCGTGCGTAAGCATCTGGTGACGGTGGCGATCGTGCTCACCGTGGTGACGATCTTCGTCGTCGCCCTCATGCTCGGAGCCGGCCACGGCGACCAGGGCGGCACCGACGCCGCGGCCGGTGCCGCGATCGAGAGCAGCGGTTACCGACCGTGGTTCGAGCTGCCGTTCCGCATTCCAGGCGGCGAGGTGGAGTCGGGGCTGTTCGCGATGCAGGCCGCCCTCGGCGGCATCGTGCTCGGGTTCGTCGTGGGCAAGCTGCACGAGCGGCGCAAGGGCAAACGCGCGTGACGAGGTTCGCCCTCGACGACGCGGCCTGGACCAACCGCTGGCGTGCGCGCTCGGTGGCGGAGAAGGCCGTTTTGTCGGGCGGGCTGCTGCTGGTTGCGGTGTCGGCCACGGCACCCGTCGTGCCGATCGGCATCGGGTTGTTCGCGCTGCTTGCTGCGGTGGCCTGGGCGCGGGTGCCGTGGCGCACCTTCGTGGCGGCCTGGACCGGCCCGCTGATCTTCACCCTCATCGGGCTGGTCGGCGTGGTCGTGTCGGTCGGCACGGTGCCGCACCCGGTGCTCACCGCCGGGCCCTTGGCTGTCGACGAACGCAGCGTGTCGTCGGCCGTGCTCATCGGATCACGCGCATTCGGTTGCAGCGCAGCGGTGTTGCTGCTCGCCTCGACCACGCCGATCGTCGAAGTCTTCGAATCGTTGCGGCGGTTGCGGGTGCCGGAGGTGATGCTCGATCTGGCCGGCGCGATGTACCGGCTGATCTTCGTGCTCGGGGCCACGCTCACCCGCACGCGGGAGGCGCAGGCGGCCCGACTCGGCTACGCGCGAGGTGCGTCTGCGCGCCGGTCGGTCGCGGCACTGTTCGTGCGCACACTGGTGCACGGTTGGGACCGCGCCGCACGACTCGAACGCGGCCTGGCCGGTCGCGGCTACAGCGGGTCGCTGCGCATGCTGGCGCCGGAGCGGCCCGTGTCGTGGCCCTTCGTCGGCTCGTCGGTGGCGGTTGTCGCCGTGGTTGCGGCGGCGTCGGTGGTGCTGCGATGAGCGACCGGTCGCAGCCGCCGGTGTTGGCGTTGCGCGGGGTCGACGTCGGTTACCCCGGCGCCCCGGAGGTGCTCGACCGCGCCACCGTCGAGGTGTGCGCCGGCCGCCGGATCGCGGTGCTCGGTGCGAACGGTTCGGGCAAGACGACGCTGTTGCGCACGCTCGCCGGGGCGCTGCGTCCGACGGCAGGGCAGGTGCTCTGGCACGGAACACCGTTGCAGCACAGACGATCTCGACTGAACGAGCACCGGCAGCGGGTGCAGTTCGTGGGGCAAGACCCCGACGACCAGTTGGTGAGCGCCGACGTTCGGCGCGACGTCTCATTCGGCCCGACGAACCTCGGCCTGCCGGCGCCGGAGGTGCGTGCCCGGGTGGAGGAGGCGCTCGCGCTGCTCGACCTGCTGCCGCTCGCCGACCGGCCGGTGCACCACCTGTCCTACGGGCAGCGCAAACGGGTGGCGCTCGCCGGGGCGATGGCGATGCGTCCGGCGGTGATGCTGCTCGACGAACCTACGGCGGGGGTCGACGACGTCGGGGTGCGTGATGCCCTCGACGCACTCGCCCGACTCGAACGGGCCGGCACCACCGTGGTGGTGTCGACCCACGACAGCGATCTCGCCTGGGCGTGGGCCGACGACGTGGTGCTGCTGCAGCAGGGCGGAATTCGGCAGGGTTCGTGCGCCGAGGTGATGTCGGACGCCGACGCCCTCACCGCCTCGCGGGTGGCCCTGCCGGCCGTCGTGCGGGTGGGCGCGGCGCTGGGGCTCGACCTGCTCGCCGTCGACCGTCCGCGCACTGCCGACGACCTGGTCGCGTTGGTGCACGCCCGCGGCTGAACTCACTCCACGTAGCGCGGGGTCCACACGTGTCCGGTGGGCGACACGCGGGTGCTCGACGAGCCAATGATCACCAGACACTTCATGTCGACGGTGGCCGGGTCGAACTCGCCGAGCGTGGTGACGGTGGCCGACTGCTCCGCCCTGCCCACGTCGCGCGCGACCACGACGACGGTCGACGGGTCTTTCACCTCCAAGAGCACGTCGCGGGCCGCGAACAACTGCTCCGGACGGCTGAGCGAGCGCGGGTTGTAGAGCGCGATGACCAGGTCGACGGACGCCGCGGCGCGCAACCGGTCGGCCACCACCTGCCACGGCTTCAGCCGGTCGGACAGCGACATGATCGCGAAGTCGGCGCCGAGCGGCGCGCCCACGAGCGCCGCGGCGGCCTGCGCGGCCGAGACGCCGGGAGACACCTGCACCGGCACCTGGGCGTAGTGCGGGTCGTCGGCCACCGCGTGTTCGGCGGCCTCGAACACCGCCGACGCCATGCCGAACACCCCGGCGTCACCGCCGGACACCACGGCCACCTCGTCGCCGCGGGCGGCGAGGTCGAGTGCCAGCCGGCCCCGCTCGACCTCCACCGTGTTGCCGCTGGCGTGGCGGGTGAGGCCCTCTCGCTGCGGCACGCGATCGACGTACGGCGCGTAGCCCACCACGTGGTCGACCCGCCCGAGCAACTCGGCCACCTCAGGCGTGAGCCAGCGGTGGGGACCGGGGCCGAGACCGACGACGTGCACGGTGCCGGGTGTGGTGCCGGACGCGGGCTCGGCCTCGGCCTGAGCGGTGGCGGCCCGCCCCGCGGAGTCGGCCCGACGGTCGAGCCCGGGCACCAAGATCAGCGACATGTACGGCACGGTCGCGGGGTCGACGTCGGCCACGGGCAACACTCGCTGGCCCTCGCGGGAAGCGCGTTCGACATAGACGGCGCGATCGAGCACGCCCGCCTGCCGCAGCGCTTCGCGCACTCCGGCGAAGGTGCGGCCGAGCTTCATCACCACGGCTGCGTCGCTGTCGGCCAAGCGTCGCGCGAGCTCCGGCACGGGGAGGGTGCCGGGCAGCACGGTGAGCACGTCCTCGTGGCGCGAGATCGCCTCGGCGGCAACGGCAGTCGCGGCGGCGAAGGCGGGAACGCCGGCCACCACCTCGGTCGGGTAACGGTCGGCCAGCCGCTCGTGCAGGTAGGTGTAGGAGCCATAGAGCATTGGATCGCCCTCGGCGAGCACGACCACCGACCGACCGGTGTCCAGGTGAACAGCGAGGCGCGCGGCGCACTCGTCGTAAAACTCCGCGAGCTGCGCGTGGTAACCGTCCGGGTGGGTGGCCGCGCCGGTGGTGACCGGGTAGCGCAACTCCTCCTCGATCACCTCGACCGGGATGAGCTCGGCGGCGATGGCGCGCGCGTTGGAGGAGCGGCCGGTGCCGGCGTGATAGACGACCACCTCGGCCGACGCGATGAGCTCGGCCGCGCGGCGGGTGATGAGGCCGGGGTCGCCCGGCCCGACGCCGACGCCGTACAGGTGGCCGGATTCAGCTGTGGCGGGGCGCATGTCAGACCTCCGAGGTCGAGGCGAGAGCGTTGACGGCGGCTGCCGCCATGGCCGATCCGCCACGGTGACCGTGCACGGTGATCCAGGGCACGACGTGACCGTCGGCCAGCCGGTGTTCGGCCAGCGCCACCTTCGACTCGGCCGACCCGACGAACCCGACCGGCATGCCGACGATCGCTGCCGGTCGCGGCCCACCGTCGTGCAACCACTCGAGCAGATGGAACAAAGCGGTCGGCGCATTGCCGATGGCGACGACGGCGCCGTCGAGCCGGTCGCCCCACAGCGACACCGCCGCGGCAGCGCGGGTGGTGCTCCACCGCCCCGCGAGAGCCGGCACCCGCCCGTCACGCAGGGTGCACACCACCTCGTTGTCGGCGGGCAGGCGAGTGCGGGTGATGCCGGAGGCGAGCATCACCGAGTCGGTGAAGATCGGCGCACCCGCGCGTAGCGCGTCGCGGGCCGCGCGCACGACGTCGTCGTGGGCGGCCACGCACTCGGCCACCGCGGGGTCACCTGCCGCGTGCACCACCCGCGCGACGACCGGCTCGGTCTGCGCCGGGAACGCCGACAGGTCGGCGAGGTCGCGGATCATCGCGAACGACCGGCGGTAGATCTCCGGTCCGTCGGTGAGGTAGTCATACCGGCGCGTCGGCGGAAGTGGCTGCGGCTCAGGCAAATCGAGGTTCACGGCAGGATCTCCTGGACGGTTCGGGGCGCGATCACGAGGCGGTGGTCACCGGCGGGTCGACCACAGGCGCGCTCGCACCCGACCACGTGGGTGCGCGGACTGTCGATCGGCAGCGAGGCCGCCGCGGCGGTGGTGAGCTCGACGGTGGGGGTGTCGGTGCGCCGGCACCATGGCGCGCCGACACACGCGGACAGGGTGGCCCACGGCGAGTGCGCCGCGACCGCGAAACCACCGGCCTCGAACACGTCGAGATCGATGTCGTCGGTGCGCAGGACGAGCGAACGCCACGGCGTCACCACGATCTCCTCGGCAACGCGTCGCAGCAGATCGATCTGCTCGATCGTGAGCATTCCCAGGGGAACTCCGAGCACGAAGGCGCCGTGACGTGCGCCGTCCGGCGTGTGGCGACCGGGCGTCGGCGGCGGCGCGGCGTCGATGTTCATGGGGGCGAGGCCGGCGAACACCGGCGACTCGGGCGGCAGGTTGCGCACGTTCCAGTGCGACTCGTCGTCGCGGCCCAGCAGGAAGCACCGAGCGCGGTCGAGCATGGCTGCGACGGCGTCCTCGGGTGCGCAGTCGACGCCCATGCCTCCGACGAGCAGCCGGCCGCTGGTCTCCGACAGCCGCTGGAACGCGACGTCGTAGGGCTCGCCGAGCACCTGCCCCTCGCGACCAGCCACGGCGAACAGCCAGCGGCCGGAAAGCCCGGCGAGCAGCTGGTCGGCGATCAGCGCCGCATCGAGTGCGGCGACCAGTGGCGGCAGCGTCTCGTCGAACGGGTCAGCGATGATGTTGCGCACCCGCTCGTGACTCGCCGACGGCAACAGACCGGTCGCTTCGATCTGCGAAATCAGCTGCGGTGTCAGTGGATTCGGCAACGAACGCAACTGTAGATTGCCTCGTGACGTGAGCTGCACGAAGGGCGCGCCGTGCTGAATGCTGATGTCGCCGAGCCGGTGCAGCGTGGCGGTCTTCAGCCGTCCACCGGGCAGGCGTAGACGCACCAGGGCGCCGTCGTCGGCGAGGTGCGGACGCAGCAGGCCGGGGCAGCGGTCGGCGCCGGAGCGATCGGAGGGCACGGTCACGCGGTGGAGGATACGCAAGTCGACCGCCGCGACCGTCGGGGTAGGGTCGTCCCGGCCCCAGCAGACGGAACCCGGTGCGAATCCGGGACGGTCCCGCCACTGTGAACCCCGAAGGGTGAGTCAGGAACGCCTGCGGAGCCGGCCGATCCGATCGTGATCGGTCCCGATCGTTCCGGGGCGCGGACCCCGCGAAGGAGTTTCGCCGATGGCGCGTATCGCCCTGCTGTCCACGTCCGACACCGATCTGCTGAGCGCGCGCGCCAGCGGCTCCGAGTTCGCCTGGGCCAACCCCGCCCGCACCCCGATCGGCCCCGCGGTCGAGGGCGCCGACATCGTGATCGCCCGCATCCTCGGCAGTCCCGACGACGTCGACGACGAGATCCGGGCGCTCGGCGAACGGGTGCCGCTGATCGTGCTCGGCGGCGAACTCACCCCGAACGCCGCGATGATGCAGCTGTCGCGCCGGGCGCCCGCCGCAGTGGTCAACGAGGTGCACCGCTACCTGGTCAACGGCGGCCCCGACAACCTCACCAACCTGCACGCGTTCCTGTCCGACACCCTGCTGCTCACCGGCGACGAGTTCGAGCCGCCGCAGGAGCTGCCGACCTGGGGTGTGCTCGATCGCCCTGCGGCACAAGCCGATCCGGGTGCTCCGCGGGTAGGGGTGCTCTTCTACCGAGCGCAGTACGCCGCTGGAAACACCGACTACGCCCACGCCCTCTGCGACGCCATCGACGCCGCAGGCGGGGTGGGGGTGCCGATCCACGCCGCGTCGTTGCGCGACGCCCCCGAGGAGCTGCTCGCCGAGCTCGGCACCCTCGACGCCCTCGTCACGACGGTGCTGGCGGCCGGAGGCACCAAGCCGGCGCACGCCCAGGCGGGCGGCGAGGACGAGACCTGGGACGTGCGTCCGCTGGCCGCTCTCGACATCCCGATCATCCAAGGGCTGTGCCTCACCTGGAGCCGCGAGGTGTGGGCGGCCTCCGACGACGGCATGTCGCCGCTCGACGTCGCCACCCAGGTGGCCGTGCCCGAGTTCGACGGACGCCTGATCACAGTTCCGTTCTCGTTCAAGGAGATCGACGCCGACGGGCTGCCCGCCTATGTCGCCGACCCGGAGCGCTGCGCACGCGTGGCCGGCATCGCGGTGAAGCACGCGCGCCTGCGGCACACGCCACCGGAGCAGCGCCGCATCGCGGTCATGCTGTCGGCCTACCCGACCAAGCACTCCCGCATCGGCAACGCGGTCGGGCTCGACACCCCGGTGTCGACGATCCGGTTGCTGAGGGCCATGCGCGAGGCGGGTTACGACCTCGGCCCGCGCGGCGCGCTGCCCGGGCTCGACGACGTGGACCCGGTCGACGGCGAAGCGCTCGACACCACCGCCGGCAACGCGCTCATCCACGCGCTGATCGCGGCCGGCGGACAAGACCCCGACTGGCTCACCCAGGAGCAGGTGAGCAGCGCACAGGTGCGCATCCCGGCCACTCGCTACCGCAGCTGGTTCGAGACGCTTCCGGCCGCCCTGCGGGAGTCGATGACGGACACCTGGGGCGAGGCGCCCGGCGAGCTCTACGTCGACACGTCGCGCGACCCCGACGGCGAGATCGTCTGCGCCGCGATCCAGGCGGGCAACGTCGTGCTGATGGTGCAGCCGCCGCGCGGCTTCGGCGAAAACCCGATCGCGATCTACCACGACCCCGACCTGCCGCCGACCCACCACTACCTGGCCACCTACCGCTGGATCGAGCAGGAGTTCGGCGCCCACGCGGTGGTGCACGTGGGCAAGCACGGCAACCTCGAGTGGCTGTCGGGCAAGAACCTCGCGATGTCGGCGTCGTGCGGCACCGACGCCGCGCTCGGCTCGCTGCCGCTGATCTACCCGTTCCTGGTGAACGACCCGGGCGAGGGCACCCAGGCCAAGCGTCGCGCCCACGCCACCGTCGTCGACCATCTCGTGCCGCCGATGGCGCGCGCCGAGAGCTACGGCGACATCGCCCGACTCGAGCAGTTGCTCGACGAGTACGGCAACGTATCGGTGATGGACCCGGCGAAGGCGCCGGCGCTGCGCGGCGAGATCTGGACGCTGCTGCAGGCGGCCCGGATGGACCAGGACCTGGGAGTGAGCGAACGCCCCGACGACGACAGCTTCGACGACTTCGTGATGCACCTTGACGGCTGGCTGTGCGAGATCAAGGACGTGCAGATCCGCGACGGCCTGCACGTGCTCGGACAGGCGCCCGAAGGCGACGAACTGATCAACCTGGTGCTCGCGATCCTGCGCGCCGGGCAGGTCTTCGGCGGACGCGGCGACGGCATCCCCGGGCTACGGCACGCGCTCGGGCTCACCGACGACGCTACGTCGCAGCAGACCGACCGCGTCGAAGAGCTGGCCCGCACCCTCGTCACCCGGGTCGCCGAGGCCGGCTGGAACGCCGCGGACGTCGAGCGGATCGTCGCCGAGGTGACCAGTGAGCCGAACCCGGCGGCGACCGCGTCCCTGCGGTTCGGGTGCGAGGAGGTCGTGCCCCGGCTGCAGCAGACGACGCGCGAGATCCCGATGGTGCTGCACGCCCTCGACGGCGGATACGTGCCGGCGGGCCCGTCGGGTTCGCCGCTGCGTGGACTGGTGAACGTGCTGCCCACCGGCCGCAACTTCTACTCGGTCGACCCGAAGGCGATCCCGTCGCGACTGGCCTACCAGACCGGGTCGGCGATGGCGGAGTCGCTCGTGCGGCGCTACCGGGACGAACACGGCGAGGTGCCGGAGTCGGTGGGCCTGTCGGTGTGGGGCACCTCCGCCATGCGCACCAGCGGCGACGACATCGGCGAGGTGCTCGCGCTGCTCGGCGTCGTGCCGGTGTGGGACGAGCAGTCACGCCGGGTCGTGGGCCTGGAGGCGCTGCCGCTGCAGGAACTCGGCCGCCCGCGCATCGACGTCACCGTGCGCATCTCCGGCTTCTTCCGCGACGCCTTCCCGCACGTGATCTCGATGCTCGACGACGCGGTGGCGCTGGTGGCCGGGCTCGACGAACCCCACGACCAGAACTTCGTGCGCAAGCACGCGTCCGCCGACCTTGCCGAGCACGGCGACGAACGTCGTTCCCGCACAAGGATCTTCGGCTCGAAGCCGGGCTCCTACGGGGCGGGCATCCTGCAGGTGGTCGAGTCGGGCACTTGGCGCGACGACAAGGACCTCGCCGAGGTCTACGCCACCTGGGGCGGTTACGCCTACGGACGCGGACTCGACGGTGCACCGGCCCGCGGCGACATGGAGCGCAACTACCGGCGCATCCGGGTGGCGGCCAAGAACGTCGACAACCGTGAGTCGGACATCCTCGACTCCGACGACTACTTCCAGTACCACGGCGGCATGGTCGCCACCGTCCGCGCGCTCACCGGCGCCGATCCCGAGGCGTACGTGGGCGATTCGACCTCACCCGACAACGTGCGCACCCGCACGCTGCAGGAGGAGACCAACCGGGTGTTCCGGTCGCGGGTGGTCAACCCGCGGTGGATCAAGGCGATGCAGCGGCACGGCTACAAGGGTGCCTTCGAGCTCGCCGCGACCGTCGACTACCTGTTCGGCTTCGACGCCACGGCCTCGGTCGTGCCCGACTGGATGTACGAGTCGGTGGCCACCGAATACGTGCTCGACGACACCAACCAGGCCTTCATGCGGCACGCCAACCCGTGGGCGTTGCAGTCGATCGTGGAGAAGCTCGCCGAGGCCGCCGATCGCGGGCTGTGGCAGGAGCCCGACCCCGAGCTCATGGCGCAACTGCAGCAGGTCTACCTCGACGTGGAAGGCGACCTCGAGGAATGAGCGAGCAGTCAGCGCCGCAGCGTCCGGTGCCGCTGGTCGGCGACACGACCTCGGCCCAGCAGCGCCGCGACGACCCCGCCGGCTGGGCGATGCTGCCCGAGGTGGTCGACGCCCTCGCCGCAGTGGTCGGCGGACGGCGCGACATCCGACGGTTTCGGCCCGACCCGGTGCCCGACGAACTGCTGCGGCAGGTGCTCGAGGCCGCGCACAGCGCGCCGTCGGTGGGCCACTCGCAGCCCTGGCGCTTCATCGTCGTGCGCTCGCAGACCACCCGAGATCGCGCCGCCCATCTCGCCGACCGGGCCCGGCTCGAGCAGGCGTCCGAGCTGACCTCGGAGCGGGCCGCGCGGCTGCTCGACCTCAAACTCGAAGGGCTGCGCGAGGCGCCCGTGGGAGTGGTCGTCACCTGCGACCGGCGCACCCCCGCGGCCGGGGTGCTCGGGCGCGCCACCTTCCCCGACGCCGACCTGTGGTCGTGCGCCTGCGCGGTGCAGAACCTCTGGCTCACCGCCCGCGCGCTCGGCCTCGGCGTGGGCTGGGTGACGCTGTTCGACCAGGCCGAACTCGCCGACCTGCTGCACCTTCCGGACGGCGTGGTGACCCTGGGCTGGCTGTGTGTGGGGTGGCCCGACGAGCGTCCGCCCGCGCCCGGACTCGAACGCGCGGCGTGGTCGCGCAAGGCCCCGCTCGACGACGTGGTGTTGCAGGAGCGCTGGCCCGACGATTCAGCCCCGCCGGCGCCACCGACCTCGCATCTGCGCGGGCCCGAGCCGGGGCGCCGGGTCGACGGCACCGACGACACCGACCGGCTGCTCAGCCCGCCGGAGGCGCTCGGCGCACTCGATCGCGCGCTCCACCTCGCGCGCGCTGCGGCCGGACCCGACCTCGACACGGGCCAGCTCGTGCTCGTCGGCGCCGATCATCCGGTGACCGCCCACGCCGTCAGTGCCTACGACCGGTCGGTGACCCGTGACGTGCTCACCAGTGCGGTCGGGGGCATTTCGCTGGGCGCCGCTCATGCCCGCGCCGCCGGGCTCGACGTCGTGGTGGTCGACGCCGGAGTGGGTGAGGCGCACGTCGAGGGCGCTGTCGACGTGCGGCCGCACGACCCGCGTGGAGACCTGGTGACGACCGACGCGATGTCGGCCGCCGACGTCCGCCGATTGATGGACGCCGGACGCCGGCTCGGTGCCGGTGTCCCCGGAATCGCCCCCGGACTCGTCGCACTCGGCGAGGTGGGGGTGGGCAACACGACGGTGGCCGCTGCGCTCACCTGCGCGCTCACCGGCACACCCGCGGCCGACGTGGTGGGGCTCGGATCGGGCGCCGACGCCGACATCGTGGCCCGCAAGACGGAGGTGGTGGCCGCGGCGATCGACCGCCTGGGCCACACGGACGACGTGCACCGGATGCTCGCCGCGGTCGGCGGACCGGAGTTCGCGGTGCTGACCGGGGTGGTGCTCGGCGCAGCCCGCGCCGGACGACCGGTCGTGCTCGACGGTCTCGCCACCAGCGTCGCCGCGCTCGCCGCGGTCGGCATCGAACCCTCGGTGCAGGCGTATCTCATTGCAGGGCAACGCAGCCGGGAGAAGGCGCACGGACTCGTGCTGCGGCGGCTCGGCCTCGAACCGTTGCTGCAGCTGCGGTTGCGCGCCGGCGAAGGGGTGGGTGCCTGCCTCGCGGCGGGGATGGTGCTGCAGGGCATGGCCGCCCGGCGGATGACGGTGCGAACCAGCCTGCGAACGGCTCAGCGCAACGCGTAGACGTCCATGATCCAGCCGTGCTGCTCGCGCAGCCGCGCCCTCGTAGCGACGAGGTCGTCGATCACATCGGTCAGTCGGCCCGAGCGCAGCTCCTGCTGCGGCATCCCCAGGTAGGCGCCCCAGTGGATCTGCAGGTCGGGTGCCCGCTCGACCAGCTCACGGCAGGCGAGCGCGCCGTCCAGCATCACCACGACGGTGCCGAGGTCGGGCGACCACTCGCCCGCCAGGCGGCGTCCGGTGGTGATGTGCACCGGCTCGCCAATCTCGTGCAGCACGATGCGGTGCGCGGCAGCCAACTCCTGGATAGCGCTGATTCCGGCAAACACGCTGACCTGCAACGACATTCGGGTGGCAACGGCGTCGACCACCCGGATCGTGCTGTCGTAGAACGCCGGGTCGCCCCACACCAGGAACCCGACCACGGTGCCCTCGGGCAACTCGCCCAGCACGGCGGCGTACGCGTCGGCGCGGGCGGCGTGCCAGTCGCGCACCGCGGCGCCGTACTGGTCGCGATCGCGCCCGGCGTCGGGCCCGCGCTTCGGGTCGGGCACCGCGACGAACCGGTAGCCGCCCTCGGGCACGAACCGGTCGAGGATCGCGCGTCGCACCTGCAGCAACTCGTCGGTGGCGGACCCCTTGTCGGCCACGACGAACACGTCGACCGAGCGCAGGGCGTCGGCCGCGTCGGCGGTGACGTGGCCGGGCGAGCCCGCACCGATGCCGATGATCTTGACCTGCAACGGAATCGGGTCAGTGCACATGAGATTCCCGTCGGGCGAGATCGAGCAGCCGGTCGAGGTCAAGGTGTTGCTCCACGGCGTCGGCGAGCGTGTCGATCATCGCCGTCCGGCGGTCGGCGAACCCCGGGCCGGGCTGCGGGCTCCAGGTGGAGCCCGCCTGCTGCGCAACCACGGTGAGCCAGGCCCGGCGGAAGGCATCATTCTCCAGGGTGCCGTGCCAGATCGTGCCCCACACCGGGCCGCGCACGCTGCCGCCCGGGAACGACCCGTCGTCGACCACGCCCTCGACGATGCCGTGGTGAATCTCGTAGCCGGACACCGCATTTCCCTGCCAGGTGGAGTGCGGCCGGGCGAGCACCTTGTCGGCTGCGAAGTGCACCACACCAGGCAGATGCCCGAGTCCGGGAGTGACGCCTTCGCCGCTCTCCAGCGAGTCGTCGATCGACTCCAGCAACATCTCGTAGCCGCCGCAGATGCCGAGCACCGGACGTCCCTCGCGCACCCGCTCATCGACCACTGCGTCGAGCCCACGCGAACGCAACCAGGCGAGATCGCTGACCGTCGTCCGTGAGCCGGGCAGCACCAACAGGTCGGCTTCGCGGCACCAGGACGGGTCGGTGGTCACGCGCACCTCGACACCGGGCTCGGCGGCCAGTGCGTCGACGTCGGTTGCGTTCGAGGTGCGCGGCAGGCGGACGACCGCGACGGTGAGCGAATGTTCCTGTGGCGCAGCGGGTTTCCAGCGGCCGATGGAGAGGGCGTCTTCACCGTCGAGCCACACGTCGTCGAGCCAGGGCAGCACGCCGACACACGGCATGCCGGTGCGTTCGACGATCGTGTCGAGGCCGGGGTCGAGCACCGAGCGGTCACCACGGAACTTGTTTACGCACCAAGCCTGCAGCACCGCGCGGTCGGCGTCGTCGAGCAACGCCCAGGTGCCGTAGGTGGCGGCCAGCGCGCCGCCGCGGTCGATGTCGGCCACCAGCAGTGCCGGCAGGCTGAACTGCCGTGCCAGACCGAGGTTGACGTAGTCGCCTGCGCGCAGGTTGATCTCGGCCGGCGACCCGGCTCCCTCGCACACCACCACGTCGACGGACGCGGCCAACTCCTCGTACGCGGCGAACGCCGCCTCGCGCAGGTGGGCGCGTCCGGTGGCGTACTCGCCCGCCCGTAACTCGCCGGCCGGGCGGCCGCGCACGACGACGAACGCGCGCCGGTCGGACCCCGGTTTTAGCAGCACCGGGTTGTGCAGCGAGGTGGCCTCGACGCCGGCCGCCTCGGCCTGCAGGTATTGCGCGCGGCCGATCTCGCTGCCGTCGGCACAGACCATCGAGTTGTTCGACATGTTCTGCGCCTTGAACGGGGCGACGCGCACTCCGCGTCGGGCCCAGGCACGCAGAATTCCGGTGACCAGCAACGATTTTCCGGCGTCCGAGCTCGTTCCCGTCACCAGCAGCCCCGACATGGGGCACGAGTCTACGATCGGCCTCATGCCCTCCGTCCACCTCGTCCGCCACGGCCGGTCGACGTGGAACGAGCAGGGGCGCATTCAAGGGCAGACGCCGCACCCGCCGCTCACCGAACTCGGCCGCACCCAGGCGCTCGCGGCAGCCCGAACGCTGCGCGCAGCGATCGGCGCGCAGTCGGCGCAGATGCTCAGCAGCGACCTGGTGCGCGCGCAGCAGACGGCCCAGATCATCGGCGCCGCGCTCGACCTGCCGGTGCGCACCGATGTGCGGCTGCGGGAGCAGGCCCTGGGGGAGATGGAAGGGCGGCTCGCCCGCGAACTGACCGCGCAACCCGCACCTGAAGGCGTGCCGGTCGAGGAGGTGCGCTGGGGCGGGGGCGAGAGCCTGCTCGACGTGCACCGCCGGCTGAGCGCGCTGATGGCCGAACTGGCGACGGCGCCCATCGAACACCTCGTGCTGGTCACCCACGGCGACACGCTGCGGATGGCCCTCGCGGTGCTCGCCGGCCGCACTCACCGGCAACTCGACTGGCGCCTCACGATCGACAACGGCAGCGTGCACACCACCGAACTCGACCCCGCGGCCGCTGCGCTCAGCCGCTGAACCGCACCTGGCCGCCGACGACCGTCGTCAGCGCCCGCGCTTCGTGTGCGCGCTCGGGCGTCGCGATGAGATCGGTGTCGACCGCGACGAAGTCGGCGAGCATGCCGGGGGTGAGCGTGCCCACGTCGTCCCAACCGGCTGCGTAGGCGGCCCCGCGCGAGTGGGCGGCCAGCGCCTCGATCATGCTCACCCGCTCGTGCGGCTGCCAGCCGCCGGCGGGAGTGCCGTCGACGCGCTGTCGGGTGACCGCCGCGTGCAGGGCAACGAACGGATTCGGGTCTTCGACGGGGGCGTCCGACCCGAACGCCAGCGGCACCCCGGCGTCGAGCGCCGACCGCCAGCCGTACGACACGATGTCGTGGCCGTCGAGCAACGCATCCACGAGCTCGAAGTCGGTGGTGCAGTGCACCGGCTGCATCGAGCCGACCACACCCAGCCGCGCCATTCGGGCCAGATCGGCCCGGCGCAGGTGCTGGGCGTGTTCGATGCGCAGCCGAAGGTCTGAGCCGGTCGCCCCGAGCACGTGCTCGTACGCGTCAAGCACCTCGGTCGCCGCACGGTCACCGATCGCGTGGGTCGCCACCGCGATGCCGGCCCGCACCGCGAGCTCGGTGTAGACCTTCAGCTGCTCCTGGGTGAGCGTCGGCACGCCATGCCCGCCGTCGTGCCCGTCCTCACCGGCGAACGCCTCGGTCATGTGGCAGGTGTGCGAACCGAGCGCGCCGTCGGCGAACAGCTTCAGCGGCCCCACCCGGATCCAGTCGTCGCCCTCGCCGGTGCGGCGCCCCTGCTGCATCGCCAGCGGGAGGTCTTCGTGTCGAATCGCCTTGCTGACCCGCATCTTCAGGGCACCTTGCTCGTGCAGCGCGCGCAGCGCCACATGGGCGTCCTCGTGATCGATCTCGGTGATGCCGGTCAGCCCCACCGCGAGCAGGTCGTCGATCGTCTGCGCCATCAGCCCGGGCAGGGCGTCGGCGTCGTCGATCGGCAGGTCGTCAAAGGCGGTGCAGGCCGTCTCTCGCAGCACCCCGGTGAGCTCACCGTCGGCGTCGCGTTCGAGGCGTCCGCCGGCCGGGTCGGTGGTCTCCGGGCCGTAACCCACCAGCCGCAACGCGGCGGAATTCGCCCACAGCGAGTGGTAGTCGGCGCTCGCCAACACCACCGGACGCGGCCCCGTCACGACATCGAGGGTGCGCCGGTGGGGCTGCCGACCGCCCCACTGGTTCGCGTCCCACGCGCCGCCCCACACCAGACCGGTGCCCGGATTCGCCGCGAGAAAGCGCGCCACCCGCTCGGCCGCTTCGAACTCGTCGGCACAGCCACGCACGTCGACCTCGGTGCGCACCCGCGCCAGCGACGCGGCATGGATGTGCGCGTCGTGCAGACCCGGCACCACGAGCGCACCCGGCAATGTCTCGATCTGCGAAACAGTCTGTGCGGCAAGGGATTCGGCGTCGCCGGTCGCGACCACGCGCCCAGCCTCGACCAACACGCCGGTGACGAATTCGGTTCCGGTCCAGATCTTCTCGCCACGCCACAGGGTGCTCACCCGCACAATGTAGTGCGGGCCTCCAACCCTGCGGACGGCGCGGGCAGGCGGCCGGCACCGGCGCCGGCGACCGTCCGGACGCTGGTTCACCGGGTAGGTTCAGGACGGCCCGATCCGAACAGGAGCAGCACGAAGTGACATCGACAACCGGCGCGCGCGTGCGCCGCACCCCGGCGCCGTGGTGGATCGCCGCGTTGTGCGGCATCCCGTTGATCTTCGGGTTCGTCGGAGCCCAGGCGAGCAAGGGCGCGATCCAGGACGACCTCACCGAACGCGCCCAGCAGGTGCTGCAGGGAGTCGGAGCGAGCGACGCCACGGTGAGGTTCGACGGACGCGACGCGACGCTGCGCACCGCCGACGGCGCCGACACCACCCGGGCACGCGACGCCTTGGCAAAGATGTCCGGAGTGCGCACGGTCGTGGTGCAGGGGAGCGCGCAGTGACCTGGTTGACGATCCAGACCATCGCTTGGTGCCTCGTCGGGTTCGCGGTCGGTGCGCTCGCGGCCTGGTTGGTCGCGGTGATGTTGTTCCCACATGAGGCGCAGGTCGCGGCGCCGGGTGCCGGCGAATCGCAGGTCGACGGGTCGTCCGCGGCCGACGGCGCCCCCGCCGGCGAAGCGGGAGACGGCGCATGACCTGGCTGTTCCCGCACATCTGGTTGTGGGTGCTGATCAGCACGCTTCTCGGGTTCGCGATCACGCTCTACGCGACGATCGGCGGTTCGTCGCGCCCGCAAACTCCCCGTGCGTCCAGGGCCACTCGCCGGAACCGGGCCGACGCGCCGACGCCGGACGAACCGGTCGGCGAACGTACCCGCCATCGCGCCGCGATCGCCGACCAGGCGAGCCCTGCGGCCCCCGCTGGCAGTGCGGCTGCGGCTGGCAGCGGTGCTCGCCGGCGTCGGCGCTACGAAGTCGAAGACGTCGAGGTCGAGGAGTGGGGGCCTGGGCAGGTGTTCCCGGTCGAGCCGTCGGTCCCGTTGCGTGACGCGGCGGCGCGGGGGTCCGAACCGAAATCCGGCACCGCATCCGGCGGCACGTCCGAGATCGCACCGGACACCCCCACGGGCACCGACCAGCGCTGATGCGCCTGCCTGCCTACGACGTGCCGGTGACGCCACTGCGTCGTCGCGCGCTCGTGCACGAGACCGTCCTCGTCCTGCTCCTGAGTCTCGGCGCGTCGGCGATCTACTCAGTGCTGTCGATCATGCGCAGCCTGTCGACCGACGTCGCGCTCAACAAGCAGACGACCACGATGAACCGCAGCCAGGCGAGCGCGTCATGGCTCGACCTGGTCTACCAACTCGTCGGCGTCGGTCTCGCAATCGTGCCGGTGCTCCTGGTGATCCATCTGCTCAACCGTGAAATGTCCTCTGCGACAACGTGGCTGGGGCTCGACGGGAGACGCAAAGGACCCGATCTCGCGCTCGGCGCAGCCCTTGCTGCGGTGATCGGCATTCCGGGTCTGCTGCTGTACCTCGCGGCTCGAGCTTTCGGACTCAATACGACACTCGCCGCGTCGGGTCTTGGCGAGCACTGGTGGGCGATCCCTGTGCTGGTGCTGGCAGCACTGCAGAACGGACTGCTCGAAGAGGTCATCATGATCGGCTACCTCTTCACCCGCTGGACGCAAGCCGGCTGGTCGTGGATCCAGGTGCTCGTCGTGTCGGCGCTGATCCGGGGCACCTACCACCTTTATCAGGGCTTCGGCGGGTTCGTCGGAAACGTCGTCATGGGGCTGGTGTTCGGGCTCGTCTACCGCCGCACCAAGCGGGTGATGCCCCTGGTCATCGCGCACACGATCCTCGACATCGTCGCGTTCGTGGGTTACGCGCTGCTGAAGTCGCACGTCTCCTGGCTCTGAAGGGCCGCACCATCGTGAAGTCGTGGTCGTTTTCGGCCGCACCGACCCGAACGCCGGGAACGCCAACTAATCTCGGCTCATGACCAATCTCGCCTGCAATCTGCAGAACACCGCCGCCCAGCACCCCGACAACGTCGCACTGCGGATGGGCGAGCACTCGATGACCTACGCCCAGCTGGCCGACGCGGCCGGACGCGTGGCGAACCTGTTGAAGGACAAGGGGATCCAGCCGGGCGATCGGGTTGCCATTTCGCTGCCGAACGTCTTCGACTTCCCGGTCATCCTCTACGGTGCGCTCCAGGCCGGCGCCGTGGTCATCCCGATGAACCCGCTGTTCCGTCCGCGCGAGGTGGAGTACTACCTGTCCGACTCCGGCGCCAAGCTGATGTTCGGCATGCCGGGCGACGCCGCCGCAGGGGCCGAGGAGGCCGGTGTCCCGTTCATCGAGGTGCCGTTGCCCGCCGGCATCGGTGAGTCGATCAAGCAGTACGAGCCGAGCACCGAGTTCGTCGACCGCGACGACAGCGACACCGCCGTCATCCTCTACACCTCCGGCACCACCGGTCGTCCGAAGGGCGCCGAGCTGACCCACTTCTCGCTGAACAAGAACCAGGAGGTCGTCGCCCGCACGCTGATGGCGATCACCGAGGACGACGTGATCGCCGGCTGCCTGCCCTTGTTCCACGTCTTCGGCCTGACCTGTGGCCTCAACACCTCCGTCGCCACCGGCGCGACGCTGGCCATGGTCCCTCGTTTCGAGCCCGGCGCGGTGCTGGAGATGCTCGACAAGGCCGGCGTCACGATCTTCCAGGGCGTGCCGACGATGTACCAGGCGTTGCTGGCTGCGACCGCCGACCGGGAGGTCAACTTCCCCAAGCTGCGGGTCTGCGCCAGCGGCGGATCGGCGATGCCGGTCGAGGTGATGAAGAAGTTCGAGCAGAAGTTCGGCTGCGTCGTGCTCGAGGGTTACGGCCTGTCCGAGACCTCGCCCGTCGCGTCGTTCAACCACCCGAACGCCGAGCGCAAGGCCGGCTCGATCGGCACCCCGCTCGAGGGCGTCGAGATGCGCCTGGCCGAGCCGGACGGTTCGGACACCGCCAAGGGCGAGATCGGCGAGATCGCGATCCGTGGCCACCTGTTGATGAAGGGCTACTGGAAGCGTCCGGACGCCACTGCCGAGGCGATCCGCGACGGCTGGTTCTTCTCCGGCGACCTGGCGCAGATGGACGACGACGGTTACTTCTTCATCGTCGACCGCAGCAAGGACATGATCATCCGCGGCGGGTACAACGTGTACCCGCGCGAGGTCGAGGAAGTGCTGTACGAGCACCCGGACGTCGCCGAGGCCGCCGTCATCGGCGTCCCGCACGAGCACTACGGCGAGGAAGTGATCGCCTACGTCGTCCGTACCGGCGACTCGCAGCTGACCGAGCAGGAGATCCAGGACTTCGCCAAGGAGCGCCTGGCCGCCTACAAGTACCCGCGCGAGGTGCGGTTCATCGGCGAGCTGCCCAAGGGAGCGACCGGCAAGATCCTGAAGCGTGAACTGCGGGATTCCTCAGAGGGCTGAGCGATGAGCGACATACCCGCGGACGACCTCGGTGCTCAGTTGTTGTCGGCGGTGGCCAAACTCAACCGCTGGGCGACCAAGCATTCGGAGTTGCCGATCCCGA
Source organism: Yimella lutea (assembly GCF_006715095.1). Taxonomy (NCBI): domain Bacteria; kingdom Bacillati; phylum Actinomycetota; class Actinomycetes; order Micrococcales; family Dermacoccaceae; genus Yimella; species Yimella lutea. The sequence continues at coordinate 530,445 of NZ_VFMO01000001.1, forward strand.
CCGGTCAGGCACGTCTGTTGAGCTTGGTCGAGGCGCACGACAACGCCCGGGTGGGTGAGCTCGCCGCGGCCGACCACTGCAGTCAGCCGACGATGACCGCTCAGGTGAAAAGGCTTGAGCAACAAGGGTTGTTGGTCCGTGCGAGCGACGAGGACGACGCCCGCGCGAGCCTGATCTCGCTGACGGACGCCGGACGCCGGGTGCTCGACGAAGCGCGGCGGGCGCGGTCGGCGACGATCACTCCGGTACTCGCCGGACTGTCCGAGCAGGATCGCGAAGTGCTGGTGCGGGCGAACGAGTTGTTGCGACAGATCGCGTCCGAGCGTCCCTGACAACCGGTCGCGATGACGACCACCTCCCTTGAAGACGCCCGTAGTATGGCGAACCGGCCGTTATGACGACCGCCGGGCGAGGCATCGTGACATCTGTCATCGAGGCGTGGACTCCACCCTTGACAGGGTGTGATGTGCGTCCCTACGGTTCCATCAGTCGGTATTCAAATTTCGTATTGCGAAATGCACCTCAGAACCGAGTCTTTGGGTGTCCTGGCCGCGGAGGGCGCCCCTACCAAGGAGCAGAACCGATGGCGATCTCGCTCGGAAGCAACCAGTACGGCAAGGCGGAGAACCGTGTGATGCGGGTCTACCGCGACACCGACCGTCACTCGATCCGTGACCTCAATGTCTCGACCTCGCTGCGTGGCGACTTCACCGCCGCCCACCTCGAGGGCAACCAGGGCGACGTCCTGCCGACCGACACCCAGAAGAACACGTCCTTCGCGTTCGCCAAGGAGGTCGGCATCGAGTCGCCGGAGGCCTACGGCGTCGCGCTCGGCAAGCACTTCCTGACCGCCGCTGCGAAGGCGACCGGATCGCAGATCCGCATCGAGGAGTACGCCTGGGACCGCATCCAGGTCGACGGCCAGGGTCACGACCACTCGTTCGTGCGCCGCGGCACCGAGACCCGCACCGCGATCATCACGGTCGAAGGTCGCGACGCCGACCAGAAGGTGTGGGTCGTCTCCGGCCTGGAGGACCTCATCGTCCTGAAGTCGACCGGCTCGGAGTTCAAGGGCTTCCTCAAGGACAAGTACACGACGCTCGAGGAGGCCGACGACCGCATCATGGCGACCAGCCTCACCGCGCGCTGGCGCTTCAACACGATCGACGGCGTGAACTTCGACGAGGTCTACGATGACGTCAAGAAGCTCTGCCTGGCCGCGTTCGCGACCACGTACAGCCGCGCGCTGCAGGAGACCCTCTACGCGATGGGCCGCGACGTGCTCGAGGCGCACCCTGAGATCGACGAGATCAAGTTCTCCGCGCCCAACAAGCACCACTTCCTCTACGACCTCGACCGGTTCGGCCTTGAGAACAACGGCGAGGTCTTCATTGCCGCCGACCGCCCGTACGGCCTCATCGAAGCGACCGTCCTCCGCGACGGTGCCGGCGAGCCCGGCGAGGCGTGGACCGCGGTTCCGTCGTTCATCTGAGTTCGTTTTGGTTTCACCCATGACATGAAGGCGCGACAGTCGTCCGTTACGCCGCGGTTCGGACGTGCACCAGGGCGTAACGCGCGACTGTCGCGCTTTCGTCGTCCCTGGGCTGTTCGCCGGGAAGTGGGAAGTCAACCCTCGAGCCCCTGGATCGCGAGCAGCACCGCAGCCCCGGTCCAAGCGAGCGGCGCCACCGCGGCAGGCTCGCCCGTCTCCAGCACCTTCTCCGGGTACGAACCAGCGATCGTGCGATGTTCACCGAGCCACTGCACCATGTCGCTGGCCCGATGCGTCTGACCAGATGCACCCAGAACAGCTGCGACAGTCGCGGTTTCAGGCGTCCAGCTGATCCCGTCGCGGTGCCAACTCGAACCCGGTGCCAACCCGCCGGCCGGTCGTTTCAGCCGGGGCAACAGTGAAACCAGGCCTTGCAGCGCATGCTCGTTCACCGCTTCCCGGAAGGGTGGAAGCAGGAAGGCAGCGCCGATGTCCGGGTCGCTGCGTCCGGGGTGGCGCGGGTAGCCGTACCGGCCGTAGGCGCTCATGATCGTCGCGTCCAACCGAGTCAGCGCACGACTGGCTCGCTCGGCTCGCGCAGTGTCGCCGAGTGCGGTCAGCAGACGCACCGACGCTTCGAGGCCGGCGGCGAGCACCGCGCACGTGGCCAGAGTCGGTGACCGTTCGGCCACCTCCCAGTAGTCCGGGGTCGCCGGCGGCAACCCGGACGAGGTGTTCGTCGCGGCGATGATCCGGTCGGTGCTGCGCACGATCAGCGATCTCCAGGACGCGACCTCGACGCGAGCCCGGTCTGCCGGCAGACGCGCTCGTACCTGGTCGGCCGCCCACAGTGCCCATCCCGAACCGTCCAACTGCCGTGCCCGGCGGTCGGGGCTGCGTGAGGTGCCGGGCGCGTATCGAGCCTCGAACCAGCCGTCGTCCGATTGCGCCGACCGCAGGAAGCGGATGACTCGCACGGCGGCGTCGGGCTGACCGGTCATCGCCTGAGCCACCGCGACGAATGCGCTGTCGCGAGGCCAGCTGAACCGCCAGTACGGCGTCCACGCGGCGACCGGACTCGGCAGACCGTCGGAGAGCACGAACACGTCCTGCAACGCCGAGCGCGCGAACTCCTTGAAATCACCGGTGCGCGACCACTGCGGAGCGGCAGCGAGCATGATGTTCTCGCTGGTGAGCAGGGCGGACGCGTCCGGTGCCGTCTGCAGGACTCGGCTGTCCCGGATCAACAGGCTCACTTCCCCGGACTGGACGAGCGTGCGGTCTTCGCCGGGCACCGGATCGCCTTGCGGCGCAGGCCCTTTGGCAACGGTTGCGGAGTACAGCGGCACGTGGCGGGGGTACTCGCGGCGGGGCCAGGCCTGGTAGCCGAGCAGGCCGCCGACGCCGGCGGTGGTGGCGACGGCCGCGGCCACGAAGGTGCGCCGGGTCGGACGCGCTCGCTTGCCGTTCACCACGCGTCCAGACTAGGCGGGACGGTTCGCCTAGGGTGTTGCCCATGGGTTCGATGCACCCCGCCGCCCGCGCCGAGGACGCGTTCAACAGTGTGCTGGGCACGTTGCTGTCGCGACGTGGATTCGTCACGCGCGTGTTGGCCTATTCCGGCTATGCCAGCAGCACCCAGGCGCGGGTCATGGGACGCATCGTGCTCTCACGCGTCGACGCCGCCGACCAACCGATCGACCCGATGTACGCCAGTGTGCGGCGCGGCATCCGGGTCTTCATGGCCGCCCCGCAATCCCGGCAGCCGGTACAGGTGCGACTCGGAGATGCGGTCGTGGACACCCACTCCGATCGCGGTGGCTACTTCGACATCACTCTGCAGGGCCACGGACTCGAGCCGGGTTGGCACCACGCCCGGGTGCGCTGCGGAACGGTCGAGAGCACTGCCCCGGTGCAGGTGATCGGCGACGACATCCGGTTCGGGATCATCAGCGACATCGACGACACCTGCGTCGTCACCTCGCTCCCGCGTCCGATGCTCGCCGCGTACAACACGTTCGTGCTGCCGGAGACGGCCCGCCGAGTCGTGCCCGGGATGTCGGCGCTGTATCGGTCGCTGCTCGCGCACAATCCCGGATCGCCGATGTTGTACCTGTCGACCGGAGCCTGGAACACCCAGCCCATCATCAATCGCTTCCTGCAACGCCACGGGTTCCCGACCGGCGCGTTGCTGATGACCGACTGGGGTGCCACCGAGACCGCCGTCTTCCGCAGCGGACGCGAACACAAGCGTTCCCAATTGCGCCGACTGGCAGTCGAATTCCCGAACATCCAGTGGCTGCTGGTGGGCGACGACGGGCAGCACGATCCGGAGATCTACGACGAGTTCGCCGCCGAGATGCCCGACAACGTCCGGGCGATCGCGATCCGACAGTTGACCGTCACCCAGCAGATGCTGTCGCACGGTCACCCACTGTCGCGTGACGACGGACGCGCGTCGCCGACCTTCAAGGTCGAGGGCGGCGACGGGTACGCCCTCTTCCAGGAACTCTCCTGCCTGCGCACCCTCGACACCGGCGTCTCCCATGCCTGAGTTGCCCGAGGTCGAGTCCCTCGTGCGCTTCCTGCGCTCGCGGGTCGAAGGCGTCGCGGTGGCCGACGTCGAGCTCGCCTCGTTCAGCGTGCTCAAGACCTATTCGCCTGCGCCGCAGGCACTCTGCGGACTTTTCGTCACCGACGTGCGACGGTTCGGCAAGTGGATCGACCTCGACGTCGACGGCATCCACCTCGTCTTCCACCTGTCCCGCGCGGGCTGGTTGCGTTGGTATGAGAAGGCACCGGCCACCCGGCTACGTCCGGGCGGCAAGTCCCCGGTGGCGCTGCGAGTCTCGTTCGAGGACGGCTCGGCGTTCGACCTGACCGAGCAGGGCACGCAGAAGCGTCTGGCCGCGTACATCGTCAAGGACCCCACCACCGAGGTGCCGCAGATCGCCTCCCTCGGGCCGGACGCGTTGTCCGAGGAGTTCACGCTCGAGGTGTTCGCGCAGTTGCTCGCCGCAAAGAAGGGGCAGATCAAGGGCGTGCTGCGCGACCAGTCGGTGATCGCCGGCGTCGGCAACGCCTACTCGGACGAGGTGCTGCACGTCGCGAAACTGTCGCCGTACGCGAAGGCGGATTCCCTTGATCCTGAAGCGGTTTCGCGGCTCTACAATGCGATGCGGGATACCCTCAACGGCGCGATCGAAGCCTCCGCAGGCAAGCCCGCCGCCGAACTCAAGGACGCCAAGCGCTCCGGGATGCGGGTGCACGGACGCGCCGGCGAGAAGTGCCCGGAGTGCGGCGACGTGGTGCGCGAGGTGTCCTTCGCGGACCGCTCGATGCAGTACTGCGCGACCTGCCAGACCGGCGGCAAGACGCTCGCCGACCGGCGCATGTCCCGCCTGCTCAAGTGATCCTCAACTGATGCTCACCTACGCCGAGTGGCCGGGCTATGAATCAGCGTCCGGGCTATAGCCCGGCCACCAATTCACAGCCCGGCCACTCGGTGAAGGTCTGTGTGTCAGATGACGGTGGGTTCCACGTTGTGCTGGGTGACGACGGGCTTGCCGTCGAACTCCCACTGCTTCATCCCGCCGGCGACGTTCGCGACCTCGAAGCCCTGCGCCTCCAGCCACTGAACGGCGCGGCTCGACCGGTTGCCCGAACGGCAGACCACGGGCAGCGGCTCGCCCTCGGGCAGGTCACCCAGGCGCTCCGGAATCTCCCCGAGCGGAATGTGTACCGAGTTGGGGGCGTGGCCCGCGTCCCATTCGTCCTGCTCGCGGACGTCGAGAATGATCGCGTCGTCGGCGATGTCCTTCGGCTGCAGTTCTTCGCTCATGGTGACCAGCGTAGGGATCGTCGTACACCCGTGCTGCAGTTCGGCGCGGCCCAGAATCCTGGGTCCGGGATTGCACGGGTGTGGCGCCTGCGCACCGACGAACTGCAGCACAGGTGTACGGCACGGCCGTACTAGCATCGCGGGAATGAAGATCCTGTCGATCCAGAGCTCGGTCGCCTACGGCTACGCCGGTAACTCCTCCGCCGTCTTCCCGTTGCAGCGCCTGGGGCACGAGGTCTGGCCGGTCTACACCGTGCACTTCTCCAACCACACCGGTTACGGCGAGTGGCGGGGACCGGTCTTCGAACCCGAGACCGTGCGTGACGTGATCACCGGCATCGAGGAGCGCGGCGTCCTGCCCGAATGCGACGCCGTGTTGTCGGGCTACATGGGCGCCGACCCGATCGGCACCGTGATTCTGGACGCCGTCGCACGGGTGAAGGCGGCGAACCCGAAGGCGATCTACTGCGCCGACCCGGTCATGGGCGACGTCGGACGCGGGTTCTTCGTGCGTCCGGGGATCCCCGAGTTCATGCGTGACAAGGTCGTGCCGGCCGCCGACGTGATCACCCCGAACCAGTGGGAGTTGCAGTACCTCACCGGTGAGCGCGAGATCCACTCCGTCGCCGAACTGCTGGACGCCGCGCGCTCCATCCGTGATCGCGGACCGGAGACCGTGCTGGTCACCTCGGTGCAGACCGACGAGACCCCGGCCGACTCCGTCCAGCTGGCCGTCGTCAACGGGGACGGCGCCTGGATCGTCACCACCCCGTTGCTGCCGATGTACGTGGTCGGTGCCGGTGACGCGACCACTGCGATCTTCCTGGCGCACCTGCTCACCGAACCCGCCGAGCAGGCGCTCGCCGCGACCGCCGACTCCGTGTTCGGCGTCATGGAGACCACCCACACCGCGGCCACGCGTGAGATCCAGATCGTCGGCGCTCAGGAACTCATCGCCCACCCGACGGGGCGGTTCGAGGTCACCCGGCTCGACTGACGGATTCGCCGAAGCCCCTCCCGCATTCGCTCGGCCACTGCCACCATGGACGCTTGACCAAGGAGGCACGTGATGTCTTCCGCTAGCGGCCTCTAGTTGAGTTGCTAGATAGGCAGATAAGACCCGATCAGAGGCGTCGAGCCATCGCCACGTCGTCGACCTCGCCCCAGCTGAACCGCAGACCTCCCGGCAGGCGCCCGGTCTCGACGTAGCCCAGTTGTTCGTAGAACTTCTCCAGTCCGGTGCCCCCGCGGTAGCTGATCTCGCAGGTCTCGACGCCGTCCCGGCGTGCCTGCCCGTGCAGGGCGCCCATCAGGATGCGTCCGAGATTGCGCCCGCGCTCCTGCGGGTCCGTCATCACGCGGTAGAGGGTGGCGCGGTGCGCGGTCGAGAACCACGTCGCGCGCTGGATGAAGCCGAACCCGAGCAGCGGGCCGACCTGGGACGGGTCGTTCCAGGTCTCCTCGTTCGGCGCGTGCAGGCGCAGAAGGGTGCTTGCTTCGGCGGACAGGTGGCGGTCGAGCACCGTCGCCACCTCGTCGCGGGGTGCGGCACCCTCCCAGCCGACCGCACCACCGTCCGCGTTCACCCGGCACCACAGGTCGAGCACCTCGTCGTAGGCCTCGCCGATGCCGAGCCGCGCGGTGGGCGACTCGAAGAGCAGGTTGTCGGGAAGGTGCTCCGGGTCTTGGGGCATCCGGAACGGGCCGAGGTCTTCCATTCCGGCGCGCTCGGCGATGCGCAGTGACGGCTCGTTGGCCGGTGCGATGCGGGTGATGACCGGTCCGTCGGTGTAGAACTCCTGCGCGTATGCCGTTGCCGCACAGGCAATCTCGCTGCCGAAGCCGCGGCGCCACGACTGCGGGTCGAGCCGGTAGTAGAGGTTGAGGTGCGGGTGGCTCTGGTAGTTCATCGCGCGCGCCCCGCCGATGCCGACCGGCGTGCCCTCGTGCTCGGCGATCCAGTAGCTGATGCCGTCGGCGTCCCACCCCTCCCGCCAGGTCTGCAGTGCCTCGACCGCGTCGTCACGGGTGCGCGGCGCCTCCGACATGAGCTCGGACCCGGCCGGGTCGGTGTGCCAGCCGATGATCCGTTCGTCGGCGACATCGGCGTCGGTGATCGGCCGCAGGGTGAGGCGGGCGGTGTGGATCGTGGTCACCGCACCATCTAATCCCGTCGCCGCGCGAGACGGCGACGGGATTGCGGTGTCAGACGACGGGCAGGCGCGGCACGCAGGGCACGTAGACGTTGCCGGCCGGGTTGAGCGCTTTCTTTGTGAGGCCGATCAGGCGCCACGAGTAGATCATCGACAGGTGGTCGCTGAGGTCGACCGCGCAGCCGTCCTGCAGGGTGATGTTGTTGACCGTCGCGCCAGGTCCGGCGGTGAGGAAGGTGCGGGTGTACGGCGTGCTGACCTCGTCGTACTTCGTGCCGATCACCGTGTAGTTGACGCCGGGCACGGTGTCGCCGTTGGCGTTGAGCTGCTGCTGGAACGGCGAGTCGATGGTCTGGTCGACGGCGGCCTGGCCAAGTGCGGCCGGCGTGAGGTTGAGGATCCCGAGCTGATCGGCGAGCGTCGCCAGACCACTGAGGGTGGTGCCGTGGTTGGTCGCGCCGTACTGGATGAGGTTCTTCACCTTGTTGGCGGCGGGATTCGAGGCGTTGGCGCCGCCGTAGAACTGCAGGTAAGAGCGGGCCGCGATGCCACCCTGCGACCAGCCGACCATGTCGACTTGCGCCGCACCCGTGCTGCCGAGCACCTGGTCGACGAACTGCGAGATCTCGGCGCCGGACGGCTTGATCGCGGCAGTTGCGTAGACGCCGGGCAGTTTGCCGGCGATCGAGTCGTTCTCGTCGCCGTAGTTGAGGCCGAACACGCAGTAGCCGGCGCGCTTGAGTTCGGGCGACAGAAGCGCGAACGAGGCGTAGCGGTTCGCCCAGGTGCCGTGCACCAGCACCACCGGACGCGGGTGTGCGGCGCTGGGCTTGCAGTCCCAGTCGTTCATGCCGGGTGCTACGGCGTTGGGGGAGAAGGCCGACCATGCGAGGGCAGCGGGGAAAGACAGCTGGGTCGGTCCGACCGGGTCGGACGCGGCCTCGGCCTGCTGCGGAAGGGTGATCGAGAGAGCGAGGGTGGCGGCCACGGCGGCGCTCACGGACAGCATGCGCTTGGACATCGGAGCACTCCTTGTCGGCGGCAGCAGGGGGCGTGCCGGCTGCGGCAGACCGTTGCGCACTCTCGGAAATGTGTCAAGGGTCACATTCATCAGGTGAACAAACATGCTCTTTGTCACTGCGCGTCAGTGCTGTGATGAGGTCGACTAGGCGACTATCGCAACTGCAATAGATTTGATGAGACTTCCTGATCGGGGGATTGCGACCACCTCTGGTGGATCCATCGGACTCGCTAGCGAAATATCGGGTGTCCGGTAGAGATGCGCATACAGTCCTCGCATGGACCCGATCCGTAACCCGTACGCGCCCGGCGCCGGCCAACGTCCGCCCGAGCTCGCCGGTCGTGACGAGCAACTCGACCAGTTCAAGGTGGTGCTCCAGCGCATCGCGCGCGGTCGTCCGGAGCGGTCGATCGTGCTCACCGGACTGCGCGGTGTCGGAAAAACGGTGTTGCTCAACGCACTTCGCTCCGAGGCGGTGCGGGCGAAGTGGGGCACCGGCAAGTTCGAGGCTCGGCCCGACCAACGGCTGCGCCGACCGATTTCGAGTGCGCTGCACCAGGCGGTGCGCGAGCTCGGCCACCCACAGAGCGAAGACGTCGACCACGTCCTGGGCGTCATCAAGGCCTTCGCCCAGCGCGACGCGGCACCCAACGCGAAGCTGCGGGACAAGTGGAGCCCGGGCATCGACGCGCCGGCCGTGAGTGGGCGCGCCGACTCCGGCGATATCGAGATCGATCTGGTCGAACTGCTCTCGGACGCAGGCGGATTGGCTGCCGACATGGGACGCGGTATTGGCATCTTCATCGACGAGATGCAGGACCTGCACCCCGAGGACGTCTCTGCATTGTGCGCGGCGTGCCACGAGATCAGCCAGTCCGGTCTGCCGGTCATCGTCGTCGGCGCCGGCCTGCCGCACCTGCCGGCCGTGCTGTCGGCGTCCAAGTCTTACTCCGAGCGGTTGTTCCGTTACGCACGGATCGATCGCCTTCCCCGCGAGGCGGCCGACCGTGCACTCCAGGGTCCGGCGCAGGACGAGGACGCCGAGTTCGAGCAGGGCGCTCTCGATGCGATGTACGAGGTGACCGGCGGCTACCCGTACTTCATCCAGGCGTACGGCCAGGTGGTGTGGGAGTTGGCCCCCAAGTCGCCGATCACTGCGTCCGATGTGGCCGTCGCTGCCCCACAGGCCGAGGCCGACCTCGCTGTCGGATTCTTCGGTTCACGCTACGAACGTGCGACGCCGGGGGAGCGGGAGTACCTACGCGCGATGGCGGAGGCCGGCGGCCGGCTGCCCGATTCGGAGAAGGACGAGGTCGGCTCGGTGCTCACGTCCGATGTCGCCGACGTCCTCGGCCGCAAACCCCAGTCCCTATCTCCCGCACGGGATGCGCTGTTGAAGAAGGGGCTCGTCTACTCCAACGAACGCGGACGTGTCGCGTTCACCGTCCCGCACTTCGGCAAGTACCTGCGCAGCGTGAGCTGAGACCAAACCAAATCGGCGTGAGTCTCTGCCCTTCGCCAGGGACGGCCAAGGGCAGAAACTCACGCCGATTCGGCGGACGCTTGATCGGCGACGAAGACGGCGGTTGGCGCCCCCACGCCTCCGACGAGCGTTGCGGCCAGTGCGAATTTGGCGATCTTCTTCATGATCTCGCCTGAATCTCTGTGTGTGACAACGCCTTTTGCGTTGCCCCGAGGGTCCGGCGAACCAGTGCCGAACCGGGGGAGTGACGTCGATCCTGCCCGCCTCCGTTCCGTAATGGCGATGAAGTCCGGACAAATTACATCGTTGTAGTTTTATCCACAGGTGTGAACAACGCTGTGGATGAAGCGGATTCGCGGTGCAGACAGCGGTGCCCACGAACCGAGGTCCGTGGGCACCGTGCGTGGAACGACCAGGTCAGCCGGCGTCGGGGGCCACGAACTGCGGCAGCTTCGCGTCGAATGCTCGCGCGAAGTCCATCGACGGCATCACGTTGGACCGCGGCTTGGTCGCCAGAGCGAGGTCGGACGCCCAGTTCGCAGCGCGCAGACGCTGGTTCGGGCTGCCGTGGTGGCCGTCGGAGGTGAACTGGCAGTCGCCGACGTTGTAGAACGCCATAGCGTCCTGCACGACGAGGTGCTTGTTCAGCGCTTGACCCTTCTTGTGGGTCATGAAGTACGAGCCGTAGCCGTCGGCCATCAACTCGGTGCGACGAGTCGCCTCCGGTCCGGTCAGCGGTGAGTCGAACAGGTTGTTCTCGTACTGCACGTGGTGCCCGAACTCGTGCGCGAGGATCGAGCGGGGAGCGGTGCGGCCCAGGCCGATCGCTGCCATGCCGGCGAAAACGCCGTCGCCCATCACGATGCGGTCGGAGATGCCGAGCTGCTCATTCGCAGGCGCACCGTCCTCGGTGTACGCGAACGCGTTGAAGGTGAAGATGGGGTGGTCGCCGCCCTTCAGTGCCGGGTCGGCGGCGAACAGGATCGGGTAGAGCGCGGCGATCGCGTCGCCGGTGGCGGGCGAGACGCCGAAGGCCAACTGCACGGTAAGCGACACCTGCTTCTGGTCGGTGAACGAGGCCGCGCCGTGCATCGGCATCAGCGAGATGTCGTCGCTCTTGATGTCCCAGAAGCTGCGCAGGTCGCGCATCGTGCGGTTCATCTCGTTGGTGTACTCGCCGTTGTAGCCGAACCGGTCGCCCTTGCTGGCCTGACCGAAGATCAGCGTGCGGTACGCCGGGATGTCGAGCGCACCGAGCCTGTTGAGCGCGATCAAGTTCGGCATGTTCACGTTCGCGAGCTGACCGTCGAGCCAGCCGCTCACCGGGGTGTCGGCACACTCGTACTGGGACGGGTCGATCGCGCCGTTACGCGCGGTGTTCCACTCCGAGTCGGTGGCGGCCGCAGCAGCGCCACGCGGCGTCAGGGTAAGGCCGGCGGGAAGCTTCGCAGCGATCGCACGGGCCCGGGTCTTCTGCGCCGGCGACAGCGAGGACGCGGCAAGGTGGGCCTCGATCGCGCTGCGCAGGTCGGTGGTCCGGACCGACGACGGGGCGGACGTGGCGGCCTCGGCCGACACCGCCGGCGCGGCCAAACCGATGGCGAAGGCGGCTGCGGTGGCTACGGACATGAGCTTGTGCATGGGATTCCCCGGGTGTCGTGGATGTGCGATGCGACCGTGAAACGAACAGTGGTCGCGACGTGTCCGACCTTAGGCGCACGCGCCGACAACGAGAGAAGTTTCACGAACGTACGTCCGAGACGTAACCGTCCGGGTGCTCAGCTCAGCTTCGAGGGCCACCACACCTTCGGACCGACGATGCTCCACAACGCGGGGATCACGACCGTGCGCACCAGGAAGGTGTCGAGCAGGATGCCCAGGCCGACCACGATGCCGAGCTGGGTGAGCACGATGAGTGGCAGCACCCCGAGCACCGCGAACACTGCTGCGAGCACGACGCCCGCACTGGTGATCACCGCACCGGTCGCCGATACGGCACGCACCATCGACTCCCTGGTGCCGTGGTTCGCGTTCTCCTCGCGCGCACGGATCACCAGGAAGATCGTGTAGTCGACACCGAGTGCCACCAGGAACAGGAAAGCGAACAAGGGGACGCCGTCGTCCAGCGCCGGGAATCCCGCGACATTGGTGCTGATCCAGCTGCCGAGACCGATCGCTGCGATAGCGCTGAGCACCGTCGACAACATCAGCAGGACGGGTGCCACGAGCGCTCGCAGCAGCACCACCAGCACGATGAACACGACCAGCAGGATCAGCGGGACGATCAGCTTCAGGTCACGTTCGGCACCGGTCGACTGGTCGAGCGCTTCGGCGTCCGGACCGCCGACCATCGCCTCGGCCTGCGGAACACCCTTCAGCGCACCCCGGATCCCGCGGACGCTGCCGGTGGCTCCGTCCGTGCCGGGAGGCGCATCCAGCACCACCGTCCAGGAGGAGAGTCCCGCCTCGGAGCGACCGCTCGGACGCACCGAGCGGACTCCGTCGACGCCCTGAACACGCTGCTGAACCTGCTGCGCTGCAGCGGTTTTCGCAACGATCCGGGTGGGGTTCGCCTCACCGGCGGGGTAGTGCTTCGCCATCGTCTCGACCCCGTCGGCGGACTCGGCCGCGACACGGAACTGCTCGGTCTGCGACAGGCCGACCTTCACCCCGAACAGACCGGCGGCGCAGATCAGCAGGACGAGCACACCGGCTCCGCCGTAGATCCACGGTTTGCTCGAGACGCCGTCGGCGAGGCGGTGCCAGATGCCTTCCTTCTTGTCCTTGTGGTCGCCCGGCTTCGGAACGAACGGCCAGAACAGCTTGCGTCCGCACAGCGCGAGGGCCGGCGGCAACAGCAGCATCACGAAGACCAGTGCGACCAACAGGCCGACGGCAGCGCTCAGACCGAGGACGCGGTTGCTGGGCAGGATCGCGAACAACAAGGCACCCAGGGCCAGCACGACGGTGAGGTTGGAGGCCAGGATCGCCGGACCGGCATGTCGGACGGCGGTGCGCAGGGCGACTCGGTGGTCGGTCTCGTGACGCAGTTCCTCGCGGTATCGCGAGACGAGCAGCAACGCGTAGTTCGTGCCCGCTCCGAACACCAGGACGCTGGTGATGCCGGACGTCGAGCCGTCGCTGACCAGTCCGAACGCTTCGACGACACGGCCGGAGACGATGGATGCGACCCGGTCGGCGAGCGCAACCACGATCAGCGGCACCAGCCACAGGATCGGGGAACGGTAAGTGATCAGCAGCAGCACGGCGACGACGAGCGCGGTGATCAGGATGAGCCGAAGGTCAGCTCCGGCGAATGCGTTGGCGGTGTCGGCGCCGAAGCCCGGGCCGCCGGTGAACTCCATCTTCAGTGCCTGGGGCAGACCGGAATTGGCGGCCTCACGCACCTCCTTGACCGAGTCGACCAGGGGGAAACCGGTGACCGAACCGTCGAACGGGACGAAGGCGATCGCGGCCTTGCCGTCCGGCGAAGGCACGACCGGCGGGCCCGAGGATGGTGCGTTCTTGACCGCGTCCCCCCGGTCGACGGCGAGCATCCGCTCACGCATCTGGCCGATCGCCGAGAGGTCCTGGGGGGACAGCTTGGCGCCGTCCTCGCGGGTCACGACGGCGACGCCTTGGGACAGTTCACCGCCGGGAAAGCTCTTCAGGGTCTCGCGAACCATGGCCGACTCCGCGCCGGCGGGCAGCGACACCGGAGCACTCGAACTCGAGGTAGCGCCCATCGCGAAGGCGAGGCCCGCCAGCAGAACGGCCAGGATCAAGGCCCACCAGGACCGACGACCGGAAAGTGCGGAGGCGATGCGATCCAAGAGGGGTCCCATCGCGCGATTCTTTCACGGTGCAAGTATTCGGCGGCGACGGACGTTCAAGGTCGGACACCCTCGACGCCGGACGTGCGGGTCGCGGGTCGCCGGACCGAAAACCCCCCACCGGCAGATTCGCGACCAGTACGTTGAACGGATGGGGCACCAGGACGTCAGTTACGACCAGGGGGACGACGAGCGCGGCGAGTCACCCGGCGAGCGGCTCGATCGCAACTGGAACGAACTGCTGCAGGAACTGCGTGTCACCCAGACCGGCATCCAGATCCTGTTCGCCTTCTTGCTGACCCTCCCGTTCCAGGCGCGGTTCGACATCCTGCAGGGGCAGCAGATCCATCTTTACGTCGCGATCGTCGGGCTGATCACGGCGTCCACGTTCTGCATCATCAGCCCCGTCGTCATCCACCGCATCCTGTTCCGGCGCCGGGCGAAGGATGAACTCGTCAAGGCCGCGAACAAGCTCACGATGGCCGGCCTGATGATGCTCGGGCTCGCGCTGGTGTGTGCGACCGCATTGATCGTCGACGTAGTGATCGGCCGCACAGCCGGCTACATCGCGGCCGGGCTTTGCGTCCTGCTGATCATCGCGTTGTGGGTGGTGCTGCCACGAATCCTGTTGCGCCGCAGTGACGACCAGTACGAGTGAGGTGATTCAGGCGCGGAAGCCGGCCAGGTCGATAGTCGCCCAGTGACCGGTGAATTGATGTGCATGCCGGCCCCCCGACCCTTGAACCTGAACCCTGATCACTGCGCTGGAGGCTCGGTCGATCCGCGCAGTTGGGCCGATGGTGATCACGGTGTGATTACGGCTGTCCCCGGCGGCAACGGTTACTCTCGAGGAATGAGCCGATTCCCGGACGTCCCTGTCACCGACCTTCCCGACGATGCGGTGTTCCTCGACATCCGTGAACAGCACGAGTGGGACGCCGGGCACGCACCCAACGCCGTCCACATCCCGCTCGGTGAGTTGTCCCAGAACCTCGACCACATCCGCGACCTCGCCGGCGACCGCCAGCTGATCGTCACCTGCAAGGGCGGCGGACGCGTCCGGCGCACGTTGCCCTCGCTCGCCGAGTTCGGTCTCGATGTCGCCAACCTCGAGGGCGGCATGAAGGCCTGGCACGAGGCGGGCAAGCCGATGGTCTCCTCGGACGGATCGGAACCCACCGTCGCCTGAGCGGGGTGTTGCTCAGAGCGTTCCTGGACCGCCTGACCCGCTGAGCCCACGCGAATCCGCGCGCTCCGCTGGTTGAGCCACGCGGATGAGGAACGAATCCGCATGCGCCGAAAGCGCCGGACCTTGAACGCAATCGCGGGCACAAGCCGGTGTGGTTCAGCTGTCGCTGGACCGCTTCCAGATGTTGATGCCCGAATCGACCGCGTGTTTGTCGATCGCGCTCAGCTCCTTGTTGGTGAACTCGAGTTTGTCGATGCCCCGAGGCTGTCCTCCAACTGCTGGACGCTGGACGCACCGATCAGCGCCGCGGTGACCCGCGGGTCGCGCAGCACCCACGAGAGTGCCATCTGAGCGAGGGTCTGGCCACGCTTGCCGGCGATGCGGATCAGCAGTGGCGTCCCCATCGACTGCAGGATCTTGACCCCTCCACGCGTCCGCTGCCCGCTGTAGGAGGAGATGCCGACGTCCAGCGCCTTGCCCGACCGGACGATCGAGTCCAGTGCGCCCATCGTCTCTTCCAGCGGCGTGGTGTCGTCGAACCGGTGGCTGTAGAAGATGTCGCCGTACTCGACGCCCATGCGCTTCAGCGACTGGTCGAGTGAGGAGATCAGGTACTTCCGGCTGCCGCCGCCCTGGCCGTAGGGCCCGGGCCACATGTCGTACCCGGCCTTGCTGGACAGGCTTGGTAATCGTCCGCGTGCATCGTCATTGCTCCACCCTGCTCTTCGCCTAGGCTCGAATGCATGACTGCACCCGATTTCTTCAAGCAGGCGTGAGCGCGCGGATGTTCGTGGCGGTGGTGCCGCCGGAACCGATCAAGGAAGAACTCAGCGAGTTTCTCGCGCCCCGCGACGGCATGCCGTGGATCGACCCCGAGCAGTGGCACCTCACGCTCGCCTTCCTTGCGCAGGTGGCGCAGCACAGGGTCGACGATCTGGTCGAGGCGCTGGAACGCACTGCCGCCAAACACGAGTCCTTCGAGCTGTCACTGGCCGGAGCGGGCGCCTTCCCGGACGAGTTCACCGCCAAGGTGCTGTGGCTGGCACCTGCTGCCGACATGAGTCGCCTCGCCGCCGGCGTCCGCAACGCGTGCAACAGCGCCGGTGCGACCCCGGACGGTCAGCGCTTCGTCGGTCACCTCACGATCGCACGGCTGAAGCGATCACTGGACGCCCGCAAGTGGCTGCAGGTGCTCGACACCTTCCGGTCCGCGCCGTGGCTGGTCGAGGAGGTCGAACTGGTGCACTCCCACCTGCGGGAAGGCCAGTCGGGCAGGCCGCGCTACGAGACGGTCGCGTCCGTTGCGCTCGGCAGTGCGTAGTCCCATTGCCGCCATGCCTCGTACACAGCGATCGCCGCGGTGTTGCTGAGGTTCAAGGATCGGCGTCCCGGCATCATCGGCACCCGCACCTGCGCGGTGATGCGTGAGTGCGACAGGACCTCCTCGGGCAGGCCGTCGGCCTCTCGTCCGAACAGCAGCACATCACCGGTCTCGTAAGCGATCGAGCTGAAGACGGTGTCGCCGCGTCCGGTGTAGGCAAAAACCCGAGCGCCGGGCAGATGCGACCAGAAAGCATCCAAGTCGGGATGGACGGTGACGGTCGCCAGGTCGTGATAGTCCAGACCGGCGCGACGCAACCGGGCCGACTCCATCGAGAAGCCCAGCGGCTCGATCAGGTGCAGATGCACCGGCGTGCACGCAGACAGGCGAATCGCGTTTCCGGTGTTGGGCGGGATCTGCGGCTCGAAGAAGGCGACGTGCAACATGCTCGTGAGTCTGACGCACCGAATGGTTCATCGGCCAATTGGATATGGCGACTCCCCAGAATTGCGCGTCATCGCGTGACTGGACGACTGTCCAAAGCGGGCGCTCGACGACCCACTGAAGAAGGTAAAGATATCCAATAGAGAAGGTAAAGACGTTTTACAGAACGCTCGTCCGATACAAAAAAGAAGGCGGATCTGGCTAGCTTGGTGGCGTGAACCAGGACTACATCTTCCACCGGCGACTGCGGATGTCGGTCAGCGATGTCGTCGTTGCATGGGCTGACCCCCGCGTCATGAGTGAGTGGTTCTGGCCCCACATCGACGGCGTCAGCTACGACCTTCCGCGCCGCGGACGCGGTGACGCCTACCGCATCTCCAGTGCGTCCACCGGTGTCACGATCTCCGGCACCTGCCTGCACTGGGATCAGCACGGTTTCGACCTGACCTGGCGCGTCGACGGTGCCGACTTCGTCCAGGAGGGCCTCGACACGCTGTCGGTACGACTGCTGCCCATCGAGGGCGAAGGGTGCGAGCTCGTGCTCACCTACGCCGTCAACAGCAACATCGCGGAGCACCTGACCCGCATGTGGGACCCGACCCTCGACCGGCTCGCGGCGCTGCAGATCACGACCGAGCGGGTCGCCTGATCACTGCGTGCTGATCACTGCGTGGGCCCGGCCTTGCTGAGCTCCTTCTTCTCGGCCTTCTTGCGCGAAGCGATCAGAGATGCGACGACGGTGGTCACGAGGACGCCGACGATCACGCCGAGCGAGACCGGTGTGGTGAGTTCGATGACGTCCACCGGCTTGCCGTCGTTGATGAACCCGAGCGAGTTCTTGTGCAGGGCGTGGAGGAGCAACTTCACGCCGATGAAGCCGAGGATGACGGCCAGGCCGTAGCTGAGGTAGATCAGGCGGTCGAGCAGTTCGTCGATCAGGAAGTACAGCTGCCGCAGACCGAGCAGGGAGAACGCCGTCGCGGTGAACACGATGTACGGCACCTCGGTCAGACCGTAGATCGCCGGGATCGCGTCGAGCGCGAACAGGATGTCGGTGCCGCCGATGACGATCATCACCAGCAGCATCGGGGTCATGACCCGCCTGCCGTCGATCCGGGTGAACAACTTGTCGCCGTCGTACTCATCGGACGCCTTGAAGAACTTCTTGGCGATCCGGCTGACGATGTTGTCGGCGGAGTGCTCCTGCTCGCCTTCAGGCTTGAGCATGTGGCCGGCGGTGACCAACAGGACGAGGCCGAAGAAGTAGAACGTCCAGCTGAACGTGTTGATCATCGCAGCGCCGACGAAGACGAAGGCGGCACGAGCCACCAATGCGATTGCGATACCGACGAGCAACACCTTCTGCTGGTAGGCCCGTGGCACCTTGAAGCTGGCCATGATCACCATGAACACGAACAGGTTGTCGACGCTCAGCGCCTTCTCGGTGATGTAGCCCGCGAAGTAGTCGCCGCCGTGGCCGCTGCCTGCGAAGTACCAGAGGCCGACGCCGAACACCAGGGCGACGCCGACGTACAGAGCCGACCAGGTGGCGGATTCCTTCAGCGTCGGCTCGTGTGCTTGGCGGACGTGGAAGAAGAAGTCGAACAGCAGCAGACCGATGATGCCGGTGATGGTCAGGGTCCAGACGAGCGCGGTGACGTTCAAGCGGGGTCCTTGTTCGGAGGTGGGCCTCGGGTGACGGTTGTGGTTCCAACGTCCCGGACGCGCAGCATTCTCCCCGATGTGAGGTGGCCGGCGTCACACGGCCCGGCACGCACTGACCGACACGAAGGGTCCCGTCCGATCGGGCGGGACCCTTCGTCGTGCTGCGAATCCTCAGTCGGTGAAGACCTGCAGCTCCTCGATCGAGTAGCCGTAGTTCGTCGCGCGCTCGGTGGCGTGCACCCGGATGTACCGTGCCGCCGGCATGGTCTTGCCCGGTTCGTTGAACACATGGACGTCCAGTGCGCCGGTAAATTTTCGACAGGTGGTCAGACGCGTTCGGCCAGACCTGCGACGGCCGCGTCCATGGTCTCTTCCACAACGATGTCCTTCAGCGTCGCCTCGTGGACGAAGTCGTTCGCGACCATCGCCCGCAACACTTCGAGCATCGGCTGCCAGAAGCCGCCGGTGTCCAGGAAGCCCACCGGCTTGTCGTGATAGCCGAGCGTGCGCCAGGTCCAGACCTCGAAGATCTCCTCGAGGGTGCCCAGCCCACCGGGCAGGCACAGGAACGCGTCTGCATGGTCCGCCATCGAGGCCTTGCGCTCATGCATGGTCTGGACGACGTCGAGTCGGGTGAGGTCGTGCCGACCCCATTCGCGGTCGATCATCGACTGCGGGATGACGCCGATCACTTCGCCACCAGCGTCCAGTGCGCCACTGGAGACTGCGCCCATGAGGCCGCTGCCCCCACCGCCGTACACCAGGCCGATGTCGTTGCGGGCCAGCCAGTTTCCGGCGTCGTACGCAGCCTTCATGAGGGCGTCGTCGATGCCGGGGCGGGATGCGCAGAACACGGCGATGCGTCGCAGCGGTGAAGTCATCCGGCGATTGTTCCAGGCCCTGGTTGCCGGTCGGGGACGGCGAACAGCGCGATGCGGCAGCTTTGGCCGACCTCCCTGGTCCGGCCCGGGATCATTGCGAACACGGCGAAGCCGAAGAGGGGAAGATCGGCCCAGGTGGGTGCCAGGTCGTCTGCGTGACGGGTATCACGCGGTGAAAATCCAGTACAGGTGGCGGGTAGTACTACTAGGAGTAGTATCGGATTCGGCGACACGGGGACCACCTGTGTCCGGACCCGGGAATTTCAGGAGTACGCCCAGTGGATGCGCTTGATCTGGCGAGATGGCAGTTCGCCGTCACGACCGTCTACCACTTCTTCTTCGTGCCGATCACGATCGGCATGTCCGCCGTCGTCGCCGGCTTCCACACCGCGTGGTTGCGCACCCGCAACCCGGAGTGGCTGCGCTTGGCGAAGTTCTTCGGCAAGCTGTTCACGATCAACTTCGCGCTCGGCCTGGTGACCGGCATCGTGCAGGAGTTCCAGTTCGGGATGAACTGGTCGGCCTACAGCCGGTTCGTCGGAGACATCTTCGGCGCCCCGCTCGCGTTCGAGGCGTTGCTGGCCTTCTTCCTGGAGTCGACCTTCCTCGGCCTGTGGATCTTCGGTTGGGGGCGCATCCCCGAGAAGCTGCACGTGATGTGCATCTGGCTGGTGCACATCGGCACCGTCCTGTCGGCTTACTTCATCCTGGCCGCGAACTCGTTCATGCAGAACCCGGTCGGGTTCAAGTACAACGAGTTGAAGAACCGCGCAGAACTCACCGACTTCGTCGCCGTCCTCACCAACAAGGTGCAACTGGTCACCTTCCCGCACGTCGTGTCCGCCGCCTACATGACCGGTGGCGCGATGGTCATGGGAGTCGGTCTGTGGAAGTTGATGAAGGGACGCGCGGAAGCCGACCGCGGCATGTACCGCAAGAGCGCCCGCGTGGGTGCCTGGGTGACCCTGGTCGCCAGCGTCGCGATGCTCATCTCCGGCGACATCCAGGGCAAGATCATGACCGACGTCCAGCCGATGAAGATGGCTGCCGCCGAGGCGCTGTACGACACCGAGCAGCCGGCGAGCTTCTCGGTGTTCACCATCGGATCTCTGGACGGCAGCAAGGAGGAGTTCGCCGTCACCGTCCCCAAGGTGTTGTCGTTCCTGGCCACCGGTGACATGAACGGCGAGGTCGCCGGCATCAACGATCTGCGTCGTGAACTGCCGGCTGCCATCGCGGAGAAGAACAAGGAATACGGCGTCCCCGAGCACTACATCAGCCCCTCCAGCTACGTGCCGAACATCCCCGGCTCCTATTGGTCCTTCCGGTTCATGATCGGCCTAGGCATGGCGGCGATGGCCGGCGCAGTGCTGGTGCTGTGGAAGACCCGCAAGGGCGGTACTCCGAAGAGCAAGCTGTTCATCTGGATCGCGGTGCTGACCCCGTTCGCGCCGGTGTTCGCCAACAGCTTCGGCTGGATCTTCACCGAGATCGGTCGTCAACCGTGGTTGGTCTACGGCGTCATGACCACCGAGACGGGTCTGTCCACGGCCGCCTCGACCGCCGACGTCGCGATCTCGCTGATCGTCTACACCCTGCTGTACGCGGTGCTCGCCGTGATCGAGGTGAAGCTCTTCCTCGACTACATCAAGAAGGGTGCCGAGCCCTTCGAAGAACCCAAGATGCTCGAGGACGACGACCAGTTGGCGTTTGCCTACTGAGCGCCGGACATTCGCGAAAAGGACTGAGAACACATGTCTCTCGAAACACTCTGGTTCATAATCATCGGCGTCCTGTGGACCGGCTACTTCGTGCTCGAAGGCTTCGACTTCGGGGTCGGGATGTCGCTACCGATCCTCGGCAAGGGCTCGGACAAGGCCGACACCGACAAGCGTCGCCGCGTCCTGCTCAACACCATCGGCCCGTTCTGGGACGGCAACGAGGTCTGGCTGCTCACCGCCGGCGGTGCGATGTTCGCGGCGTTCCCGGCCTGGTACGGCACTCTCTTCAGTGGTTTCTACCTGGCGCTGCTGCTGATCCTGGTCGCCCTGATCGTGCGCAACATGGGCTTCGAGTACCGCCACAAGCGTGACTCGGACGCGTGGCGCAAGGGCTGGGATCTGTGCATCATGATCGGCTCGTTGCTGCCGCCGCTGCTGCTCGGTGTGGCGCTGACCAACATCGTCGCCGGTGTGCCGATCACCCAGGACCGGCACCAGGAGTTCATCTTCACCGGCAACCTGTTCACGCTGCTGAACCCGCTGTCGCTGCTCGGTGGCCTGGTGTTCGTCGGCCTGTCGCTCACCCACGGCGGCCACTTCATCGCGCTGAAGACCGCCGGTCAGATCCGCCACGACGCCCGCGCCTTCGCCACCAAGGCCGGCCTGGTGACGGCGGTACTGGCCGTGGTGCTGCTGCTGTGGGTCGGCCTCAAGACCGGCAACGTCGGCTCCTGGATCACCACGGCGATCGCGGCGGTGTCGCTGCTCGCGGCGATCTTCTTCAACACCAAGGGTGCGGAGGGCAAGGCGTTCATCGGCACCACCATCACCTGGGCGATGGCCGTCGCGACTTACTTCCTGGCGATCTTCCCGAACGTCATGCCGAGCACGACGGACGATCGGTTCAACCTGACGGTCGAGAACGCGTCCAGCTCGCACCTGACGCTGCAGATCATGACCGGAGCAGCGCTGATCTTCACCCCGATCGCGCTGGCGTACACCGCGTGGAACTACTGGGTGTTCCGTCGCCGGATCAGTGTCGAGCACATCCCCGGCGCCGTCGACCCGCTGAAGATCCAGGACGAGGTGGACGCCTGACATGAAGCCGTTCGACCCCCGACTGGTCAAGGAAGTACCCGCCACCCGAGTGCCCGTTGTGGTGCTCGGTGTGCTGGGTGGCCTGTCGGGGGTCGCGGCCATCTCCGGTGCGTTTGCGATCGCGGCGCTGGTGGTGGCTCTGGTCCGCGGGCACTCGCTGACGGGCCCGGCGGTCGCGGTTGTTGTCGTCTTCGTAATCCGCGGTCTGCTGTCCTTGCTCACCGAGCAGGTGGCGTCCTGGGCGGCGACCCGCATCTCGGGTGCACTGCGTCACGACTACCTGCGACGGATGCTCGCGGCGCCTGCGGACGAGCGTCCGGACGCCGCCCGTCTGATGACGGTCTCGACCCACGGGGCGAGCGCGGTCGAGCCGTATGTCGCCCGCTACCTGCCCTCCTTGGTGGCGGCTGCCGTCGTGCCACCGCTCGCCGTCCTCTGCCTGCTCTTCGTCGACTGGAGCAGCGCGCTCATCGTGGTGCTGACGTTGCCGCTGCTGCCGGTGTTCGCGGCTCTGATCGGACGCTTCACGCAGGACGCCACCGAGAAGCGGTGGAAGACCCAGACCCGCTTGTCCGGTCACTTCCTCGACGTGATGCGCGGACTGCCGACGCTGGTCTCCTACGGCCGCGCCGAGCACCAGGCCGAACAGGTTTCTGCGGTCGGCGACCGGCACCGGGTCGCCACCGTCCGCACGCTGCGGATCGCGTTCATGTCGTCCGCAGCCCTGGAACTGCTGGCCACCATCTCGGTCGCGATCGTCGCGGTCTGGACCGGCATGCGTCTGGCATGGGACGAAATGGAACTCGGTGTCGCGCTGACCGCGATCCTGCTCGCGCCGGAGGCGTACTGGCCGATCCGCCGGGTGGGGCAGGAGTTCCACGCCGCCGCCGACGGTGTCGAGGCGATCGATTCGTTGCTTCCGAGCGCGCCGCCCGACCGCTGGTCGTGCCGTGCGGATGAGGAACGAAACCGCACGCGCCGAAACCAAGGTGCTGCGGACGCAGGAGCCGCAAGGAGAGCGCTGGTGCTGGACGGCGTCCGCTATCGCTACCCGGGCACCGACAACGACGTGCTGGACGACGTCTCGTTCACGGTCGAGCCGGGCCTCACCGCGCTGGCCGGACCCTCCGGATGCGGCAAGACCACGCTGCTCGAACTGCTCGCCGGACTGCGCACACCGACGGCCGGCACCATCGAGCGTCCGACCACCCACCTGGTCACCCAGACCCCGTTCATCGCGCCGATGAGCGTGCGCGACAACCTGCTCTTCGGTGTCAGCGACACCTCGCGTCTCGACGAGGCGATGTCTGCCACCGGCTTCGAGCGCATCCTCGGCACCCTCCCCGTCGGTTTGGAGACTGCGTTGGGAGACAACGGCTTCGGCCTGTCCGCCGGCCAGCGCGCCCGTCTCGTTCTCACCCGAGCCTGGCTGAGCGACGCCGACGTGCTGCTCGTCGACGAACCCACGGCGCACCTCGACCCCGAGGCGGCGGACGACGTCCGCGACCTGATCGTCGATCTCGCCGCGCGGCGTCCGGTGGTGGTCGTCAGCCACGACGACGAACTCATCGACCGCGCCGATCACACCATCCGCCTCGCTCACCGGGCGGTGGCCCGATGAACCAGTGGACCCCGTACGGACCATCGATCAAGAAGCAGTCGGCTCCGTCACGCGCCAAGATCGTGATCGCCGGAGTCATCGGCGGCCTCGCCGTCGGATGCGGTGTCTTCCTGACCGCCACCTCGGGCTGGCTGATCGTGCAGGCGAGCAAGCACCCGGTGATCCTCACCCTGCTCACCGCGGTCGTCGGCGTTCGCGCGTTCGGCATGGGACGCCCGGCGTTCCGTTACGTCGAGCGGGTCATCTCGCACGACGCCGCGTTGAACTCGTTGCGGCACGAGCGCACCGAGGTCTACCGGCGACTCATCCCGCTGACCCCGGCCAGGCTCGGACGCCGGCGTCGCGCCGATCTGCTCACCGGCGTCGTCCGCGACCTCGACGATGTCGTCGATCTACAGGTGCGCACCGTCGTGCCGTTGATCGCCACGCTGGTCGCGTCGGCCGCTGCGGTGATCGTCGGATTCGTGCTGAACGCAACAGCCGGGTTCGTGCTGGTGGTGTTCTGTGCTTCAGCCGTGCTCGTGGGGGCGCTCGACCTCGCGCTGGAACGCCGCGGGCAGGCGCAGGTGCTCGAAGCACGCGCAGCGGTGCAGCGCGCGGCGCACCTCGTGTCGGCCAACCCCGCCGAGCTGCAGGCGATCGGGGCATCCGACGAAGCTCTGCGCTGGATCGACGAGGCGCAGGCCGAGCTCGAAGGTGCGAGTCGCCGGCAGGCCCGCGGGCGCTCGGTCGGTCTCGGACTCTCGTTGGCGCTCACCGGTACTGCCACCGTCGCACTCGGCTACCTGTTGTTCGACCCGGTGCGTAGCGGTGACCTGGACACGCCCCTGGCAGCCCTGCTCGTGTTCATGCCGTTGGCGCTCGGCGACGTGCTCGGCCTGATCCCGGACGCCGTCGGCGCGCTCGCCCGCGGCCGAGCTGCCACGAAGCGGCTGAGCGTCCTGCTCGACCAGGCTCCGGCGGTCGTCGCGACTGCTCACGACGAACCGGGCCCGGACACGACTGTCGAGCTGCGCGATGTCAGCGCCGCCTGGACCGACGATGCGGTGCACCTGGCGCCGCTCGATCTGATGATCCGTCCGGGCGAGCACGTGACGATCACCGGCCCGAACGGCTCCGGCAAGTCCACGTTGCTCGCGGTGCTCGCTCGTCACCTCGACCCGGCGTCCGGGTCGTACCTGATCGGCGGACGCGACGTCCGCAGCCTGTCGCTCGACGCCGTCCGTGACCTGTTCGCCGTCGTCGACGACGAACCCCACATCTTCGTCGGCACCGTGCGCGCCAACATGCTGCTCGCTCGTCCGGGAGCGTCCGACCAGCAGGTCGCGGCAGCCCTGGTGCAGTCCGGGCTCGGACACTGGCTCGCTGCGCTGCCCGCCGGCCTCGACACCGAACTCGGCGACGGCAACCGAGGCGTCTCCGGAGGAGAACGAGCCCGACTGGGGATCGCACGCGCCGTGCTGTCGGGTCGGCCGATCGTGTTGCTCGACGAGCCGGTCGCTCACCTGGACACCCCGACCGCACGCGAGGTGCTCGCCGACCTGCACAGCGCGACCAGCGGCCGCACCGTGATCCTCGTCGCGCACCAGCCGGTGGGAACCATCGGTGCCCAGCGCGTCGTAAAATTGAACGATCACCGCTCTTACGAGCCCGCACCACCGGGATGGACCTCATGAATCGTGACAACGTCAGCGCCAACGGCCTCGGCGACCTCGAACGCGCGATCATGGAGTGCCTGTGGGCCACCGAGACTCCACTCATCGTGCGTGAGATCGCCGAACGCCTCGAACAGACCGACGGCAGGAAGCGCGCCTACACGACGGTGATGACGGTTGCCGACCGCCTGGCCAAGAAGGGCCTGACCGAGCGCGTCCGGGACGGTCGTGCCTGGCGCTACAGCGCGGCGTCCAGCCGTGAGGAGCTCACCGCCCAGGCGTTGCGCGAAACGCTCGCCGACTGGGCCGGCCCGGCCGAGTCGGACGCCGTGCTGCACTTCCTGCAGGACATGTCCGACCGCGATCTCGCCCGCGTCCGCAAGGCGCTGGAGGCGCTCTGATCAGCTGACGAGAGTCGCAACGGTGAGCAGCCCGGGCAGCTGCAGCACGAACATCGCGGTCAACACCGCTCCGAAAGCCAGTCGCCGCCGGTAGGTGCCGTACGCCAGCTGCTCGACGCGGATCACCGCATCGTCCGTCGCGCCCAGCGCCGACGCCGGGTGTTGTCCTCCGGCGAGCGCCAGCATCGCGGTGGCAACCGGCCGCTTGCCGGTCACACCGACGGCCCAGCGGTCGGCGAGTAACTCGATCAGCAACTTCACCTCGCGCAGCCCGGCAGTGCTGCGCACCGCCACGGGCACGGCGGTGTGCAACACCGTGAAGAACTCCAGGACGAGGTCGTGCCGCTGTCGCAGATGCGAACGCTCATGTGCCAGAACGGCTTCCAGTTGATCCGCGTCGAGAGCGTCGAGCGTTCCCTGGGTCAGGACCACCCGCCGGCTGGAGCCGGGAACGCAGTACGCCGTCGGTGTCGGGTGAGCCAACACCCGGACGTTCTCCCCGAGGGCCGCGTCATCGATGCCGATGAGGTCCACCAGTTCGGTGTGCTCACGGCGTCCGCGGCGTAGGTCCGTGCCGATCCGGTGGCCCTGCAGCAGCAGGCGAGCCAGCAGGAAGCCGGTGACCGCGAGACCGGCCAGCAGGAGTGTCACGTGCTTGCCGGGGTCGGGATCGTGATGTCCGGAGGTCGCTCGGGCGTACAGAAGGACGGCCAGCGGGGCTGCGAGCAGTCCGGAGGCGACGGCGGCGAGCGATACGCTCTGCCACAGCAGCAGGGCGGCCGCGGGCACCGAACGCAGTGCGGTGAGCCGGGGGAGAAGACGGGGCATCGGCCAAGCCAGCAGCACCGCCAGCAGGATCAACGCCACGACGAACACGCGTCCCATTATCGCCAGGACGGCTCCTCGCCACGAAGGTCGGTCGGCAAGCGCGTCGAAGGCGGGTCGAGCGCCCGTTGCTAGGCTCGTCGGGTGAGGCTGAACTCCGCTGCAATTGCAACCGTTCTGAGCACCGAGGTGCCGGTCGAGGGCGACTTCACTGCCGTGACCAATGCATCGAACCAGGTGCAGCCCGGCGGGGTTTTCGTCGCGATCAAGGGGTTCACCAGCGACGGTGCCAAGTACGCGCCGGACGCGATCTGCCGCGGCGCACGACTGGTCGTGGCGCAGGAACCGATCGACGGCGTGCCGACGGCTGTTGTGCCGGACGCCCGGGTGGCCCTGGCACAGTTGGCGTGTGCGTTCGCCGGGGATCCGTCACATGAACTGACCGTCTACGGCGTCACCGGAACGAACGGCAAGACGACGAGTTCGTATGTGCTGCACGGGATTCTGTCGGCCGCGTACGGCGAGGACGCGACTGGCCTGCTCACTACTGCCGAGATCGTGGTCGGCAGACACCGCGAACCGGCGGTGCGGACGACGGGCGAGGCACCTGTCGTCCAGGGCAACCTGCGTCGCATGCTCGACGGCGGTGCGAAGCATGTCGTGCTGGAGACCAGTTCGCACGGTCTCGCGCTGCACCGAGTGCTCGGCACCCGTTACGCGGCAGCCCTTTTCACCAATCTCACGCGGGATCACCTCGACTTTCATCCCGATATGGAGGACTACTACCGCACCAAGCGCAGGCTGTTCGAGCGCACCGACGGACCCAAGCTGGTCAATGCCGACGACGAGTACGGTCGCCGCATCGCGGGCGAGGTAGACGGCACGCTCACGTACGGCGCTTCCGCGGACGCCGATTACCGCATTTCGGACGTGCGGCTTGAGGGGGCCGGGACGGCGTTCACGCTGAAAACCCCCGCCGGGCAGTCACTCTCGTTCCGTACTCCGCTGCTGGGTGACTACAACGTGCACAATGTCGCGGGCGCGTCGGCGTTGCTGCTGGAGATGGGCATGGACGCCGACACGCTCGTCGCGGCGGCGCAGACCATCCCGCAGGTGCCCGGCCGGTTCGAGCGGGTCCCGGCCGCTGCGGATCGCGGGTTCGAGGTGATCGTCGACTACGCCCACACCGACGATGCACTCCGCGCCCTGCTCGAGGTGGCCCGTGAGGTGACCTCGACGCGAGGTGATGATGCCCGGCTGATCGTGGTGTACGGCGCTGCAGGAGAACGGGATCCGGCCAAGCGCGCACCGATGGGGACGGTGGCCTCCCGACTGGGCGACATCAACATCATCACCACCGACGACGCGTACTCCGAGGACCCGCAGGCCATCGCCGACGAGGTGATGAGCGGTGCCGACAGTTCGAACACGGCGGTCGTGCTCGAACGCCGCGAAGCTATCCGTCAAGCCCTGGACGAGGCGCGTCCGGGCGACGTCGTGGTGGTCGCCGGCAAGGGTCACGAACGCGTCCAGCACCTGCCCACGGGTGACATCGACTTCCACGACCCGACCGTCGTCACCGAGCTGCTCGCCGACCGTTGATCGGGTGCTTCGTCCGCGGGAGTGGTTTCGGCGCACGCTGATTCGTTCCTCATCGGCGTGGCTCAACCAGCGGGAGTTGTGTGGGTCAGCGTCCTGCCGCTGGTCGAGCCCATACCCTCTCGCTGGTTGAGCCCTACGCATGAGGAACGAATGCGTAGGCGCCGAAACCGCTCGTATTCGTCGGTGTTCCGGCACAGCGGAGGGCAGCGGGCGGCGCACGGTGGAATCCCGATCAACGCTGTGGTGTTGGTGTGGTCATGAACGTGAGCCAGATCCTTCCCCGCGGCGTCGAGTTGCCGGCCGCGGGCACCGTCACGCTGTTCTCCACCGGGTGGTGTGGCTTCTGCCGCCGGTTGAAGGCCGGCCTCGACCGCGAGGGCATCGGTTACACCGAGATCGACATCGAGCGCTCACCCGCCGCGGCCGAACTCGTCGAGGTGATCAACCACGGCAACCGCACTGTGCCGACCGTGGTCTTCCCGGACGGGGACTGCGAGACCAATCCCTCGCCGGCACAGGTGCGTTCACGTCTCGGTGGAAACTGAGTCGTGAGGAGAGTTCTGGTGCTGGCCGACACGCATGCGCCTCGCTTCTGGAAGACGGTGCCGCCGGCGCTCCTTCCGCTGCTCGAGCAGGCCGACCTGGTCCTGCATGCCGGTGACGTGTGCGTCCCGTCGGTGCTCGACGAACTGGCTGCCTACGCGCCGGTGCGAGTGGTACTCGGCAACAACGACGGGCCGGACGTGGCGGCGTGGAACGCCGGGGTGCCAGAGACGCTGGAGTGGGAGATCGACGGTCTGCGGGTGGCGATGATCCACAACTCCGGTGCGCGCCAGGGTCGTGGCCGCCGGATGCGGCGTCGTTTCCCGGACGCGGAGCTGGTCGTCTACGGGCATTCGCACATCCCGATGGACGTGGTCGACGACGGGTGTCATCTGTTCAATCCCGGATCGCCGACCGACAAACGCCGGCAGCCGCGTCCGACTGCCGGGATGCTGGAGATCGAGGCCGGCGCACTGGCGCGCCACGACCTGATCACCCTCTGAAGTGCACCGGGGCGTCGGCCTCAGTCGAACGCTGCGTCGACCTCGTCCTTCGGAACGTCGTCGAGCGAGTCGTGCGTCCACTTCGGGGCACGGTCCTTGTCGACCAACTGCGCACGCACGCCCTCGGCGAAGTCGGCGTGGTGTGACACGACGCGGGCCAGTCGCAGGTCCTGGGCGAGCACCTCGTCGACCGTTTCCATCGAGGCCGCCCGGCGCAGAGCCGCGAGCGTGACCGAGACCGACCAGGGCGAACGCTGCGCAATCAGTTCGGCGGCCACCCGGGCCTGCTCGACGGACGAGGTGCGAAGGCGTTCCAGAATGACGGACGCGTCATCCCCTGCGTAACACTCGTCGATCCAATCCTGCTGTCCGGCAAGTTCACTGCGCACGTGCTGCGCCTCATAGTCAGGTGCGCGTCCGTCGGCGAGCGAGGAGACGACGTCCGGCCACGACGCCGAGTCGATGACGGCGTCCGAGAGTCCGGCGTAAACCGCGTCCGCACCGGAGATCATCTGCCCGGTCAGTGCCAGGTGGGTGCCGATCTCGCCAGGCGACGAGGCGAGCAGGTGCATCGCGCCCACGTCCGGGAAGAAGCCGATGATCGTCTCCGGCATCGCGACCTTGGTGCGTTCGGTCGCCAGCCGCAACGAGCAATGTGCCGACACCCCCACGCCGCCACCGAGCACGAACCCGTCCTGGCAGACCACGATCGGTTTGGGGTAGGCGGCCAGGCGGGCGTTCATCGCGTACTCGGCCTCGAAGAAGTGCTGACCGTCCTGACCGTCGAGGATCTCCGTGCGTACTGCGACGACATCGCCGCCGGCGCACAGCCCACGTTCGCCGGCGCCCTCGATCGTGAGCGAGCTGATCGCTTCGTCGTGCTCCCACTGCTGCAGTTGCGCATCGACGGCCTCGACCATGGGCAACGTCAGTGCGTTGAGTGCCTTCGGCCGGTCGAGCACGATGCGGCCGAGACGCCCCTCCACCTTGAACTCCACGTCAGTCATGGCGCCACCTTCTCAGACGGACGCGTCCGCTTGGCGTAAGGCGCGACGGTCGCGCCTTACGCCCGGGCACGAGTCCGTACCACGGCGTAAGGCGCGACGGTCGCGCCTTGGTGCGGGGTGGCTGCTGAGTGCGGCAGGATTGCAGTCGTGCGTGAGACACCGCCCCTGGTCATTGCCCATCGCGGATCGAGCCAGGCTCACCCCGAGCACACACTGAGGGCGTACGAACAAGCCTTCGAGGACGGAGCGGACGGCGTCGAGTGCGACGTCCGGCTGACGTCCGACGAGCAGCTCGTGTGCGTCCACGACCGCACACTCGACCGCACCAGCAGCGGCACCGGCGTCGTCTCCCAGTTGACGCTGGAACAGTTGCAGGAGTTCGAGTGGGGCTCCTGGAAGGGCGAGGGTCACACCGGCTCGCTGCTCACCCTCCGGGAACTGATCGAGACGCTGCTCGACGGGCCGCGCAAGCTGCAACTGGTGATCGAGACCAAGCACCCGTTCTGGCAACCGGCTCGCATCGAGGAAGTGCTCGCCGAGGTGCTGGAGGAGTACGGACTGCTCGATACGGCGACTGCCGATCTGCAGGTGCGACTCATGTCGTTCTCGTCCCGGGCAGTCGCGCGCTTCGTACGGTTGGCGCCAGAACTCGAGCGGGTGCAGTTGGTCGAGACCGTGCAACTGCTTCGCTACCGCACCTGCGTCGGTCCGAATGCCTCGATCGCCGGTCCCGGTATCGGGTTGCTGCGCCGGGACCGCAAGTTCGTGGCCCGCCATCACGCGGTCGGCAACCACGTGCACGCCTGGACCGTCGACTCGCCCGAGGACATCCAGTTGTGCCTCGACCTCGGCGTCGACGCGATCATCACCAACCGACCCGCTGCAGTTCGAGAGGCTGTCGAGCGCGCCTACTCCTGAGATGACAAACTTGCGCGCATGACCGAAGACGGCTCGACCAACGACTCCTGGGTGCGCACCGTGCGCCTTGCCTTCACCAGCGACTCCGTGCCGGAGGTGCGGCGTGTGTTCACCGAGGACCTCGCCGGTTCACTCGTACCCATCGAGGTCATCGAGGAGACCGAGACCGTCGTCTCCGAACTCGTCGCCAACGCGTTGCTGCACGGCCGCCCGCTGCCCGACGGCACCATCCGAGTGCACTGGAAGGTGCGGCCGCCGCGCATCGAGATCGAGGTCAGCGACGGCGGTGGTGAGCGTTCGCCCCAGCCCAAGCCCCAGACCCCCTGGGCCAACAGCGGCCGCGGCCTGCGCATCGTGCGTTCCCTCGCCCACGAGTGGGGCGTCGCGGACGAGGACAGCCGCACCACCGTCTGGGCTGCCATGGGTGGCCCGAGTCGTCGCCGGGTCTGACCGGTAGCTCACCTGCGGGCCACCCACCTGCGCTGGTTGAGCCCTACGCCTGACGAAGGAAGGCGTAGGCGCCGAAACCAAGGTGACGCGAGGAGCGCATTGAGCCCGGGACCGATTCGGTGCCACGGGTAGGTACGCTGACCCACCATGGGCAAGGCTTCGCGACGTAGAGCACAGAACAAGGCCGCCGGCATCAAGCCGGCGAAAGTACAACCGGCACCGTACGTCGCCCGACCCTTCGAAGGCCTGCCGAACCAGGCCCAGTGGGTCGCCATGCGCGAGATCGTGCCGGCCGCGTCCGCCCCGGTGACCGTCGAGGTCGACGGCACCAGCCACGACATCACGCTCGCCACCGTCC
Source organism: Yimella lutea (assembly GCF_006715095.1). Lineage (NCBI taxonomy): Bacteria > Bacillati > Actinomycetota > Actinomycetes > Micrococcales > Dermacoccaceae > Yimella > Yimella lutea. The sequence goes on from NZ_VFMO01000001.1 coordinate 562,470, forward strand.
TGCCGATGGGTTGGCCGGCGATGAAGCGCGACACCGGCGAGATCTTCGTCGCCGTGCAGTCGCTCACCGGCTCCGGTGATGCCAGCCGCGACCTGGCCGAAGTCGTCCGCGCCGCAATCGAACTCGAGGCCGGCATGCCGCTCGAGGACGCTCCGCGCACCACCGCCGACAGCCCCCGGATGCAGGACTTCGTCAAGAGCGACGACCTCGAGGTCACCGTGCACGACGGGTTCGACTTCTGGGTCGAGGGCCAGGACCTCGACGAGGCCGGTCGTGCGTCGATGGACCGTGCGAACGAGTCCGTGTCGCCGACGGTTCGGATGAAGGACGTCCCGTCCGCGTACTGGTGTCAGATCGGTCAGCGCACCTATGTGCGTTGGATCCTCGAGGTCGACGAGGACAAGGCGACGGATGCCCTCGCGCGTCTGCACGCTGCCGGTGAGAGCGGCCTCGGCGAGGGACGTCTGCTCGGTGCATTCCGTGCGTACGGCCTGCTCGTCCCGGTGTGGGAGGTGGACGCGTCCGTGGAAGCGTCCGCGCACGACGCCGAGATGAAGGCGCTCGCCGCCCGTTTCGACAAGGCTGTGAAGAACGACGCCGCGCTCACGCCGCAGGAGCGTCGCGCCCGTAACGGCGTCGTGAGTCGCCAGATCACGCTGCGCTGATGCCGGTCCGGCAAGGGGTCATCGCGATCGTCCCGGCCAAGGACGAAGCGGCAAGGATCGAAGCCACGGTGCAGGCGGTGTTGAGCCTGCCCGAGGTGCTGAGCGTCATCGTCGTCGACGACGGGTCCGGCGACGGAACACACCAATTGGCAGCGGACGCAGGCGCTTACGTGTTGCGGCACCCGCGCACGCTCGGCAAGGCGACCGCGATGGACAGCGGTGTCGTCTACGCCGAGCAGCTCGGTTACGGCAGGAGCCCCGTGCTGTTCGTCGACGCCGATCTGGAGGACTCCGCTCACGAGATCACCCCGCTCATTCGGCCGATCCTTGCGGAGGAGGCTGACATGACCATCGCCACGTTGCCTGCGCAGAAGACCTCCGGTGGTGGCACCGGACGCGTCGTCCGACTGGCTCGTGATGGCATCCAGGAGGCCACCGGGCGACGTTTCGAGCAGCCGCTCTCCGGACAGCGCTGTCTGAACCGGGAGGCCCTCGACGAAGCTCTGCCGTTCGCCACCGGCTGGGGTGTCGAGGTCGGGATGACGATCGATGTCCTGCGGGCCGGTCTGCGCGTGCAAGAGGTGCCGGTCGCCCTGCACCACCGGGTCACCGGCACCGATCTGGGCGCGCAGTTGCATCGTGCGAATCAGTTCAAGGACGTCTGGATCGCGCTTCGCCAACGGCGGGCCAAACGGTGAGGCTGCTTCGGCAGTCACGAATCCCGTTGCTGCTGCTTGCGTTCGGCCTTCTTCTGTTGGTCGGCGCCGGCCGCACCTCCGCAGCCAAACCTCCTCTCGGACCGGGCGAGTTCGCGCCCGGCCCTTTCGTTCCCTGGTATCCCAGTGCCGCCGTCGTCACGACGATCCTGTTCGTCGCCTGCATCGCCGGAACGATCGGCGTTCTGCTCGGCCTGTTGCGGATGCCTCCGCGTCCGGCCCGGTGGTGGGCCGTCGCGCTGCTCGGCGCGGGAGCGCTGCTGACCGGACCGTTCGGTTCGGCTGACCACATCAACTACGCCGCCTACGGTCGCATCGCCGTCAGTGGTGACGACCCGTACGTCGAGTCACCGATCAAGTGGCATCAGGGCCTCGACCCGGTGGCCAGTGCCGTGCAGGCGCCGTGGCAGGACACCCCCAGCATCTACGGGCCTATCTCGACCGCGCTGCAGGCGGTCTCGTCCGCGGTCGGCGGGACGAACCTGCGCGACACCGTCTGGATCTGGCAGTGGTTCGTCGTCTTCGCCTGGGTCGCCGTGCGAATCCTGTTGCTGCGCATGGCCGCCGACGATGTCTCCCGGCGCCGCGTGGACGTGCTCTGGACCTTCAACCCACTGGTGTTCAGCGTCCTGGTGCTCGGCGCCCATGTCGACCTCATCGCCGGAGTGTTCGTGCTCGGCGCGCTCTGGGCGATGCACAAGAAGCCTGTGGCGGCAGGGATCTTCGTCGGTTCAGCCTTCGCGACGAAGGTGACCTACGGCGTCGTCCTGGTGGCGATCCTGTGGGCCTGGCGGACGCTCGACCGCGAGCGACTGAAGTCTTCCGTGCTGCGACTGTTCGGGGGTTTCGCATTGGTCGTCGTACCTGCGTATCTGATCGCCGGGCCCAACGTGCTGCGCCAGCTGAAGGCGGCCGGCGGTTCGTTCTCGTACGCGTCCCCGTGGTCGCCGGTTATCCGGGGGCTTCGCCATTTCATGCCCGAATGGGCCGTCACCGCAGTCGTTTTCGGTCTGTCCGCCGCCGGCATGATCGCGTTCGCCTGGTTCGGCTATCGGCTGGCGTGCCGACTCGGACTCGCAGACTCGATCCACGACGACCGCACCCGCGACGCCGTCCTGGGGACGTTCGTGCTGATGACCGCTTACGTGCTGCTCGCGCCGTACACACTGCCCTGGTACGACGCAGTCACCTGGATGTTGCTGCCGCTGGTGATCCCGTTCGTGTGGGACGCGATCCTGCTGGTGCGCCACCTGTTCATGACGCTGGCGTACGTGCCCGGTCGCGCCACCGGGGTCGCGCCGTCCGTGCAGGAATGGACGCTCGGGTTCCGCACCAATGTCACGCCGTACGTGTGCTGGGCCTCGCTGCTGGCGCTCGCCGCTCTCGCGTGGCGCTCAACGAAAGCAACCGACCACTCGTAGCGCAGAACCCACGCCGGTCAGGCGTGGGTCGGGTACTCGTGACCGCCGTGTGCGGGTCCCTCGAACTGGATGGTCGAGTGCTCGATCGCGAAGTCGTCCCGGAGCCTTCGCTGGACGGCGTCAAGCAGTTGCAACGTGTGCGAATCGCGGAAGCAGGTGTCGTCGACGACCAGGTGTGCGGTCAACACGGGGATCCCGGTCGCAACCTGCGTCGCGTGCAGATCGTGCACGTCACGTACGTGGGGAAGGGCCAGGATGCTTTCCCGGACGGCCACGAGATCGAGACCCGGAGGCGTCGACTCCATCAACACGTGCACCGCTTCGCGGAGCAGGCGGATGGTGCGCGGCACAATCAAGGCGACAATGACCAACGAGGCGAACGCGTCCGCCCGGGTGAAACCGGTGGTCGCGATCACCACAGCGGCAACGATCACCGCGACCGAACCGAGGGCATCGTTGGCAACCTCGAGGAACGCCGCTCGCATGTTGAGGTCGGCTGATCGCGAACCGGCCAGCACGGCCATCCCGATGGCGTTGCCCACCAGACCGACGATTCCGAAGACGACCATGGCGGTTGAAGTGATCTCGGGCGGCTCGAGCAGTCGCTGGACACTCTCGACCAGAATGAACACCCCGACGGCGAGCAGGAGCATCGCCTGCGCAGCCGCCCCGACGATCTCCGCGCGCAGGAATCCCCACGTGCGGAACGGTGTTGCCGGCCGACGCGCGAGCGTGGCGGCGAGCATCGCCATCGTCAGGCCGGCGACGTCGGTGAGCATGTGGCCGGCGTCGGCCAGCAACGCCAGGCTGCCGGACGCAATCGCGCCCACGACTTCAACGACCAGGACGGTGACGGTGATGGCAAGCACGGCCGCCAACCGTCTGCGGTGATCGACCAACCCGGACGCGTGGTCGTGGCCGTGCCCGTGTCCCTGCGCGCCGCTCACCGTTCGACCGCGCCGGCGGACAGGTGGTGGGTGTAGGCCGCGCCCATCTGCGAGCGCCCGGCATTGTGCACGCAGACGAACAGGACGGACGGGCGATCAGTGTGTTCGGACATTCGTGTTCCTTCCGGGCGGGCAGATCGGTGAATGCTCAGAGAATCTCGCGCAGCAGCGTAGTGACGCGCGCCTGATGTCGTCGCGGATTTCGCGGACGACCGAGTGGTGGGTCAGGCGGGTTGGTGGCTCGACTCGGTGAGTCGGCGGAGAGCCTGCGGGCCGTGGGGCTCGTCGGCGAGCATCGGGATCATCGCGGTGCGGTCGGCCCGTCGGCTGATTTGGTTCAGGTGTGGCTCCTCGGCGGCGGCGCGGGCGGCGAGGAACGGCGAGGTGGCGTGCGCTGCGGCCAGCGAGCCGTTCACGACCCAGGCCCACGGGTGGATCTCGGCACGCTCCAGGTCGTTCTGCAACTCGGTCGCCTCCAACACCGGGGTGGTGTCGGGCAGGGTCACGATCACGACCTTGGTCAGGTCGGGGTCGCGCAGTCGCATCAGCGGGGTGGTGTACGTGCCGGAGTCGCCCATGCTGCGGGCGATGTCGCGGTGATACGAACCGGTCGCGTCCATCAACAGCAGCGTGTGCCCCGTAGGCGCGGTGTCCATGACGACGAAGTGACGGCGGGCCTGGTTGACCATGTGGGAGAACTGTCCGAAGACGGCGACCTCTTCGGTGCACGGCGACAAGAGGTCTTCGGCCAGCCGTGCCCGACCGGCGTCGTCGAGGTTCTTGCCCTTGCTCGCCATCACCTTGTCGCGGTACTCCTGCGTGGCCAGCTGGGGATCGATGCGCGACACCGTCAGGTTGCCGACCACCTCCTGTTCCAGCACCTCGTCCAGGTGTGCGGCCGGGTCGGTGGTCGTCAGGTGAACAGCGTGCCCGCGGTCGGCGAGCGCCACGGCGATCGCAGCGGCCACCGTCGTCTTGCCGACTCCGCCCTTGCCCATGCACATGACCAGCCCGTGATCGGACGTCGCGAGTTCGTCGACGAGCCCGGCCAACGGGCCCAGGTCCAGTTGCTCGCTGCTTTCGGCGCCGTCGGGAACCTCGATGTCGGATGCAAGAAGGTTTCGGACGGCGTCCACGCCGACGACCGTGTGCGCCCGTAAAGGAACGGTGGTCAGCGGCAGAGGCTTCAGGGCGGCGGGCAAATTCTCGATGGCGTCGGTCTCTCGGCGGTGGACCGCGTCGGCCAGGTCGTCACCGGTGGCGGCTGCGGGGAGAACAGCATTGACGACGAGGTGTTGGCTGGTGATGCCGATCTGTGCGAGTTCTTCGCTGGTGCGTGCTGCTTCGCGCAAGGTCGCCTGCTGGGCTCGGGCGACCAGCACCAGTCGGGTGATGGCGGGGTCGGCCAGGCGGCGGACGGCTTCGGCGTAGACCGCGCGGGTGCGGTCGAGCCCGGCCATCGGGCCCAGGCAGGAGGCGTCTCCCTTGCCGGCGTCCAGGAAGGAGGTCCACTCACCGGGCAGTTGCAGCAGTCGGATCGTGTGTCCGGTCGGTGCGGTGTCGAAGACGACGTGGTCGTAGTCGCTGATGCGTTCGTCGTCGGCCAGGAAGCTGGTGAACTCGTTGAAAGAGGCGATCTCGGTCGTGCACGAACCCGAAAGCTGTTCGGTGATCGAGTCGAGCTCGGCCTGGGGGAGCAGGTCACGGACCGGTGCGATGATCTTCTCCCGGTAGGCCTCGGCGGCCTCGTTCGGGTCGATCTCGAGCGTATCCAGTCCGGGTACCTGGGGTACGGGCGTGATTCGGTCACCGACGGTGAGGTCGAACACCTGCCCGACATTGGATGCCGGGTCGGTCGACAGCAAAAGGACGCGCTTGCCGGATTCCGCGAGGCTCACTGCTGTTGCGCAGGCCAGCGAGGTCTTCCCGACTCCGCCCTTGCCAGTGAAGAAGACGAACCGGGGGAGTCCTTCCAGAAACGTCAAGGTCATATCGAACTCCGTTCAGCAGCAGTCGGATTCGGCGTCGGGACCGCAGGCTTTCGCGGTCGAGGACAGGCCCACATCGGTAACGCCGGCGGGAAGACCGGCCGGTGCAGTGATACCGGTGAAACGCGAGAGTTCATCGCGGTCCGGATACCGCACGGTCACTCCGTCCACCGTCGTCAACGGCAGACCGGCTGAACCCGCGACCCGCAGAAAGTCGGCGACGACTTGGTTCGCGGCAAACGCCGATGGATCGTTCCCGAGGTTGTGCCGCTCTATGTCGGCACCCTGATGCTGCAGGTGATCGAGGTCGGCGGTGAAGCGCACCAACTCCTCGTCCAGTTCCGGCCCGCAGACCCCGGTGTTGCAGCACAGCGCAGGCTCGAAGACGCGGACGGCCGGGCCCAGGATGGACGGACGCGACTCAGACATGATTCTCCTTGGAACTGTCAGTGCTGGTAGAGCGGTCGAAGCGTGGACGCAGGGCGAGGGCGACGTAGACCAGAGCGACGAGCACGGGCACTTCGATCAGTGGACCGACCACACCGGCGAGTGCTTGGCCGGAGGTGACTCCGAAGGTCGCGATCGCGACGGCAATCGCGAGTTCGAAGTTGTTTCTGGCGGCGGTGAAGGCGAGCGTCGTGGTGCGCTCGTAGCTCATGTCGAGAGCTCGGCCGAGCAGGTAACCGCCTCCCCACATGACGACGAAGTAGGCCAGGAGCGGGAGTGAGATCCGGGCAACGTCCATCGGGCGAGAGGTGATCTGTTCACCCTGCAGCGCGAACAGGATCACGATGGTGAACAGCAGGCCGTACAGCGCCCACGGGCCGATCTTCGGCAGGAAGGAACGCTCGTACGCGTCTGCGCCCCAACGCTTCTCGCCGATCCTGCGGCTCAGGTATCCGGCAAGCAAGGGGATGCCGAGGAAGATCAGAACGGACTTGGCGATCTGCCATGCGGACACGTCGAGCTGGGTCTGGTCGAGTCCGAGCCAGCCCGGCAGGACAGACAGGTAGAACCACCCGAGAGCCGCGAACGCGATGACCTGGAAGACCGAGTTGATCGCGACGAGTACGGCAGCGGCCTCCCGATCGCCGCAGGCAAGGTCGTTCCAGATGATCACCATCGCGATGCAACGGGCCAGGCCGACAATGATCAGGCCGGTGCGGTACTCCGGCAGATCGGGCAGGAAGATCCACGCGAGGACGAACATCAGGGCCGGGCCGATGATCCAGTTGAGCGCGAGGCTCGCGCCCAACAAACGCCGGTCACCGGAAACGGTGTCGAGCCGGTCGTAGCGCACCTTGGCAAGCACCGGGTACATCATCACCAGCAGTCCGATGGCGATCGGAAGCGAGACTCCGTCCAACTCCACGGCACCGAGTGTGGATCCGAGGCCGGGCACCAATCGGCCGAGCAGTAGCCCGATGACCATCGCGGCAAGGATCCAGACCGGAAGGAAGCGATCGAGAGTCGAGAGCTTGGTGGCGACCGATGGCTCGGACTTCGCGGTGTGCGTCCGCGTGTCGCTCATGGGCGTACCGCCCGGACGATCGCAGCCTTGGCGAACTCGTGCACAGGGTGTAGCAGATCCCCACGTCTGTCCATCCGCTCGCTTCGAGCGCGTCTGGGTACTCGGCCTCGCTCAGAGGTGGAGCGAGCGGAGTCGGCGTACCGCTGCCGTACCTGTTCACGGATGTCGGACCGGTCGACCATGAGTTGTCCCTCGGATTAGATGAACGTCGATACAGCAACCCTGGCGGATTGCTTCGATATTTGTCAATATGGACGGATGACGAAGCTCGCGCCTGCTCCCGCCGCCGACTGCTGTGCACCTGGTGAGCCGGCCGGACTGTGCGTCTCGGATGCCGAGGCTGCTGCGGTGCTGCTCAAGGCCGTGGCCGACCCGGTGCGGCTTCGTCTGTTCTCCCGGATCGCCGCGGTTACCGATTCGCTGTGCGTCTGCGACATTCAGGACGTCGGGGTGTCCCAGCCGACGGTCTCGCACCACCTGAAGAAACTGCGCGAAGCCGGGCTCATCGACTGCGAGCGCCGCGGCACGTGGGTGCACTACTGGCCGACCGAACTCGGCAAAGAGGTCAACCGTGCGGTGAGCACACTGGCGAGACTTCGGGCCTGACCGGCGCGGGGGCCAAGACAGCCCCGCCACGCGACCCGAGCAAGCTCGATATCCGAGGGTCGGATCAGATGTGGATCGTCGGGTCCTGCTCGCGGCGAAGGGTCTGAGCCGCGAGTGCAAGAGCGAACGCCAGGGCGAGTCCGATTCCGTTGAGCAGCAAAGCGAGTCCGGAGTCGTTGAGCACGAATCCGAAGGTCCAGAGCACCAGCAGACCGATCAAGGTCTCGCGGCCGAAGCGGACGCGGGCAAGCGCGTCATCGAGCGCCCGGCCAGGACGTGAGGTCGGTCGGGCAATCATCCAGATCAGCACGGCGAGGGCGATGGGCACGAGCGGGCTGAACGGCGTCCCGAACACCAACTGCACGTTCGCACCGAGCTTGTCCCCGACGACGCCGAGACCCTCGCCGTCGATCACCTGTTGCACGAATTTGCCCAGGTGGGTGCGGGATTCGGCCGGACGAAGCCAGTCGGCGAACGCGAGCACTGCCGCCACGGCCAGCGCGGCCACCCCGGCGAACAGCACCAGACGCAGACGCAACCGGACGGCGAGCGCGAGCAGGGCCAGCACCACGGCGGCCAGCACGACGGCCGGCGGACCGCCGAAGTCCGCTCCCCAGCCGGGCCATCCGTCGATGATCACGGTGGCCAGGCCGGCGAGGGCGATGGTGACCGCCGCGAGGCGTCGTTCACCGCGGACGATCAGCGCGCCGGCACCGAGGCCGGCCGCGATCAGGGCACTGGTGGCGAAGAGTCCGAACCCCACGTTGCCCATGCCGTAGAAGCGGCCGCCGTTGATCGGTTGCAGGCCGAGCAGCGATCCGAACTGAAGCCTCGAACCGTGCATCACGTCGGCACCGATGACCACCCAGGTGGCGATCGCGACGGCGATGATCGGGCCGGTCGGGGTGCGGCGCCACCGACCGGCGTACGCGATCGCCGCGATGATGCCTGCGAACAGCAGCGTGAACACCACCAGCCAGACCGGCGCCGCGGGCCAGGCCGCCCATGGTGACAAGGCGCTGAGGAAGGTGGCAGCCGGAACGGCGGCCCACACGGTGAGGACTGGTGGCAGCCAGCCGACGACACGAGTGCGGCTGCGCCACAGCAGGATCCCGAGGGTGAGTCCGAGCAGGGCCCAGCCGGCGAAGAACGGGACGCTGAGGTCGAACACGCCGCGCAACTGGTCGTCGGTCTGCCGCGCCTGATTGACCAGCGAGGACGACGGAGTCTCATTGGGAGCCAGTTGCAACGGTGATCCCTGCACCTGCGAGGGCACGGGACCAAGTGGTGCGAGGAATGTCGCGGTCAGGTCGGGCAACTGGACGATGCCCGACTGGCGCACGGACGCCGACCACAGCGTGCCGTGCTTCACCGAGTTTCCGAGCACGAACAGCATTCGAAGCCGTGCGTCGCCGGGCTCCTGCCGGCCGGGTCCGTCGGAGAGACCGGTGACGATCACCGTCGCGGACGCGGGGATGCCGGCGAACGCCTCGTTCAGCTGGGCCATCGTGGTGCGCGCCGAACCGCCGGATGCGTCGACGAGGGTGAGGGCGCACTTGTCGTAGCGAGCGCCTTTCGCCGAGGGGGTGAACGAGTCGACCGTGCCGTCACTGCCCAAGGCGCCCAGGGCCGCGTCCTGGCCCACGGCAGCGACGCACTTGCCGGCTGCGCGGTAGCGGTCGGCGAGCAGGCCGATCCGGTCGGCCTCGTCGGTGTTCCACGACGACCGGTCGGCGAACCTGGCACCGCTCCCGGCGACCGCCGGCTTCGGCGGATCGGTGCAGAGCGCAGGAACAGACACACCTCGTCCTGCAGAGAGGCTGAGCCAGGCGTCCGTCGAACACGTACCCGTCTTGCCGCCACGAGGCGTCACCGAACCGATCGCGCCGTAGTCGAGCGTCTCCCGCAGATCCGGGTACGCGGCGCGGGTGACATCAGCCCAGCGAAGACCGGGTGCGGCGATCACGACGATCGACCGGTCGGCCTTCAGATCGGTGCGGTCGGGGGCGCGATCGACCAGGTTCACGAACCCCAGGAGAGCGGCGAAGGAGACCAGAGCAGCCAGGACGACGAGGGTGTACCGGCGGGTCATGCGCTCAAGGGTAGGCGTCCACCCGTGCTGCAGTTCGACGGTGCCGAGCTGCGACCGCCGCATGATCCCGGGACTCGCCTGCTGCCGGTGGACAGGCACAATGTCCGGGTGACCGATCAGACCCGCCGCCGACTCGCCTGGGTCGGTGCGGCGGCCCTGATCCTGGCCTCACTCGCACCGCTCGTCTGGCTGCACCTGATCGATGCCCGGCCGGGTCGCTGGCAGGTGGACCTGGAGGTCTACCGCAATGCCGGCATCTCCCACCTGATCGGCCGGCCGGTGTACGAGTCGCTCACGCCGCCGCCGCAGCTGCTGCCGTTCACCTACCCGCCGTTCCCGTCGATGCTCGCGGTCCCGCTGGCACTCATTCCGTTTCACGTCGCCGGCGTGCTCTGGTACGCGCTCCAGGCACTGACCAATGTCGCGATCGTCTGGATCGTCGGACGACGCTGGTGGACCAAGCCAGAATGGTGGCGTCCGCTGACCTTCGGTCTGGCGCTCGCGGTCGCCCAGCACATGCTGCCTGTCACCGACGGGTTCCGGTTCGCGCAGGTCGGTGCGTTCCTGCTGCTGCTCGTGCTGGCCGACTTCACCCGGTGGCGTCCGGTGCGTCGGATCCCGTTCGGTGTGTTGACCGGGTTCGCCGCCGCGATCAAGCTCACCCCGGCGATCTTCATCGTTCACCTCGCGATCACCCGTCAGTGGCGCGCGTTCTGGACCGCGACCGGCACAGCGGCTGGGCTCACGCTCCTGGCTGCGGCGGTCGACTTCCAGACCTCGGTCGACTTCTGGTTCGGCGCGTTGCTCGACCCTCACCGGCTCGGTTCCAACGCCGGTGTCTCCAACCAGTCGATCCGCGGCATGATCTACCGCCTGCGTGGCGACAACCTGGCCGGGTCCTTGATCTGGATCGTGCTGGTGGTGGCCGTCCTGTTCGTCGGGATGCGGATCGCCAAGCAGGCCCACGAACGGCGCAACACTCTCGCTGCGGTCGCCGCGGTCGCCCTGGTTGGTGTGCTCATCTCGCCGGTGTCCTGGATCCACCACCACAACTGGCTGTTGGTGGTCTTCCCGGTGCTGATCAGTCTCGCGGGACGCGACCGCAAGCGGCTGGCGATCATCGGGCTGCTGTTCGTGACGTACACGCTCAAGTGGCCGTGGTGGGCGTTCTGGGCGATGAACTCCCCGGGCGACATCGCGACCGACTGGTCGCTCAACCCGTTCTGGCAGCTGTTGGCGAACAGCTACGTCATCGCTGCGTTCGGGGCTCTCCTGCTGATCGGGAAATGGCTGCGATCCGCGCCCGTTGCATCACGACCAGCGGAGCCAGCAGCATCAGCCCGGCCGCAGGGATCCCCGTCCCCGAGTCGTTGACCGCGAAGCCGATGATCCAGCAAACGGTGACGGCGGCCATTCCGTTCTGCAGCACCGGCAGGTGCGCGAAGATCGGGCGCAGTGGTGCACCCAACGGGGTTTGCGGGCGCAGCAGGACGTAGCTCAGCAGCAACGGGATCAGCGGCACGAGCAGCGACAACGGACTCTCGGTCAGCATGTTCCAGTTCGCCTGCCACACCCGCTCGGCGCGGGAGAAGTTGCCGTTCATCACGGCTTGGGCGAAGAAGTCACCCAGGTGGGTCCGTTCGGTCGGGCCGCGCAGGTAGTCCAAGGCCGCCATGCCGACGACGACCAATCCCGCGGCCGCGCTGATGATCAGGAAGCGCAACCAGGTCAGGCGCAGCCCGGCGGCGTTGATCGTGAGGTACGCGAACGCGGGGAGCATCGCGATCGGCCCGCCGGCTTCGGCACCCCACCCGGGGTAACCGTCGACGACGATCGCCGCCACGCCGACCAGGGCCACGGTGAGCGCTGCCAGTCCGTGACGTCCCTCGTCGTGCCGGGTCAGCGGGCTGGCGACGATCGCGGCGAACAACAGGGCCGCGGTCGCGAAGAAGGCGAAACCTACGTTGCCCATGCCGAAGAAGCGTCCGCCGTACACCGGTTGAAGTCCGAACATCGACAGCAGTTGCAGGTCGTCCCCGTGGGTGACGTCCAGGGCGATCACCGTTCCCGTGATCAGACACAGCGCGGCCGTCGAACCACCGAGCCAGCGCCGCCACGGCCCCAGCAGAGCGACCGCTGCCAGTATGACTGCGATGAGCACGACCCCGCCGACGAGAAAAAGTCTGGGCCGGTCGTGCCGCCACCACGGGTAGGCGTTGACCAGGAAGGTCGACACCGGCATTGCGACGGCGGTCGCCGCGACGAAGGCGACGAACTGGTGCGCTGCTGCGCGCAGCTTGTCGCGGCCGCGGGCGGCCAGCACCATTGCATACCCGGCAGCGAGGAGCACGACGATCACGACGTAGAAGCCGATGACGAAGTCCCGGACCGTCGCGTGCTCGACGTGCAGCGCGTGGCTGAGTTCAGCCGTACGCAGCACCGGAGCGGTCGGACTGCCGGACGGCTGGACCAGCAGGTTGCGTCCCTCGGGCAGGTTCGGGGCCTTGTCGCCTGCGCGGGAGAAGATGAACGCGGACAGGTCGGTGAGCTGGACGATGCCGCGCTGACGGGTCGAGGCCGACGTGAGCAGCCCGTGCTGGACGCCGGGGCCGACCACGACCACGGGGTGCAGGCGCTCCGGACCGGCGTCGTCCCCGAAGGAGCCGACCACAATCGTCGAGCGCGGGGGAGCGCTGTCGAGAATGCGCCGCAGGAAGGTGTCGTCCGGACGGTCGAGGCTGATGAAGGTGATGTTGCATCGGTTGATGTCGACCGCGCGAGGGTCCGGGGAGTAGTGCCCGACGACGCCGTTCCTGTCGGCGGCGCCGAGGGCCGCGTCCCGGCCGCCGGCAGCGATGCACCGCCCGGACGTGGACTGGCTGAACAGGCTGCCGACGGCACCGATCGGAGCCGGCTGCTGGCGCGCCAGCGTGGCCCGTCGCCAGGACGGCCAGTCGGGGAAGTTTGCCGAACCATCCGGGTACGTTTCGGGTGCGGGTGTCACCGGGCACGGTTCGGTGGGTTCGCCGGGCGGGGTCGCGCGCACGGATTTCCACAGGGTGGTGCGGACCCCGGCGGAGAGGCTGAGCCAACTGTGCGGCGAGCAACTGTGATCGGACATGCCGCGGGTCGTCATCGCGCCGACCGCACCCTCCCGGGCGAGGTCCCACAGGGCGGACGTACGTGCGTCCGGACCGTCGGTCAGCGTCAGGCCGCGAACCGAGATGACGATGAGCGGACCGGGTTGGTCGCTCACCGGCTGGACCTTTGGTCGGGCCTGGACAGCAGACCACGCGACCGACGCTGCGATGCACGCCATCACCGTGAATGCGGTGATGAGGATCCAGCGGCGCAGCATCAGGTCAGCCTAGGTGCCCCGCCTGTGCCGTACCGAAACGAAAGGCGGCCCCGGGTTCGATCGTGACGAACGCTTCACCCGCAGCTGGCAGCGTTGCTCACAGGGGCAGCCAGTGCGGCAGGTCGACCCCCGCCAGCTGCAGCGCCATCGTGGCGGCGAAGAACAGGCAGATGCAGCCGGCGATGCGTCGGATCGTGGCCAGCCGGATGCGCTGCAGCAAGGTGCGTCCGAGCAGCGCGGCCAGACCGGAGACCAGCGCCAGCGCAAGGAAGGCGCCGACGCCGACCGCCCACGGGTTGCCGCCGCGGGCCACGAATCCGGCGGTGGCGAGCTGGGACAGGTCGCCCCACTCGGCGAGGAACAGCACCAGGAAGCTGGTCGAGATGACCTTCAGGCCCTGGGCCGATTTCGTCGCCTTGGCACCGAACTCCTCCTCGACCTCGTGCTCCTCCTCGTCCGCCCTTGATGCGCCCTTGAGCAGCAGCACACCGGCAACGAAGAACAACACCATGACGACGGCCTTGACCGGCGTTTCGGGCAGCCGTCCGAGCAGGCCACCGAACGCGACCGCGACGACCGTCTGCACGAGGAAGGCGGATGCGACGCCGATCCAGACCAGCAGTGGCCGGTACTTCGTCGACAACACCAAGGTGGCGATGAACGTCTTGTCCGGGAGTTCGAGGATGAAGAGCGTCGTGAAGACGGTGAAGGCGAGTGCGAGATCCATGTCCGCGCCAGGTTAGTGCCCGACTAACCTGCCCAGGTGACCTCCACCGCTGTGGCGCTGCTCGCCCTCGTCGTCGCGGTGCTCGCATTGGCGGGTGCTGCGGTGGCCGTCCTGCGTCTGCGCGCGGTGCAGCGCAACTTCGAGGTGCTCTGGGGCTCCAGCGAACGCGGTCACGATGTTGCATCCGTGGTGAAGGCGGAGCACGACCGCATTAGTGCACTCGACCAGCGGATCACCGCACTCGCAGGACGCGTGGATGGAGTGCACGAGCACGTCGCCGCCGGGCTGCGACACGTCTCGGTGGTCCGTTACGACGCGTTCGGCGACATGGGCGGACGCCTGTCGTTCTCGGCCGCGATCCTGGACGACTCCGGGGATGGTCTGGTGATCAGTTCGATCCATGCCCGCGGTGAGTCACGCACCTACGCCAAGGGCGTGATCGACGGGCGCAGCGAGATCACGCTGTCACCCGAAGAGCGCCAGGCCCTCGCTGCGGCGCGATCGGACCACCGCGATGCCTGAGCGCCGATTCTTGCGACTTGCAACGGCACCCGCACCGATGAGGATCACATGAGCTACGGATACTTCGGACCTCGCGGCACCTTCACCCAGGCCGCGCTTGCCTCGTACCTCGAATCCAACGGCGTTGCAGCCGAGTTGGAGCGTTCGGTGCCGTTCTCGACCGTGCCCGCGGTGCTGGACGCCGTGATGTCGGGCGAGGTCGACTTCGGTGTCGTCCCGATCGAGAACTCGGTCGAGGGCGGGGTCTCTGCGACGCTCGACGCGCTCAACGCCCGCGAGGACCTGTTCATCAGGGCCGAGGTTCTCGTACCGATCACGTTCGTCCTTGCAGCGCGTCCCGGAACGCCGCTGGAGTCCATTGATGCGGTGGGTTCGCACTCGCACGCCTGGGCACAGGTGCGCGGGTGGATGAGCACCAACACCCCTGCGGCACAGTACGTTCCGACCCTCTCCACGGCAGCTGCGGCCGAGGCGCTCGCGTCGGACGATGACGTGCCCTATCAGGCTGCGGTCTGTGCCCGGATGGCTGCGGAGACGTTCGGGCTGGAGGTGCTGGCCGAGGGAATCGGCGACAACGCGTCCGCGGTGACCCGCTTCGTCGTGGTGTCGGGGCCGGGCAAGCTGCCGGCCTCGACCGGGGCCGACAAGACGACGCTGATGCTCTTCCAGCACGACGACCACGCCGGTGGTCTGCTGGCGTTGCTCGAGCAGTTCGCCGCCCGTGGGATCAACATGACCCGTTTGGAGTCGCGTCCGACCGGTGTGGCGATGGGCTCGTACTGCTTCTCGATCGACTTCGAGGGTCACCTGGAGGATGCCCGCGTGGCGGAGACCTTGAAGTCGCTGCACCGCGTGGCGGCGAAGGTGCGCTTCTTCGGTTCCTACCCGCGGGCCGACCGGCGTCCGGCAACTGTGGTGCCGACGGCGACGGACGAGGCGTTCGTTGAATCGCAGACGTGGTTCGAGATGTTGCGTGTGGACAGTTAGGACGCTGCCCCGGTGCTCCATTGCTGCACCCCTTCGCCGGGCTGGTGCCAGGTCACGCCTTCATCGGTGACGGTCGCAGTCAGGTTGTCGCGGTGGACGATGCGGTGGTGGGTGCTGCACATGAGTGCCGAGTTGAGCAGCGAGGTCTCGCCGCCGTGCCACCAGTACTTCACATGGTGGACCTCGCACATGACCGGCGGTCTGGTGCACCCCGGATGAGTGCAGTGTCGATCTCGTTGAATCACTGCTGCTCGGAGTTCCTTGTCGACCAGTCGACGTTTTCGACCGACGTTCAACGGTTGGCTCTTCGATCCGAGCACCATCGGGATGATCTCGGCGTCGCAGGCCAGTTGTCTGACCGTGTCGGGCGTCATCCCGACTCCGCCTTGGCTGTAACCGAGGCCGGACAGGACTCCGGCGAGGTGTTCGTAGTTGATGGTGACCACGATTCTCGCGGTGCCGGCAGACTTGGTCTGACCGTCGTTGTCGACCGTCTGCGCGGCAATACGGATGAGTTCGGTGAATGCATCGGCGCGGCGCTTCCCGGGGGTGCGCAGATCGGGCTCGCCCTTGCTCTTCGAACTGTCGTGGTGAGCATAGCCGTCGGCCTCGTCCGTCCGATGGTTGTGGTGCACGTTGTCGCAGCACTCGGAGGCCGGCGAAGGGGCGGCCATCGCCTGGATCGCGTGCTTCACCTTCTCGGCGTTGTCGGGGCTGAGGTCGGCGATGAGCCGTACCAACCCGTTCGGCAGGTTGGACCACGACAGCGACTCGTGCCGCTGCATAGCGTCTTCCTTGGCATCAGGCTGGTCGTCGTCAGCGAAGCGGGCGACGATCCGGCGGGTGAGTTCACGGACTGCCTTCGCGCCGGACCCGGGCGGCAGGCAGAGGAACGCGCCCAACAACTCGTCGCGATCGGCGCCCGGCAGTATCGCGGTGACCGGTCCGATCTCGTGCAGTGCGGTCGCCGCGATGGCGGTGTTGGTGCGTCCGCTGATGATCGCGTCCAGCACCAGTGCGTTCTTGGGTGCACGACAGGCTTGGGCAAGCTTCGCCAGGCGCGAGCAGTGTCCGGGCTCCAGTCCGGCGACGACCTGGAGGGGTTCCTCCGGATCGGCGTCCGTCGCCGCGCTCGGCTCCTGATCGATCGGGACGAGAGGGCCGGCCGCGCCTGTGCCCGCCTCACCCATGACGGCGGTGATCGATTCGCCGCGGGACAGGCGGCCGATCCACTGCGCTGCGTCGGCTGCCGTGGAAGAGGCCACCAGGCCGCGATCGATCGCATCGGTCGTCAGGGCGACCACAAGCGCCTCGGTCTGTTGCATGTGCGCGAGCGCGGAGCGTGCGGCCGCGGTGAGTTCGGCGTCGGTGAGGTTCGTACTGATGTCGGCCAGGCGCCGCACGGCCGGCAGCGCACCGGCCACGGTGTCGACGCAGCCGGCTGCCTCACCGGGGCGACTGGGCGCAGCCTCGCGCATCCCGAACGCGATCGGGCCCTGGGCCAGCGGGTCGTGCGGCAGTGGAATGTCGTCGATGGCCATACCGGTCACCCCTCCCCAGAAGTGCTCTACCTGATGCATTAATCGTACATGTGTTCGAAGATGAATGGAAGAGGATCGGTTATGAATTTCGTTCGCCGGCAGCGAAATTCACCTACCGGCGGGTATCCACAGCCCCTTGTTCTGGCGCTGGTTGTCCACAGGCCGCGGACGCCGGTTGACGGCGGCTACCGAGCCGGACGAAGCGATTGTTCGACGATCGGCCACCAATGGCGCGCGTCCAGAGACTGACGCGCTGCATCGAGCGTGACCCACGTGCCCGCCACCACGGGTTCCACCTGCGCATCGACCACGATCACCGGCAAGTGAGCGTGCGGGACCGGGTGCGGATACGTGTCGTCCGGATGGGGAACGACATTGCGCACGTATCCGGTGCACCGTGTCGTCAGATCGGCGCGCCCAGTATCTGCGACATCAGATCCGCGATTCCGTCCTGCGCCGAACCCGTTGACCGGGCGGTCCCAGGAACTTCGTCGGCAGGTCGAGTCCCTTCTCGGACTTCACGACGAAGAACTCCGAACTCTTCCGGCGTGGGCCGGCGCAGCAGCAGGCGCACGATGATCGCCGGCTCGTAGTCCCAGCAGTCCTGCCCGACCCAGACCTCGGCGGTGCTGCCGGCGGGGAGCCAGGGTGCGGACGGCGTTTCGCTGAGCAGCTTCTCTGACTCGTGAATGGAGCAAAGCTAGGCAACGTCTGCAGCCGGTCGTGGTGTGGCGGTCGCCTGCTCCTACGAGGCGCCTGTTGAAGGCGCCTTCGGTCCCTGGGGCAGGACGAAGACGAAGCGACCCCGAAGTCAGGCCGGACGAACCCAGACCACGTAGTTGTTCAGGTGGTGACCGTCGACGACCTTGGACGCACGGTCGCAGGTGATGAGCGCGACGACCGGGGTTTGCGAGGAGCCCCAGACGCGGGCGTCCCTGGTGAGTGCGGTCTTGTTGATCGACTGCCGCTCGGTGACCTTCCAGGCCAGGGTGCGTCCGTTGCTGCACTTCACCGAGACGGACGCGCCGATCGCGACGCGGTCGAGTTCGTAGAAGTCGTCCGGCCCGTCGTACGTCACGTGACCGGCGACGACGGAAACGCCCTTGTCGCCGGGCTGCGGCGATTTGTCGTACCACATGGTGGTGCGGGCGGGCGGGTAGATCTGGCCCTGGGAGTTCGTGCCCATGGCGACGATCGGCTCGGTGATCCCGACGCTCGGGACGTCGACCCTCGTCGGCACGCAGCCCTGTCCGGGGGTCGCAGCGATCGATGTCGGACGACTGTTGTCCTTCGGCTGGGGCACCACCGTCGACGTCGTCGAAGAGCCGGCCGGGCTACTGGTCGCTGAGGTCGGAGTCGATACGGATGTCCCCGGGGCAGAACCGGATTCGGGGGACGAGGATGCACCGCTGGTGCCGCTGGAGGTCTGGTTCGTCGAGCCAGGATCGGCAGGGGCCGAACTGGTGCCCGAGACGCCGGTCGTCCCGGAGGTGGCCGACGTGGCGGCGCCGTCGCCCGAGTCGTCGGAGCACCCGGCGAGCAGTCCCGTCGCCAGGGCGGTTGCGGCCAAGGTGGCGGGAACGAGTGCGGAGCGCATCGGATCAGTCCTTGCTCGGGCCGGTCGGGACGCGTTCAGCCTAGGCGGTCGCGCGCTGCTCCGCTGCCGCCTGGTGACGCATCGCGTGGGCGATGCGTCCGGAGTCGATGCGCAGTTCCCGCAGGTTGCCGCTGATCGGGTTGGTGTAGCCGATGAACCACGTTCCCTCAGCACCGCAGCGCCCGGCGCTTGATGTCCGCGGGAGACGACGGGGCGTCCGTGCTCGTCCAGCACGCCGAGATCGCCGATGAGCGGTTCCAATCCCTGGGTGTATCCGGTGATCGAAGCAGGCTCGCTTACGTGCCGGGAACCATGAATCGCAGTTCGACGTCGCACTGCCGGTTCACACGCCCCGCGCGGCGGGGCCCGAGAGGGAGAAACACCATGAAGAACACGGTTCGTACGCGGGCAGCGGCAGCGCTGGTGGTAGCCGGAATGGCGGCGGGGATCGGCGTCGTCGCCTCACCCGCAGCGCAGGCGGTCGACGACGACATCCAGACCTGCCGGGTCAAGACCAGTAGCGGCACAGTGATGGCGTCCTACAAGGTGACGCGATACAACGGCAAGCTGCGCGACAAGGTCGTCATCAAGCCGATCTACTACAAGACCAACAGCAACTACACCTTCCGCGGACTGTCCGCAGTGATGATGCAGCACAGCTGGGTCGGCGGAAATCGGTGGGGGGGCTACTACATCACGCGAGGTGTGTGGGACACGATCACGATGGAGTCCGCGCGCGGCACGAACGCCCGCGGGGCCGAGGTGCACATCCGACTCGACCACAAGAAGCTCGGGTCGTACGCCGACGTGGACAAGACCTGCAAGGTCTTCTTCTACTGACCGATGTTCAACAACGCCGGCACCTCACGGGGTGCCGGCGCTTCGTCGTTCCAGAGCGCGCATGCCTGCGCGCATCATCAGTCGATGGTTGAGGACCAGCACCGGTGCGCCGATGCTGGTTGCAAGACCGTAGCCCCGCTTGGTGGCGACGGCCTCCTGGTCGTAGACCAGTCGGGCTCGTCCGGCTTCAGGGGAGACGACGAACTGCGTCCAACCGGTCAGGTCGCCCTCAAGCGAGGCCTTGAGCGTCCCACTGGTGGAATCTTCCACCAGCGCAATCAGCTTGATTCGGAACGTGATCGGTAGTACTGAGCGAATGGCGACGTGGCCGCTGACGTCGTCGATGCGTTCGACCGAATGCACCTGCGGCCACCACAGCGGCCAGCTGTCGATGTCGCGCAATGCCTCGAAGACCCGGCCGGGCGCGGCGTCCAGATCGAACTCGGAGTGGAACCGGAAGAGGCGGGTCACGAGGGTTTCGACGAACGAGGAACCCGCACCACGAGCGACTTCGGTTTGATCGAGATCCGGACGGCGAGCGCGTGCTCGTGCACCTCACCATCGATCTCGACGCGGGTCGGTTCCTCGCACTCGATCCGGATCGACTCCGCGGTGCGGTGCCGCACCTGGGACGTGGTCCGGGTCGAGGCCGACAGCACCTGCGTGATCAACGGCGCCCATGAGGCGCGCTCGGCAGACAGTTCGAGGACGTCCAGGACGCCGTCGTCGGGCTCGGCGTCCGGCATCAGGCGAACGCCACCGGTCAGGCGTCCGCAATTGCCGACCAGCACGGTTGTCAGTGGACGCTCATCCTCGAAGTCGTTGTCGTCCAATGCGATTCGCATCGGCGTGCGCCTGGCGTTGATGTGCCGCAGTCCCGCGATCGGGTAGGCGAGCCAGCCGGCTCGCGCCTTGAGGCGTTCGGACGTCGACGCCATGATCTCGGCGTCCAGCCCGCACCCGGTCATCACCGTGCAGATCGCGGACTCGTCCGCGACCCCGTCCCCGGTGGTGTCGATCTCCACGAACAGCGTGTCGATCGCCCGGTCGCGGCCGGCGAGCGCTGCCCGCAGCGCGACCTTGCGATTGCGGATCGGCAAGCCCAGGTTGCGGGCGAGCAGGTTTCCGGTGCCGGCAGGAAGGATCGCGAGCGGGATGCCACTTCCGAGGAGCGTGGTCGAGACGTTCCGGACCGTCCCGTCGCCGCCGAGGGCAACGACCAGATCGACCTGGTCGGAGATCGCCTGTTGGGTCTGACCGAACCCCGGATCCTCGATCGTCGTCTCGTGCCAGACGGGCGCCGCCCAGCCATGACGACGCATCACCTGCTCCACCTCGCGGTGCAGCAGGCGCATGTCCTTGATCTTGATCGGGTTGACGACCATCGCAGCGCGCTTCATGGCGGGCCCAAGCCTGCCAGCCGATGCGGCCTTGCGGTAAACCGGGAGGTAATGGGTCTGGCTCAGCGACTAGCCTGGCTCGCGTGATCGACATCAAGTTGCTGCGCGAGAACCCCGACGCCGTCAAAGCCAGCCAGCGTGCCCGTGGCGAGGACGAGTCCGTCGTCGACAAGATCCTGGACGCCGACAAGGCGCGCCGATCCTCACTCGGTGAGTTCGAGCAGCTGCGCGCGCAGCAGAAGTCGGTCAGCAAGGAGGTCGGCGCGGTGATGGGCCGCCTCAACAAGGCGAAGAAGGCCGGCGAGGACGTCAGCGAACTCGAGGCCGAGGCCGACCGCGTCCGTGGCGAAGCCGCCACCCTCGCCGCACGGGTCAAGGAACTGGACGCCGCCGCCGACATCGAGGGCGATGCGTTCACCGCCCTGATGCGTCAGGTCGGCAATGTCGTCATCGACGGTGTGCCCGCCGGTGGGGAGGAGAACTTCGTCACCATCGAGGAGCGCGGCACCAAGCCGACCTTCGACTTCGAGCCGCTCGACCACCTCGCCCTCGGCGAGAAGCTGGGCGCCATCGACATGGAGCGCGGCGCGAAGGTGTCGGGCTCGCGGTTCTATTACCTCAGGGGTCAGGGCGCGGTGCTCGCCCAGGCGCTGATGGCGTACTGCCAGCAGATCGCCCGCGAAGAGGGACTCACCCCGCTGATGGTGCCCAACCTCGTGCTGCGCCGGACGATGGCGGGCGCCGGGTTCATCGACAGCCACGCCGACGAGGTCTACCTGCTCGAAGCCGACGACCTGTTCCTCACCGGCACCTCCGAGGTGGCGCTCGCCGGCTACCACGCCGACGAGATCCTCGATCTGAACAATGGTCCGCTGCGTTACTCGGCGACGTCCACCTGTTACCGCCGCGAGGCCGGTTCGTACGGCAAGGACACCCGCGGCATCTTCCGCGTGCACCAGTTCACCAAGACGGAGATGTTCATCTACTGCAAGCCCGAGGACGCCGAGGCCGAGCACGACCGCCTGCTGCGCATCGAGAAGCGGGTGCTGGACGGACTCGAGGTGCCCTACCGGATCATCGACGTCGCCGCCGGCGACCTGGGCGGGCCCGCCGCACGCAAGTTCGACTGCGAGGCATGGGTGCCCACGCAGGACACCTACCGCGAGCTCACCTCGACCTCGAACTGCACCACCTACCAGGCCCGCCGCCTCGGTGTCCGATACCGCGGCGCCGACGGCAAGCCGGAGGTCGCGGCGACGCTGAACGGCACGATGCTCACCGACACGCGTCCGATCGTCGCCCTGCTGGAGAACCACCAGCAGGCGGACGGTTCGGTGCGGGTGCCGGCCGCGCTGCAGCCGTTCGTCGGCACGGACGTCCTCAAGCCGATCGCCTAGGTCGAGCGCTTCTACCGCTACTTGTTCCAGCGCCGCGCGACGGTCCTGCACTAACCTCGCTCTGGGGAACCGTCGGTGCCCATCATCGGCGCTTGGATCAAGAGGAGTTGGACGTGTCCGACAATCAGGGAGCAGGCGGCTGGGATCAGCCGACTCACGCCATGCCGAAGTTGCCGCCGCAGGGCGGGCAGTCCGACCCTCAGCAGGGCGGTTACGGACAACAACCGCAGCAGGGCGGCCCCGGCTACGGCCAGGGTCAGCAGGGTGGCGGTCAGTACGCAAACCCGCAGCAGGGTGGCCCGGGGTACGGCCAGGGTCAGCAGGGTGGACCCGGCTACGGCGGCCCTGCGCAGGGTGGTCAGTACGGCGGCCCGCAGGGTGGTCAGTACGGCGGCCCGCAGGGTGGTCCCGGCTACGGACAGCCGCAGCACCCGCAGCAGGGCGGCCCGTACGGTAACCAGCCGCAGGGTCAGTGGAACCAGCCGCAGGGCGGGTACGGCCAGCCCGGCTATTCCGGTGCTTCCGCCACCACGACCCGTCCGAGCGGTCTGGGCAAGACGTTGGGTTGGGCGTTGCTCGCTCTCGGTCTGCTGCTCGCGCTGGTCACCTTCGGCACGTGGGCCAGCGCCAACGTGAAGATGAACACTTCCGGCTACAACCTCGACATGAGCTACTCGATCAACGGCTTCGGCAGCGAGTCCTACGAGGGCCTCCCGCCCGGCGCCGACAAGCCGGACGAGTCCGATCAGGAAGGTCGTGACCCGTTCGGTCTGCCGATCCTGTTGATGGGCATCGGTATTGCGGCGATGGGTGTGCTGCGCGGGCTCGGTAAGGGAGGTCGCATCGGCGGCATCGTCGCCGCTGCGCTCGGCGCCATCGCGACGATCTTGGCGTTGCTCGACTGGAGTGAGGTCAAGGAGGACATGGACAAACTCAAGGACACCGCAACCAGCGGTGCGCAGGTCGACATCAGCACCGGTTGGGGCCTGTGGATGGCTCTGCTGCTCGGACTGGCCACCATCGCGGTGGGACTGGTCTCGGCGTTGAAGAAGTAGCCGACGAACGTTTGCGGAAGGGCGGGGTGCCGGTCGGCGCCCCGCCCTTCGCCATGCACGCAGGGTCGTGCTCGTACAGTGACGACGTGACGAAACTCCTGGTCGGTCTCGACATCGACGGCACCACGATCCACTACGACGGTCACGCGTCCGACCGCGTCCGTAAGGCGGTGTCCGAGACGATCGCCGCCGGGCACGAGGTGGTCATCGCGACCGGTCGCTCGGTCACCGGCACGATGCCGATCGTCGAACTGCTCGGTCTGGAGGCGGGTTACCTCGTCTGCTCCAACGGTGCAGTGACGGCGCAGATCGACCCACAGGAACCGCACGGTTACCGGCTGATCGACAGCATCACCTTCGATCCGCGTCCGGTGCTCGACCGGTTGAAAGGTGCATGGCCGGACGGACTCGTCGCCATCGAGGTCATCGGCGAGGGTTACCTGGTCAGTGACCACTTCCCGGACGGCGAACTCGTCGGCGAGGTGCGCGTCGTGCCCTGGGAGGAACTCGCACAGCCGACCACCCGAATCACCTTCCGCTCACCGAGCGGCACCGCCGAGCAGTTCGTCGAGCTCGCCGAGGGCCTCGGACTGCACGGCGTGAACTACGGCGTCGGCTACACCGCCTGGCTCGACATCAACCCCGAGGGTGTCAGCAAGGCGTTCGCGTTGGAGAAGATCCGCAAGCACCTGGAGATCGACCTTGCCGACACCGTCGCGGTGGGCGACCATCGCAACGACCTGGAGATGCTCACCTGGGCCGGGCGTGGTGTGGCGATGGGTCAGGCGCCGGACGACGTGAAGGCTGTCGCGAACGAGGTGACCGGTACCGTCGAGGAAGACGGTCTCGCGCAGGTGCTGGAGTCGCTGTGAGCGATTCCGAGGCGAGTCATGGCTGAGTTGACCATCACGTCCGCGGCGAACCCACGCCTGAAGCAGCTGATCTCACTACGGCGCAGGCGAACTCGTGAAGAACTCGGCCTGACCCTGCTCGAGGGGTACGACGAACTCGTGCTCGCGCTCGAAGCCGGCGTCCGGTTACGCACGTTGTACTTCTGCCCGGAGCTGATGCTCGACGCCGACGTGCAGCAGCAGGTGGTGGACGAGGAACGCGACAACGGGGTCGAGGTGGTGCGGCTGGCGCGGCAGGCGTTCGAGAAAGTCGCGTATCGCGAAGGCGCGGACGGCTTCCTCGCTGTGGCTCCGTCCGTCCGACACGGGCTGGACCAGTTGGACCTGCCGGCCGACCCATTGGTGCTCGTTGCCGAGGGAGTGGAGAAGCCGGGCAACCTGGGTGCGATGTTGCGCACTGCGGACGCCGCCGGTGTCGACGCGGTCATCGCTGCCGACCCGGTGACCGACTGGGGCAACCCCAACGTGGTGCGCGGCTCGAAGGGCACGGTGTTCTCGGTGCCGGTCGCCTCCGCTTCCACGGATGAAGCTCTGAACTATCTGCATCGCAACGGTATTCACCTGCTCGCCGCAACGCCCGACACCGAGCTTCTGCATACCGACGCCGACCTCACCGGACCGGTCGCCATCGCGGTCGGCACCGAGAAGTACGGCCTGAGCGACGAAGTGCTGGAGCGGGCGGACGCGCGGATCAGGATCCCGATGGTGGGTCGCGCCAACTCGCTCAACGTCTCGACGTCCGCCGCGATCGTGCTGTACGAGGCGGTGCGTCAACGTGCCCGACGCTGAGCGCCCTCACCTGCGAGTGGTCCGACCAGGGGAGGCCCCCGTGAAGGTGACCCCGATTACGTTCCGGACTGATCGCAGTGGCACGATCTATGGCATGCGAGTCGACCATGTGGTTTATGCCGCTGAGGCCGAGGGCTTGATCCCCACGGCGAAGCGTCTGGGGGAGGCGCTGGGTGTCGAACCCGGCGACAGCGGGGTTCACCCCCGCTTCGGAACGCGCAACGTGATCATCCCGTTGGCGAACCGGCGTTTCATCGAGGTCGTCGAGGTGCTCGACCACCCGGCGTCCGACAAGGCACCGTTCGGCCAGGCCGTCCGCGCCCGTTCCGAGCAGGGTGGCGGCTGGCTGGGCTGGGTCGTCGAGGTTGCCGACATGGGGGCCGCCGAGAAGCTCGTCGGTCGCACCGCTGCGCCCGGCAACCGGCACCGTCCGGACGGCACCGAGGTCACCTGGACACAGTTGGGTGTCAAGGGTCTGATGTCCGATGCTCAGGTGCCGTTCTTCATCGCGTGGGACGGCAACGCGCCGCACCCGTCCGAGATCGGCGACACCGCTGCCGACCTGAGGGCAATGACCATCGCCGGTTCGCCCGACCGCGTGCGTGAGTGGCTCGGTCTGCTCGGTGAGCCGGGCGTCGACCGCGACGAGTGGGAGCCCGACATCGACTTCGAGTTCGTCGCGCCGCACGGCACGCCCTGCGTCCTGTCGGTCACGTTCGACACACCCGGCGGACGCGTCGAGATCTGATCAACCACGAACCCCGTCTCCCGATGAGGCGGGGTTCGTCGTTCTCGGCCCACCGTCGAAATACCCCGGAGGGGTATAGTGACTGCATGGTTGGTTACACCGGGACCAAGGACGACTACCTCAAGCGGCTACGCCGGATCGAAGGTCAGGTGCGCGGCATCCAGCGCATGGTCGAGGACGACACCTATTGCATCGATGTCCTCACTCAGGTCAGCGCGATCACCAAGGCGCTGCAGGCAGTCAGCCTCGGGTTGCTGGAGGACCACATCGGACACTGCGTCGTCGACGCTGCCCGTGAATCGGACGAGGCCGCCCAGGCCAAGGTACGGGAGGCGTCCGACGCCATCGCACGCCTCGTGAAGAGCTGACGAAGGAGAATTCCAATGGAAACCAAGAAGATCACCGTCTCGGGCATGACCTGCGGCCACTGCGTGGGTGCGGTCACGGAAGAACTCACGTCGATCGACGGTGTGCAGGACGTGCAGATCGACCTCGTCGCCGGCGGTGATTCGCCCGTCACGATCACCAGTGACGCCCCGATCGCGGACGCCGACATCGCGGCTGCTGTCGACGAGGCGGGCTACCAGCTCGCCTGACTCTCGCGCCATGGGTCGATGATCGGTACCCGCCGAGCGCTGCACGTCAGGTGCCGGAAGGAGCGGGAGTCACATCCAGGGACACCCCAACGACGGTCTCGGCTCAAGTTGGTGGCCGCCGGGTGAGTTGGTGGTCCTTGACGGACTTCGACCTGCGCCCATGGCCACCAACTCCGCCGTAGGCCACCACATCACGACCCCGACCTGGGCCTCAATCAGCGAGTTCTTCCGGAAGTTCGGCCACCTGCAACGCGCACCACGGACTCACGTCGCGTTCGCCGGAGAGCACCTGTGAACGGAAGGCGGCCCAGTCGTGCCACTCGATGGCGGCGACCTCAGCCGGGTCGGGGCTCAGGTCGTCCGGCTCGGTGCAAACGGCGACGTAGACCGGACAGACTTCGTTCTCGACGATTCCGTTGTCCATCACCGCGCGATACCGGAAATCCGGTAGAGCCGGGCGGAGATCGGTGAGTTCGATGCCGAGTTCTTGGCGGGTGCGGCGCCGGACGGCGTCCTCGACCGACTCGCCAGGAGCAGGGTGGCCGCAGCAACTGTTCGTCCACGCACCGGGCCAGGTCTCCTTGCGCAGCGCCCGTTTGGTCACCAGCACGCGTCCGGACTCATCGATGACGTAGCAGGAGAACGCAAGGTGCAGGGGTGTCGATTCGTTGTGCACCTCGCTCTTGGGGCAGGTGCCGACGGCGTTGCCGTGCTCGTCCAGCAGGACGACTTCTTCAATGGTCTGTGCAGTCATCTGCTGCCTCCTGAACTCGGGATACGGAGTACTGGTGCGTTCGGTGCCGGGCTCGGCGAAGGTGCTGAGGTGCTGGACGGACGCAGCTTCCGGCTCACCGCGATCGCGACGACGGCGACCAGCCAACCGACAAGCACATCAATGACGTAATGCTCTGCGGTGAGCACGAGCGTCACTGCCATTCCCACGACGTAGGTACCGAGCAGGACGCGTCCGCGTCGTCCGAAGTGGGGCGCGAGGAACAGCGCCACCAGCAGCGCGGCTCCGGCGTGAAGCGACGGCATCGCCGCTACCGGGTTGCTGCCGTCCTGCAGACGTTCGAGCAGCTGCCCGATCGGTCGCAGATGCAGGTAGTCCCAGCCGCTGGCCGAGGTGCGAACGACCGGTCCGATCTCACCGCGGTCCGACGCCCACCACGGCGGCGCGGCCGGGTAGAGCACGTACCCGGCCATGCCGAGGGTGCTGAAGACCAGGACGGCGCCGATCCAGCGCGTGAACCGGGCGCGGATGCGGAACCACGCCACCGCCGTCACCAACGGGATACCCATGAAGTGGGTCACATAGATGACCGACGCGACGGCGTCGTACCAGTGCGGTTCCCCCGTCGCGAAGTGCTCCTGCATCCAGACGGTCGGCACCGCTGCGAAAAAGCTGCGGTCGACGTCCGCGGGGCCGGAAACCTGCAGTCCGATGCCGATGCGGTTGGTGGCGTGGGTCGGGTCGTCGAGCAGCGGCGCGGTGATCCAGTGGGTGAGCGCGTACCCGATCAGGATGAGGGACAGCGGCGACAGCGCGATCAGCAACTGGGCAATGGGCCCGTGCCGCGTTGGTTCGACCTTTCGCTCGGCCGTCGGGGTCACGGTCGAATTCGTCATCGCGCCCGCCGCAGGAGTGGCTCAGTGCGGAAGCGGTTGTATCGCTGAATCGCTATGAACGGCAGGTTGATCGCAATCCCGTACCCGATGAGCACGGCAGCGATCGCGGGCGGGTTCCACAGCATGAACACCGGGCCGGCGAGCATCGCCCACCAGTGGCCGAGTTCGGCGCGGCGGGTCTCGCGGACGAACAGTTCCAGACCGGATTTGTCGAGGGCTGGCAGCTCGCGTTTGCTGACCCCGCCTGCGAACAGTGCGCCGGCCTCCGGCAGAGCGTCCTTCCACCGGTTGATCCGCAGCCGGCGGCGGTACCAGCGTCCGCCCTGCTCGAAGGCGAGCGGGCGCAACAGCCGGTGATCTCGGGCGAGCCACTGCGGGGTGAGTCGGTGGGCTGCGTATCCCGTCGCCGCATGGATGACACCCCAGGCGGCGATGTCGGCCAACACGGTCCAGCCCTGCGGCATGACGTAGTCGAGCATCACGCCCCCAACCGCACGGTCCGCCCGCGCCAGCGCACCGAGCCACGCAGGGTGTTCACGGTGGAGATTGCGAACAACAGGTCGAAGGTCAGGAGGGGCAGCGGGAACAGTGCCCAGGTCCACCAGCGGAAGGACCCGACACGGCGCAGAATGACCCGGAGTTGGAGCGCGAACACCACCCACGCGAGCAGCCATATGCCTGCGTCAAGAGCCTCGTCAGCCGTCCACATGGCGAGCAGTGTGTTCACGGCGACGAGGTGGTGGGCGCAGATCCACAGCCCGGTGGCAAGGCCGGCCCGCGGATCAGTGGCGGCTGCACCGGACGCCATGTTCTTGGTCCATCCGGCGACCAGCTGTCGAATCCCGTTGGGATAGCTGCGCATTCGGATCTGCGAACCACCGGCAACGCAGTACACCGACAGCCCGGCCTTCTCGTAGGCGGCTGCCAGTTCGACGTCGTCCAGGATCTCCCCACGCACCGCTGCGTGCCCGCCTGCGCGCTCGTAGTCGTCTCGGGAGGTGAGCAGGCAGGGGCCGAAGGCCATCGGACGTCGTCCGACTCCGGACGCGAACACACCGCTGGCCATCACCGCGACGGCGTTGAAGTATGCCGACAGTTGCTCATAAGTGCGCTGCACCCGGTGGTACGGCTGCACGGAGATCAGGCCGCCGAACCTTCGATGCAGGTCGACGATGCCGCCGAGGGCGCCGGACGCGAGCACCGTGTCGGCGTCCAGGAACAGCAGTAGTTCCGCGTCGGTGGAGTTGGCTCCGACGTGACAGGCCCACGCCTTGCCGGTCCACCCCGGCGGAGGGGTGCCGGGCGAGATCACCTCGACGCCGGCCTCGCGGGCGAGGGCGACCGTCGCATCCGTCGATGCGTCGTCGATGACGAGCACCCGCACCGGGACGGTCGACCGGTCCAAGGATTCGAGTAAGGCCGGCAAGGAGTTCTGCTCGTTGCGAGCCGGGATGATCGCGCACACGTCACCGGCGGCGCTTCCGCTCGCAGCGACGACGCGGAACCGGAGCATCAGCCCGTAGCCGGCGAGTACGGCGGCGACGAGCACCACCGCGTACAGCACCTCAAGCATGGTGATCCGCAGGAGTCAGTCGCAGGGGCATCCCGCCGCGCGGATGCACAGCAACGAGCGTCTCCGGCTCCGGCCGCGTCCAGCCCGGAGGCGTGTCGAGCCGGTAGGACGACAACAGTTCGCCGATCACCACGAGCATCTCGCCGAGCGCGAAGTCACGTCCGATGCACAGCCGCGGACCCTGTCCGAGCGGGATGTAGCCCGATGTCGGAGCGCCCTGGATGAATCGCTCCGGCCGGAATTGCGTTGGCTCGGGCCAGGATTTGCCTCGTCGGTGCAACAGCCACGGGCTGATGATCGCCAATGTGCCTGCCGGGAGGTCGACGTCGCCGACCCGCTCGGCAGCGAGTGAACGCCGGGAGATCGCCCAGGCAGGCGGGTACAAGCGCAGAGCCTCGTCGATGGCCGCACGGGTGATCGGCAGTTGCTCGCGGGGGGTCAACATGGAAACCGGCGAACCGAGCGCGCCGAGTTCGGCGCGCATCCGATCCTGAATCTCGGTGTGCTCGGCCAGCAACATGAGCGTCCAGCTGAGCGCGGCGGCGACGGTCTCGTGACCGGCGATCACCATCGTGATCAGTTCGTCCCTGATCTCGACGTCGGTGAGCTCGCTGTCGATGAGCAGACCGAGCAGATCGTCGCCGTGAAAGTCAGGCGTCGAGGGCGCGGCGGTCCGGCGTCGAGCGGCGATGATGTCGACAGCCACCGCGTCGAGTTCCCTCCGCGCCGAACGCAATCGGAGGTTCGTACGGGTCGGCGCCCACTGTGCGGTCGGCAGCACCGATCGACCGAGGCGGACGATGAACTCGGCCGCGGCGCTGGATGCGTCGAGGAGGCGTTCGGTGCTGGCGGTGAGGTCGCTGGAGAAGATGGCACGGCCGACTGCGTCCAGGCCGATGCGATGCATCAGCGGACTGACGTCGACGACGGACCCCGAGTGGGCAGTAGGGTTTTGATCGGCAAGGACGGTGCGTGCGGCGTCACGCACCTGCTCGCTGACTGCCTCCAGACGCCGGCGGTGGAAAGCCGGCGCGGCCAGGCGTCGGTGCTCGATCCAGTTCGGTTCGGCGCAGGCAAGCAGGCCGGGCCCGGTCACCCGGGCCAGCGCGGCATACTGCACGGTCTGCTTGCCCCAGTTGCGAGCCGAGGTCTGCAGCACCTGGCGAACGTGAGCAGGGTCGTTCAGCAACACGGCCGGTGCACCGGGCACGGGGAAGGCGACGGTGTCGCCGAAGCGTTCGGTCACCTCGGTCAGGAAGGTGAGCGGGTCGCGACGCACCGACCGAAAGGCACGCGCCATGTCGGCCGAACTCGGCCCTGGCACACCGATATCGGCCGGTTGCAGCGCTGCCAGCCGGGCAGCGAGATTCATGCCGATGCCTTCTCCCGACGTCCCGACCAGACCCAGACCGCGCAACTGGTGAGCACCAACGCGAATCCGAAAGCGAGGTCCTCGACAGGGGCGAAGAGAAGGCGTCCACGTCCGAACGCTACGACCTCGGAGTCGCCGATGATGACGTCAGGGTTGTACTGCACGATGCGGCGGCCGGTCAGCCAGCCGTTGGTCAGGATCTGGAAGAACACGATGATCGCGTACGACAACCACCACGTGCGGGACGTGGTCAGCCGGGTGCGCAGACCCCAGCGGTCGACAGCGATGCTCGCCACGACCCCGAGGACGGCCAGGACGGTGTACGACATCAGCGTTCCTGTCCGTCGGCCGGGTCACGTCGGACCGTTGCGCGAATACCGCCGTGGCGCAGGACTGTTCGGACCCCTTCGAAGGTGATGACGCTGACGATGGGGATTACGACGAAGAAGAGGATCTCCTCCGGTGGCAGACCGCCGATACGCCAGGGCAGGGTCTGATCGGCGTCGAACCACCAGTGTCCGGCGTGGGTCACCAGCACGTCCCAGATCAGGAACGGAGTTCCGGCGAGGACCACGGTGAGCAGCAGCCGGCGCCACCTGCGGCCCAGCTCCAGCCCGAACGCGGGGATCAACGGCAGCGTCGCGCCCACGCAGAACACCAGCATCGCCAGGTAGGCGAAGCGTTCGAGACTCATCGACCGTCCACCAGGGTCGGGGAACTGGACCGATCGCCGGTGAGGCGCTTGAGCACGAGTTCGGCGCTGATCAGGCACATCGGTAGTCCGACGCCCGGCACCGTGCTGGCACCCGCGTAGTAGAGCCCGTCCACTTTCGACGACACGTTCGACGGGCGCAGGAAGGCGCTCTGGCGCAGCGTGTGCTCCAGACCGAGCGCGCCGCCGCGCCAGGCGTTGTAGTCGTCGGCGAAGTCGGCGGGACCGATGGTGTGCCGCACCAGGATTCGCTCCCGCAGATCGGGTACGTCCGCCCACTGCGTAATTTGGTCGATGGCCGCATCGACGGCTCGCTCGACCTGCTCGTCGCCGGTGCCGTCCGGGCCGCCGTGGCCGATCTCGGTGTCGGCAGGGACAGGAATCAGCACGAACAGGTTCTCGTGCCCCTCGGGGGCCACGCTCGGGTCGGTCGCCGACGGCTTGCAGACATAAATGGACGCGGGTTCGGGGACGCGCGCAGCTTTGCCGAAGATGTCGCCGAAATTCTGTTTCCAGTCCGCGGTGAAGAACAAGGAGTGATGTGGCAGCTGCGGCATCTCACCTTCCACACCGAGGAGGGCGAGCACCGCACCGGGCCCGGGTGAGCGCTTGGTCCACGCCTTCTCCGGGTGGGTCTGCTGCTTCTCGGGGAGCAGGGTGGTCTCCAGGTGGTGCAGATCGGTCGCACCGACGACGACGTCGGCCTCGATCACGGACGCTGCGCCATCCGCGCTGAGGTGCTCGACGCCGGTCACGGTGGGCTTGGCGGACCCGTCGGTCAGAATCCGGGTGACAGCCGAGCCTGTGTGCAACCGGGCTCCGTGCTTCTCGGCAAGCGCCGCGATCACGCGGATGAGTTCGGTGAAACCACCCTGTGGGTAGAGCACCGATCCGGCGATGTCGAGCCGGCTCATCAGGTGGTACATGCTCGGCGTGCGATCCGGTGAAGAACCGAGGAAGACCGCCGGGTATCCCAGGATCTGACGAATTCGGTTGTCGCTGAAGCGGTCCGCGACGAACCCTTCGAGCGACTGGGTCAGCAACCGGGATAGTTTCGGACTGCGCCGGATGACGTCGGTGCCGAAGAACGACGCCGTCGAATCGAAGTTGGAGTAGAGGAAGCGGCGCATCGCCATGTCGTACGTGTCCTGCGCCGACGACAGGTAAGCGTCCAGGCTCTTGCCCGCGCCCGGCTCCAGCGACTCGAAGACGGCCCGGTTGACATCGCGGTCCGGACGGACGTCGACGGACTCGGGGTGATCCTGGAAGAACACTCGATAGCTCGGGTCGAGCCGGACCAGGTCGAGTTCATTCTCGACGGTGGTGCCGAGAAGCTCGAAGAAGTGCTCGAACACTTCGGGCATCAGGTACCAGGACGCGCCGGTGTCGAACCGGAAACCGTCCCGCTCCAGGCTGCCGACGCGGCCGCCCAGTACGTCGTTCTTCTCCAACAGATCGACGTCGTGGCCCTGGGCCGCGAGCAGACCCGCAGTGGCCAGACCGGCGATCCCACCACCGATGACCACGACCCGTCGCGAACCGGTACCCGCCGTCATCGCAGGTCCTGACGAACGGCATTGCCGGCGATGCGCAGCTTGACGTGTCCGGGCACACGAACCCGTTTGCGTCGGATCTGCTCGGCCGGCGTGGCGCGTAGACGGACGCCTAGTTCGGCGAACGTGTCGTGTGCGGCCTGGACGGCTCGTCGGCTGGACGGCGGGAGGTGGTCGATGGCGTTCTGGGCGGCCGCGAGGTCGGCGTCGATGTCGTTCAGGATGCGGTCGCGATCGGCGTCGGTGAAGTTGTCGGGGTCGACCCCGGGGAAGTAGCCACGGTCGAGGGTATCCGTGTCCTGGGCGAGGTCGCGCAGGAAGTTGATGTTCTGGAACGCGGCGCCGAGCCGTCGCGCTCCCGGCGCCAGTTCGTCGTACCGCGCGGACCGGTCCGTCTCGGTCGCCAGGAAGACCCGCAGGCACATCAACCCGACGACCTCCGCCGACCCGTAGACATAACGGTCGATGCTTTCGAGGGTGTGCGGTGCGGGGTCGAGGTCACGCGCCATCGATGCGAAGAAGGGGTCAATGAGGTCATCGCCGATGTCGCAGGCCCGAGCGGTCAGCGCGAAGGCGTGCACAATGAGGTTTGCGCTGTAGCCGGTGACCAGGGACTGGCGGACGTCGGCGAGGAGCGCGTCCAGCATGGCCGAGCGCTCGGTGCTGCCCAGGTCCGCATCCGGGTTGTCGACGATCTCGTCGGCGATCCGGACCAGTGCGTACACGTTGCGGACGTGGCCGCGCACCGGCTCACGCAGTAGCCGGGATGCCATCCCGAACGAGCTGGAATACCGGCGGATCACCAGGTCGGCACCGGCCCGGGCCACCGAGTCGTAGAGCTCGTTCGTGCCGTGAACACTCCTCATGCCGCTTCGCTGTCGTCGAGCAGCAGGGTGAGGCTGTCGGTGATGATCGACGGCAGTTCCGTGGGCAGGCCGAGCGCCGTGATGTGCGCCTGCGCGAGGCGCAGGTGCTCGTGCATCAACCCGGTCGCGAACTCTCGGGAGCCGTTTCGGGTCAGCAATCGGCGCACTTCTGCCAGCTCGGCGTCGCCGAGGTCGCGTCCGAGATGACTGTCGATCTCGTCCCACTCGTCGGTGGAACGTGCGTGGCTCAGCAGCGGGGTCTGCTTGCGGGTGCGCAGATCGCAGGTCGTGCTCTTACGGGTCAGATCCGGATTGCCGAACACACCCAGCAGGTCGTCGGCGAGCTGGAAGGCGACGCCAAGGTGTCGTCCGACGACATCGCACTCCTGCACGATGTCGGGTCCGGCACCTGCGAGCAGCGCGCCCGCCTGCAACGGAAGGGAGAAGGAGTAGGCGCTCGTCTTGTGTTCTGCCATCGCCAGGCTGGCGTCGGTGGATGCCGGTTCCAGTCCGAGCGAGAGGCGGACGTCGGCCAGTTCGCCCGCGGTCGTGATCTGCAGCGCAGTGTCGAACAGGTCGAGCAGACGGTTCGTGACGGCGGGGGAGACGCCGCAGGTGGCGATCGCGCGCAACGCCGTGGCCATGGCCAGGTCTCCGGCGAGAATCCCTGCGGTGAAGGCGAGTTCGGCGGCTGCGTCCTCGTCCGCGCCGTGCTCTCGAGCCCAGGTGCGGAAGGTGCCACTGACGTTCGGACGCCCGCGACGGATGTCATCCCCGTCGATGACGTCGTCCTGGATGACGAAGGCGGTGTGCAGTAATTCGATCGCCGCACCGACCTGTGCGACAGCCTCGTGCTCGGTGCCGTCGAACGTGTCGTGAGCGGCACGGACGAGAGCCGGCCGGAATCGCTTTCCTCCGATGCTCGCGTCCTCGAGTGCATTCCACAGACGCGTGTGGTCCGGGCTGCTCAAAGCGGCCCTGCTGCGCCCATCCCCGAGCATCGCCGAAAGGGCCCGGTCGGCGGCCGCGGTGTCGCGCCAATGACAAGCAGCCGGCCGAGTACCGGTCTGAGTGGCCATCGAGTCTCCTTGGTCGTGGATTTCTCAGACTGACCGCCGTGCCATCAAGATGTCAAAGCTTTGTCCAAGGTTTCGCACTGCTGTCGCACGCAAGGGGTTAGGTTGAGCCGGTGGCCAATGAACCTAGCATGCGGATCGGGCGCCTCGCCGAACTCGTCGGCGTCTCGAGCGATGTACTGCGCGTATGGGAGCGCCGGTACGGGCTGTTCGAGCCCGAGCGCACGCCCGGAGGATACCGCCTGTACTCCGAGGCCGACCTCGACCTCGCACGCAGGGTGCTCGCCTTGCGGGAGAAGGGCGTGCCGATTTCGGCCGCCGTTTCCGCAGTCACCCAGGGCCGACCGATTCGCTCGGCGAGCGCGGAGCAGGGGTTGCGACTGCGCCGCGAACTCGATTCTGCTGCAGGTGAATTCGACGAGTTCACGTTCGTGTCGGTGCTCGACCGCGCTATCGACGAGTTCGGTGTCGCCGATACCATTCACGACATTCTGATGCCGCACCTGCAGCAGGTGGGCACGGAATGGGAAGCGGGTCGGATCAGCGTCGCGCAAGAACACTTCGTCAGCCATATCGTTCGTCGAAGGGTCGGCTCGCTGGCCAGGCTGGTGGACGACGCGGACGCTCCCATCGCGGTGCTGGCCTGCCCGCCCAAGGAGTTGCATGACATCCCGCTGCTCGCGCTCGGCGTCCTGATGTCCGATGCCGGATGGCGGGTGCGTTACCTCGGGCCCAACACCCCGCTGAAGGACCTCTACGGAGCATGCGAACGACTCGACCCCGACCTCATCATCATGTCGGGCACCCGGCGCACCGTCTTCGAGGCCCGTGCAGGAGCCCTGCGTCGGCTCTCGCAACGCTGGCCGATGGCCATCGGGGGACGAGGCGCGACGCCCTCGGTCGCCGCCGTGATCGGTGCCGACCGCTTGCCCGAACACCTCCGAGACTCAGCCGAATTCCTGCTGACGTCCCGGGATCAATATCGTCGGCCCGCCGCCGGTCAGTAGACACTCCCGGCGTCTGCCGGTCCGTTCACCACGATTGCCTCGGAGGAAGCTTATGAGCTCGTCCCGTCTTGCCCTGGTCACCGGAGCAACCGGCCACGTCGGCGGCCGTTTGGTGCCGGCACTCCTCGACGCGGGTTTCCGCGTGCGGGTGCTCAGTCGTCACCCCGATTCACTTGCGTCGGCATGGGCCGAGCGCGTGGAGGCAGTCGAGGGTGACGCTTGCGAACCTGCTGACCTGGCGAAGTGCCTCGCCGACGTCGATGTCGCGTACTACCTGCTGCACTCGATGGACGGCGAGGGTGACTTCGAGGAACGCGACCGAAAAATGGCGTCCAGATTCGCCTCTGCTGCAAGGAAGTCCGGCGTCGACCGGATGGTCTACCTGAGCGGACTGCACCCCTCTGGCGAATTGTCGCCGCACCTCGCATCGCGGGTGGAGGTCGGCAAGATCCTGCTCGCCTCCGGTGTGCCGACCGCCGTGCTGCAGGCCGGCACCGTGATCGGCGAGGGATCGGCGTCCTTCGACATGCTGCGTCACCTGTCCGAGCGACTGCCGCTGGTCATCGCTCCCCGCTGGCTGAAGAGCAAGATCCAGCCGATCTGCGACGACGACGTCATCCATTACCTCGTCGGCGCGGCTGACTTGCCGCAGGAGGTGAACCGCGCCTTCGACATCGCCGGCCCGGACGTGCTCACCTACGCCGACATGATGCGCCGGTATGCGTCCGCAATCGGGTTGCCAAAGAGGCGGATTGCGACCGTTCCGGTGCTCACGCCGAACCTCGCCGGTCATTGGGTCGGGCTCGTCACCCCCGTGTCGGCAGGGGTCGCCAAGCCGTTGGCCGGGAGCCTGGTGCATGACGCAGTTGCATCGGAGAACGACATCGACGAGTACGTGTCACCGCCCGAGGGTGGACTCGCCGGGTTCGAGGAATCGGTGCACCGCGCGACCAAGGACGTCGACACCCGCGCGTGGTCGCGTTCGGTCAAGACCTCCGCGGCGATCGTGGGGGTAACAGCCCTTGCGGGTTCGTTGCTGACCGACCCGAACAGCCGCTGGTACAAGAGCCTCGACCTGCCGCCGTGGCAGCCGCCGACCTGGGTCTTCCCGGTCGCGTGGACGACGCTCTACACCACGACCGCGCTCGCGTCCGCCGCGACGATGGCTGAATCGCCTGTGGCGCAGACGAATTCGTACAAGAAGGCGCTCGCGGTCAACATGGTGCTGAACGCGGGGTGGAGCGGTGTGTTCTTCCGAGCACACAAGCCCGCGGCCGCGACGGTCGTGGCCGCTGCATTGGCCGTGAGCAGTGCCGACCTGGCCCGACGTGCGGACGTGTCCAACCGCGGCTTGCGTACGGTCGCGCTCGGTGCCTACGCGGCATGGTGCACCTTCGCCACCGCCCTCAGCGGGGACATCGCCCACCGCAACTGACGCCGCGATACCGTCGGCGCGTGACTGACGACGTCCCGGTGCAAGGACTGAATGAGGTTCTCGCCCGCCGCTACCTGACCGGCGATGAAGCTCGTGCCGACAAGGTGGCCAAGCGTCACGCCCAGGGACGGCGCACCGCCCGCGAGAACATCGCCGACCTCGTCGATGACGGGTCGTTCATCGAGTACGGGCGCTTCGTCACGCCTGCCCAGGAGCAGCGGCGTCCCCTCGCCGACCTCGTGGTCGAGGCGCCGGCCGACGGCATCATCGGCGGCACTGCGACCGTCGACGGTGCGCCGTGTGCGGTGCTGTCCTACGACTACCTGGTCATGGCCGGCACGCAGGGAATGCGCGGGCACCACAAGACCGACCGCCTGGTCGAGACCGCCCTTCGCATGAACGTCCCGACGGTGTTCTTCACCGAAGGCGGCGGGGGACGTCCGGGAGACACCGACCTGCCCGGGGTCTCTTACCTCGACCTCGACCTGTTCGCGATCTGGGGCGCCGCACGCATCCCGAAGATCGCGATCGTCTCGGGACGATGCTTCGCCGGAAATGCAGTGCTCGCCGGATGTGCCGACCTGCGGATCGCCACTCCGGACGCGAACCTCGGCATGGCCGGACCGGCCATGATCGCCGGTGGTGGCCTGGGTCAGTTCGCGCCCGAGGAGATCGGTCCGGTCAACGTCCAGTGCGCGAACGGGGTGCTCGATGTCGTGGCGGAG
Source organism: Yimella lutea (assembly GCF_006715095.1). NCBI lineage: Bacteria > Bacillati > Actinomycetota > Actinomycetes > Micrococcales > Dermacoccaceae > Yimella > Yimella lutea. The sequence continues at coordinate 600,852 of NZ_VFMO01000001.1, forward strand.
GACGAAGAGGGAGCCGTCGAGGTCGCCCGGCGCATCCTGGGCTATCTCGGGGCCCGCGCCCACGAACCGGACGCGCCGTCCGAGGAGCATAATCTCGCCCGGGAGATCCTGCCGCACAACGAACGGGAGTCCTTCGACGTCCATCGGGTTATCGAGACCCTCGCCGACACGGACTCGATCACCTGGCTGCGCTCTGGGTGGGCGCCTGAGCTCGTCACGTGCATCGCGCGTGTCGAGGGGATGCCGGTCGGTTTCATCGCGAACCAGTCGGCGCACCTCGCCGGGGCGCTGACCACCGCGGCGTCCGCGAAGGGAGCGGACTTCCTCGACCTGTGCGAGCGCTGGCAACTTCCCGTGGTGTCGCTCGTCGACACTCCCGGCTTCATGGTGGGCCCGGACGCCGAGCAGGATGGACTGGTCCGTGAAGCGTCCAGGCTGGTGACCGCCGGCGCGCGGCTCACCACGCCGCTGGTGGGTGTGGTGCTGCGACGCGGGTACGGGCTCGGAGCGCAGGCGATGCTCGGCGGGAGCACGCACCGCCCGCTGCTGACCGTCGCGTGGCCGGACGCCCACCTGGGTCCGATGGGTCTGGAAGGTGCAGTCCGCCTCGGCATGGCCAAGGAGCTCGCCGCTCTGCCGGCCGAGGAGCGTGAACAGACGGTCAAGGAACAGACGGCTCTCATGCAGCAGCACGCCAAGGCGCTCAACGCCGCCCGGGTCTTCGAGATCGACGACGTGATCGACCCGGCCGAAACCAGGTCGTTGATCGCCCGCACCTTCGTTCGCGCACGCTGACTTCTGCGGCCCGTGGTCGACCGCTGCGTCCAGGCTCAACCAGCGGTGGTGGATGAGCTCGCAATCTCCGCTGGTTGAGCCGTACGGATGAGGAACGAATCCGTACGCGCCGAAACCGCTCGCGTTCCTCGTTGTTCCCGCCCAGGGCGACTCCGCGTTCTCAGCGGTCTAGGTAGGCGACGAGCTGCGGGGCCAGGCCGACGTAGGTGGCGGGGGTGAGGGCGAGCAGGCGGGCCTGCACCTCCTCGGGCAGGCCGAGTCCGCGGACGAACTCCTGCAGGTCGTCGGAGTTGATCCGACGTCCGCGGGTGAGTTCCTTGAGCCGCTCGTACGGCTGCTCCATCCCGGGAACTCCTTGTGCGCCGAGGGCCCTCATCGCCGACTGGATCGGCTCACCGAGCACCTCCCAGTTCGCGTCGAGGTCGGCCGCCATGGCCTCCGGGACGGCGTCGAGGCCGGCGAGGCCACGTCCGGCGTTGTCGATAGCGAGCAGCGAATGGCCGAACGCGGTGCCGATGTTGCGCTGCATCGAGGAGTCGGTGAGGTCACGCTGCAGGCGCGACTGCACGAGGGTGGACGCGAGAACGTCCAGCAGTGCGCTGCTGACCTCGAGGTTCGCCTCGGCGTTCTCGAAGCGGATCGGGTTGACCTTGTGCGGCATCGTCGACGATCCGACCGTGCCCTGGCCGCGCACCTGGGCGAAGTAGCCCATCGAGATGTAGGTCCACACATCCGTGCACAGGTTGTGCAGGATGCGGTTGAAGCGGGCGATGTCGCTGTAGAGCTCGGCCTGCCAGTCGTGGCTCTCGATCTGCGTGGTCAGCGGATTCCACTGCAGCCCAAGGCTTTCGACGAACGTCCGGCTGATCTCCACCCAGTCGGTGCTCGGGACGGCGGCGGTGTGGGCGCCGTAGGTGCCGGTCGCACCGTTGATCTTTCCGAGGAATTCCGCTCGCTCGATGCGCTTGAGCTGGCGGCGCAGTCGGTGCGCAAGGACCGCGAGTTCCTTGCCCATCGTGGTCGGGGTCGCCGGCTGCCCGTGCGTGTGTGCCAGCAGCGGAACGTCCTTGAGGTCGTTCGCCATGGTGGAGACGGCGTCCACCAATGCAGTCGCACGGGGCAGCCAGACCTGCTGGGTCGCGCCCTGCACCATCAGCGCGTACGAGAGGTTGTTGATGTCCTCGCTCGTGCACGCGAAGTGGATGAGTTCGGCCAGACCCTTGGCGTCGTCCTCGCCGACGATCGCGGTCAGTCGCCGCTTGAGGTAGTACTCCACCGCCTTGACGTCGTGGACGGTCTCGCGCTCGATCTCGGCGAGTTCAGTGACGTCGTCCTGGTCGAAGTTCTCGACGACGTCACGAAGTTGCTGCTGCTCGGACTCGGTGAGCGTACGGACGCCGGGCACCGCGCCCTGGGCGGTGAGATGGATCAGCCACTCGACCTCGACGTTGACCCGTTGCCGGTTGAGCGCCGCCTCGGACAGGTGGTCGACGAGCGGGGAGACCGCAGCGCGGTAACGACCGTCGAGTGCTCCGAGGGCGATGGGCGGCTGGGTGTCGGCGAGGGAACGCATGGCCCACATTCTTCCAGCGCTCCCGTACGCCGAGTGGCCGGGATATGAACCAGCGGCCGGGCGATAACCCGGCCACCAGTTCGTGACCCGGCCACTCGGCGAAAGGGGTCAGGCCTCTTCTACCTCGACGATGCCGAACACCTCGCCGTGCTTGGCCTGGATGATCGCCTCCGGACCCATCGGGGAGTCGAAGGTCATCAGGATGAATCCGTCGAGTTCCTGCGCCAATTGCGCCGAGGAGTCGCGGTCGGCGACGCCGAAGTGGGGCAGCCAACTGGCGGACGCATCGTCCGGCAACTGGTCGGCCAGGTGGATGCTGCAGATGCGGGTGCCGTCGGGCAGCGCCGCCACAACGCCGTATTCGTCGGCGTCGACGTAGGTGTAGCCGAAGACCTCGGCGTAGAACGCGCGGGCAGCGTCGAGGTCCTTGGTCAGCAGGGTGCTCCAGGCGACCGTGCCGGCCTCGCCGCTGATCCCGAAGCCGGGGTGCTCACCGCCCTGCCAGAGACCGAAGACGGCGCCGGTCGGGTCGCTGCAGAACGCCATGCTTCCCGATGCACCGACTTCCTGCGGTGGCAGGATGATTTGCCCACCCGCTTGGGCCACCCGCTGGACGAAGGTGTCGACGTCGTCCACCGCGAGGTAGGTGTTCCACACGGTCGGCGCGTTCTCGTCCTGGGTGAGCGTGATCCCCGCAGCCGGGTGGTCGTCCTTCAGACAGATCGCGTAGTCGTCGTCGCTGTCGACGACGCGCCACCCGAACAGGCGCCCGTAGAAATCCTTCGCGTGATGCAGTCCACGGTGTGCTTCCTGGTACGAGCAATCGACCCAACAGGGGACGCCGTTGGGCCAGGTGCCGGTGTGAATCGCCATGGTGCTCCTTCGTCCGATATCTCGTTCGACCCTATGTCGCGGGCGGGTCGAAGGTGTCGAATCGGTGCGGGTTTGGCGGATTCCGACTCGCCGACCTCCTCGAACTGCCTACCCTCGGAACATGCCTGCTGATGCCGCTACCCGGCGCCTGCTCGCTTCCGAACCCTTCGCGCGCTGCCGCCGGATGGCCGAAGACGCAGCCCATGACGACCACCGACTCCGCGTGTTGCTCGCGGAGGTCGAGATGAAGGTCATCGAGTCGGAGTTCTTGCGGGCCAAGCCGATCGCGGTCAACATCGACATCGCCGCGGCGGTCGTCGAGGCGTTCCTGGAGAGCGGCGAGCCGTACGCGTCCCTGGACGCCACCCGCTCGGCCCGGCTGCGGCTGGTGATCGCCGGCCTGCAGTACCTCGTCATGCCGCACGACGCCATCCCGGATGACAGTAGACACGGCCTGATCGACGACCTCACCGTCGTGCGTTGGGTCGCCCGCGTGGCCTCCGGCTCCGAGGGGCACCCGGTCGACGAACTGGGAGAGTAGGCGCCGGCCGCACTGGGTGAGGTTGTCACCACACAGCGGAGAAGTCGGAGACAGCCAGCATCAAGTAGCCGCCGCAGGTGACCAGCCCGAGGAGCACCGCGGTCGAGACCGCGGAGGCGGTCTCGGTGAAGGTCGTTCTGCCGGCCCGGGTTTCGCCGCCGCCCTGCGTGTCGGGCTCAGCGCTGTGACGTGACGGTCTTCAGGTGCTCGACCAGGCCGCGGCAGGCGGCCTCGACCTCGTCCCGGCAGCGGTCGAATCCGACCCCGTCACCGAAGTAGGGGTCGTCGACCTCGTCCTTGTCGGCGTCCGGATCGAACTCACGCAGCAGTCGGATGTGCGCGCTGCCCTTTCCCGCCTCGACCATCTGCTCCACCTCGTCCAGGTGGCCACGGTCGGCCACGACAATGAGGTCGCGCTCGGTCAGGTCGTCAGCGCTCAATTGACGTGCCCGGTGCGCAGACCCGTCGTAACCGCCGGACGTGAGTGCGGTCAGCGTCCGCGGGTCGGCCGGGTCACCGACGTGCCACCCGCCCGTGCCGGCGGAGTCGACAATCACCTTGTCCGACAAGCCTTCCCGCTCAACGAGCTCACGCAGGATCACCTCGCCCATGGGGGAGCGGCAGATGTTGCCGGTGCAGACGACGCAGACGCGGTACGGATCGGTCATGCCGACGATTGTGTCTCAGACCCGCGTCCAGATGTACGGGGTCGTGGTGGTGACGGCGGTCAGGCCGCTGCGTTCGAGGATCGGCTGCGACATCGGGGAGCAGTCGCTTTGCATGAACTTCACTCCGGCTTGCTGTGCGTGCGCCGCCCGAGCCGCGGTCAGCGCGCGATAGATGCCCTGGCCACGGCGGGCAGCGTGGGTCACACCGCCCCAGAGGCCCGCGAAGTCGGTGCCCGGCACGATCTCGAGTCGTCCGGCACTGATCACCTCGTCGCCGTCCTCGGCCAGCCACATGGTCGCGTTGCCTCGGGACCGTTCGAGCCGATCGATGGTCTCGACAGCCGTCGCGTCGCCGCCACCGAAGCCGGCGTTCTGCAGGTGATTGGCGCGGGTCACGTCGTCGGTGAAGTCACCGGCCACCCCGGCCTGCCGGATGCGTACCCCTGGCGGCAGTTCGACATCCTGCACCAGATGTTCGACCGGGCCGACCATCACGGTCTCCAGTTCCTCGGCCTGGAAGCCCTGCGCGACCAGGCGTTGTCCGAGATCGGCCGGTTGATCGTGCCCCCTGGTCTTCCATTCGAAGCGGGCCACCTCGGTCTCGTCGCGGTAGTGCGCGATGGTGCGTTCGATGAGTTCGTCGAGGTCATCGACGCCGCCGAGCGAGCGGTAGGTCGTGAAGCCGCCCCAGCCGAAGACACCGCGTACCAGCGGTCCGTCCTTGGTGAAGGAGAGCGCGCCCACCACCTCCGCGTCCCGTCGAAGTTGGTCGTCGTACGCCTGCAGCAGTCGGGCGATGTCGTCGGTCATGGCGGCCATCATCCTCGCCGATCGGCCGCGAGCCCATCTCTTTTCGGGACGGCTCCCGTCAGAGGCGAATCCAGGTCGGGGCCTGCTCACGGAAGGTTTGCGGAGGGAGGTCACCGGCGCCGCTCGGCACCGCGCCGAGCAATTGACCCTCGGCCAGCGTGCGCAGTCGGTCGACGTTGGTGCGTTCGGCGAGGTCGGGCTGGTCGGATGCCGACCCGATGACGACGCCGACCAGGTCGAGTCCGCGGATGCGGAGTGCTTCCAGCGTGAGTGCCGTGTGGTTGAGGGTGCCGAGTCCGGGCCGAACCACCACGACATAGCCGGTACGGATCCCCTTGGCTTCCAACGGGGTACCCAGATCGGCCAGGGTCGCGCCCTCACTGTCGAGCCGAACGAGCAGCCCGCCGGACCCCTCCACCAGGATGACGTCGTAGCGATCGCTCTGCGCCTGTTCGGCGACGCGTTCGGCATGTTCGCCCACCGTCGGGATCGAGGTCTCGGCCAGTTCGGCGGCCACGTCCGGAGCCAGCGGATCGGGCAGCCGCAGGTGCTCGTCGACCTCGACGCCGGCGAGCCGGGCGATCGTTTGCGCATCGCCGTCCTCGTTCTCACCCACGCCGGTCTGGGCGAGCTTGATCGCCAGGACGCGTTGGCCGCGGGCGGCCAGGGCCGCCGCAATGACCGCCGTGGCGACGGTCTTGCCGACCTCTGTGTCGGTGCCGGTGATGACGAGGACAGGTGTGCTCATGCGACCACTGTCGCACCTCGTCCTGGGATGACTCAGGCCTGTTGTGGTTTGCGGTACGGACGTTCCTCGAACAGCGTCATGCGACAGCCCGGGTCGCCGCCACCATGGCTGCGCCGATCTTCTCCACCTCGTCCGGGGAGCAGACGTACGGCGGCATCGCGTAGATCAGGTCTCGGAACGGGCGCAGCCACACGCCGTGTTCCAGAGCGACCCGGGACGCTGCGGCGTGGTCGCGCGGCGCGTCGAGCTGAATGATTCCGACAGCTCCGATCGACCGGACGTCGGCTACTCCCGGCAGTGCACGGGCGGGTTCGATCCTCGAAGACAGCCGTGAGCCAAGCGAATTCACGCGCTCGAGGAGGTCGTCGCCGAGCAGGTCGATGGATGCGGACGCGACCGCACACGCCAACGGGTTCGCCATGAAGGTCGGCCCGTGCATGAGGGCGCCGGCAGGATCGGCCGAGACTGCATCGGCGACCTGCGAGGTGCACAACACTGCGGCAAGGGTCAGATACCCGCCGGTCAACGCCTTTCCGACACACAGGACGTCGGGGACGACGCCGCACCGGTCGGCCGCCCACATCGTGCCGGTACGGCCGAATCCGGTTGCTATCTCGTCGAACACCAGCAGCGCGCCGGATGACCGGGCGAGGTCGCCGAGCACGCGAACCGCCGACGGTGGATGGATCCACATCCCTCCGGCTCCCTGGAGCACCGGCTCGACGATCACCGCGGCGATGTCGTCCGCGTGCTTTTCGAAGAGTGCTCGCGTCTCGACCTCCCAGGCGGAGATGTCGGCGTCCAACCCACCGGGCGGTTGTGGCGCGAAGATCTGCTGCGGCAGCACCCCTCGAAAGAGCGTGTGCATCCCGTTCACCGGGTCGGTGACGCTCATCGGGGACATCGTGTCGCCGTGATACCCGTCACGGATCGTGAACACCTTCGAGCGCGGACGGCCCGCGGCGGCGTGCGCCTGCCAGGCCATCTTCAACGCGACCTCGACGGCGACCGAGCCACTGTCGGCGAAGAACACGTGCTGCAGCGAGTCACCCGGTGCGAGGCGAATGAGCTTGTCGGCCAACGTGATCGCGGGCTGGTGGGTCAATCCACCGAACATGACGTGCGACATGCGGTCGAGTTGCGAGCGGGCGGCCGCGTCCAGTTCCGGTACCGCATACCCGTGGATCGCGCACCACCACGAGGCCATGGCGTCGATGACCTCGTGGCGCTCGCCATCGGCTGTCCGCAACCGAAGTCGCACGCCCGACGCCGACTCGACCAGGTGCGTCGTGGTGGGTCGGGTGGCGGATGCGTATGGATGCCAAAGGTGTTCACGGTCGAAGTCGAATAGGTCTGGCGACGGCACCCGCCCATCAAACAGCAGGAGGGTCCGGGTAGCGCCCGGACCCTCCTACCTCGAAGTAATGCGTCAGTCGCGCTTGCGAGTGAGCTTGGCGACGTTGACCGCCAGTTCCAGCAGAACGCGCGCGCCGAAGATCACGGCACCTACGATGGCCAGGTCGGCGAGCATGTTGAGGACGGCCGGGAAGACCTTCATCTTCATCGTGACGCTGTTGTCGCCGTCACCCATGGTGTCGCCCATGAAGCCGTGCAGGATGTCGGTCAGACCCCAGAGGATCGCAGCCGCGCTGATCAGCATGAAGGCGAGCGGCGCGATCTTCTCGGTGAGCGACTTGCTGAACTTGTCGCTGAACATCGCGCCGGCGCCGTCGCCACCACCGGAGTTACCGGTCGGCTGGAAGCCACTCTGGTTGCCCGAACGGCCGGTGCCGTAGGCGGGAGAGTTGTCGCCGTAGGACTGCTGGCCGTAGGACTGCCCGGAGTTCTGTGAACCCTGGCCGTAACCCTGCGCGGCAGACGAACCGCCACCCTGGGACCCCCACTCCTGGGTGGACTGCGAACCGGCCTGGTTGTCGGCCTCGGGCGAACCCCAGTTCTGGCCGAGCGAGCCGCCCTGGCCGCCTGCCTGCTGCTGACCGTAACCCTGGCTCGAACCCTGGCTCGAACCCTGGCCCGCGTCCCCTTGGCCCCAGTTCTGGCCGAGCGAGCCGCCCTGGCCGTCGTACGACCCGCCTGTCGGCTGTGACATCTGCTTCCTCCTGAAGTCGTGCGGCCTGCCTCGGCCGCTCGGATCAAACCTAGTTCGCTCGCCGCGCCGACGGTGAGGGTTTCCTCGGCGATTCCGCAAAACGGGTCGTTCAACCGCCCTCCAACTCACCGTGCTGGACGCAGGTCGCGCTCCAGTGTGTCGGGGTGACCTGCACCTTCATCCGGCGTTTGCACTTCGTACAGAACCGCGGAGGTTCCTCGGCCGCCAACCAGCGTGCGCACACTTCGTGGTCGCCCTCGGCCACCGGCTCACCGCACCGGGCGCAGTAGCGGTCGTCACTCACCACCGGCTCACAGGGAAGCGTTCAGTGCCTTGATCGGCATCTGCAACTCGTCGAGCAGTTCGAGGTCCTGCTTGGGATTGCGTCCCAGGGTGGTCAGGTAGTTGCCGACGATGACGGCGTTGATGCCGCCCAGCAGTCCGTCGCGCGTGCCCAGGTCACCGAGGGTCAACTCGCGTCCGCCCGCGTATCGCAGGATCGTCCGCGGCATCGCCAACCGGAATGCCGCGATCGTGCGCAGCGCGTCCTTGGAGTCCATCGGTTCCAGGTCACCGAACGGGGTGCCGGGGCGCGGGTTGAGGAAGTTCAACGGCACCTCGTGTGGCTCGAGTTCGGCCAGCTGCGAAGCCAATTCGGCCCGCTGCTCCAGCGTCTCGCCCATACCGACCAGGCCGCCGCAGCACAACTCCATGCCGGACGCCTTCACCATCTGGCAGGTGTCCCACCGCTCCTCATAGGAGTGGGTGGTGACGACCCGCGGGAAGAACGACCTCGCGGCCTCGAGGTTGTGGTTGTAACGGTGCACACCCATCTCGACCATCTGGTCGACCTGTTCCTGGGTGAGCATGCCGAGGGACGCCGCGACCTGGATGTCGACCGCTTCCTTGATCGCCTTCACGCCGTCGCGCATCTGCGACATCAGCCGCTCGTCCGGCCCACGGACCGCGGCGACGATGCAGAACTCGGTCGCGCCGGTGGCGGCGGTCTGCTGCGCGGCCTTCACCAACTCGGGGATGTTCAGCCACACGCTGCGCACCGGGGAGGTGAACTGACCGGACTGGCTGCAGAAGTGGCAGTCCTCGGGGCAGCCGCCGGTCTTGAGCGAGACGATTCCCTCGACCTCGACCTCTTCACCGTTGAACTCCAGTCGCACCTCGTGGGCCAGAGCGAGCAGGTCCGGGAGCATCTCGTCCGGCGTGCGCAGCACCTCGACGATCTCGTCGTAGGTGAGTCCTTCGCCCTTGATGAGGACGCGGTCCCGCGCGCGTTCGAGGATCGAGGTGTTCGCTGTGGTGCTGGTCATGGCGCACGATCCTGCCGCAGGCCGGCACAGGGCTTTCGCCGGACCCGCTACTCGGCGGTCACCGGGGCCGGCGTGGCGCAACTCACTGAGTGCAAAGTTGCACCCTCCGCCCCCAAAGGGCAAATATTGACCAGTGCCCGAATCCGACCTCCATGAGCTCAGCCGGCGCTCGCTGAACAAGCACCGCACCGCCCAGCGGATCACCCGCTGCGCCCAGCGGTTGGCCGCCGATCACGGTTACGACGAGTTCACCCTCGACCAACTCGCCGACGCCGCCGAGGTGTCGCGCCGGACGTTGTTCAACTACTTCCCCACGAAACTCGACGCCGTCCTCGGAGACGGTCCGCGCATCGACGCCGCCACCCTCGCGACGTTCAAAGCGGGTGGGCCTACGGGGGTCCTGATCGACGACTGCGTCGAGATGGTCAGGGTCATGTTCGACGACCCGGAACTCGACCGGGCGGCCATGGTCAAGGTGACGCAGTGCTTCGAGCGCAATCCGAAACTCACCCATGAGGCCCTGCAGCGCGCACGTCACCACATCGGTGAGTTCGCCGGCGTGATCGGTGAACGAGAAGACCTGCCGCCCGACCACCCGCGCGTCCGGGTCGCGATCGCCACTTTGCTGGCACTGGTCGAAGTGACCATGCAGCAGTTCGTGGCCGACGAGGGCGCCCACTCCTTCAACGAGTTCTACGCCGCCAATCTCCAGGTCGCGCACGACCTGCTCGGCCGCTGACCGCGATTCCCGACGACTTCCACCCGCACGAGAAGAAAGAAGCTATGGCTACCTTCCTGTACCGCCTCGGCAGTACGGCCTACCGCAAATGGCCGGTGTTCATCGCCGCCTGGCTGCTGGCCGTGATCGGATTCGGCGCGCTCGCCGGCGCCGTCTCCAAGCCGATGGCCGACTCCTTCAGCATTCCCGGAATTCCTTCGCTCCAGGCGCAGGACATGCAGAAGAAGCTGTTCCCGGACGCCAAGGACGTCGAGAACGCCGCCACGGTCAACGTCGTGCTGGCCGCGCCCGAGGGCCACTCGCTGCGCGAGGCGAAGTACCAGCAGGCCGCCGGTGCGCTGGTCAAGGACCTCGCCACCGTCCCGCAGATGCCGAAGACGCAGATCGCGCCGCCGGTGCCCGCAGCCGATGCGCAGTACAAGATGGCCGTGCAGGGCGCGATGAAGAACGGTGCTCCGAAGGCCGTCGCCGAGGCGAACGCGAAGGTGCTCCTGCCGCTCTCCGCAGACGGCCGGGTCGGCACGATCACCTTCGATTTCGACGTACCTGCCGTACCGGACGTGAAGCCGGCGACCAAGGACAAGCTGACCGAGGTGCTTCAAAAGCACGCGAAGACCAGCGGTATGCAGATCGAGGTCAACGGTCAGGGCATGCAGGCGATCCCGGAGACCGGCGGCAGTGCTGAGCTGATCGGTATCGCCGTCGCCGCGATCGTCCTGATCATCACCTTCGGCTCGCTCGTAGCCGCCGGTATGCCGATCATCGCCGCGTTCTTCGGTGTCGCGATGGGCATGATCGGGATGTACATCGCTACCGCCTTCACGACCATCGGCACCACCACGCCGATCCTCGCGACGATGATCGGCCTCGCGGTCGGCATCGACTACACGCTGTTCATCCTGGCTCGCTACCGCGCGGAGCTGCGGCACACCGAGGATCGTGCGCATGCCGCAGGTCTTGCTGTCGGAAAGGCCGGTTCCGCCGTCGTGTTCGCCGGTCTGACCGTGCTGATCGCCCTGGCGGCGCTCGCCGTCGTCGGCATCCCGTTCCTGACCTCGATGGGTATGGCAGCTGCCGGCACGGTGTTCTTCGCGGTGCTCGTCGCCCTCACCCTGCTGCCCGCGATCCTCGGAATGTTCAAGAGCAAGGCCTTCGCCGGACGCGTCCGTCGTCACAAGGACCCGCTGGACGAGGACGGTCGCCCGCTCAACAACGGCGTCCGCTGGGCCCGTTTCCTGGGCAAGAAGCCGGCCGCCATCGTCGCTCTCGTGGTCGTGTTGCTCGGTGCGCTGGCCGTGCCGATGAAGGACCTGCACCTCGCGTTGCCCACCGACTCCACGGCCGCCAAGTCGACTACGCAGCGCAAGGCTGCTGACCTGGTCGCCGGGGCGTTCGGCGAAGGGCGGCAGTCCCCGCTGGTGACCGTCGTGGACGGTTCGTCGCTGAAGACCCCGCAGGAGCGCGTCGCCGCCTACAACAAGGTCGTCCAGTGGGCGGCCGGGCAGGACAACGTCGCGAACGCCCAGATGGTCGCGGTCAACAAGGACATGTCGGGCGCTCAGGTGCTCATCACGCCCAAGACCGCCGCTGACGACACGAAGACCGAGGACCTGCTGCACGCGCTGCGCGGCGGTGAGTCCGGCATCGAGTCGCAGACCAGGACCGACATCGGGATCACCGGTGTGACCGCCATCCAGACGGACGTCTCGGAGCGGCTGACCGAGGCGCTGCCGATCTACCTCGCGGTGGTCATCGGCCTGGCGTTCCTCCTGCTGTTGCTGGTCTTCCGGTCGCTGCTGGTGCCGCTGACCGCGACGCTCGGCTTCCTGCTGTCGGTGCTTGCGACGCTCGGTGCGACCGTGCTGATCTTCCAGGAAGGCACGTTCGGCCTCGTCGAAGGCGCACCGCTGGTGAGCTTCATGCCGATCATCCTGATCGGTCTGGTGTTCGGCCTGGCGATGGATTACCAGGTCTTCCTGGTCACCCGGATGCGGGAGGCGTACGTGCACGGCATGTCGGCCCGCGAGGCGGTGGTCGACGGCTTCCGCCACGGCGCCCGTGTGGTCTCCGCGGCTGCGGCGATCATGATCTCCGTCTTCGCCGCGTTCATCCTGCAGGACAACTCGCTGATCCAATCGATGGGCTTCGCGCTGGCGATCGCGGTCTTCTTCGACGCGTTCGTCATCCGGATGACGCTCATCCCGGCACTCATGTACCTGATGGGCGACAAGGCGTGGTCCCTGCCGAAGTGGCTGGACAAGATCCTGCCGTCGGTCGACGTCGAGGGCGAGAAGCTCGTCGGTATCCACCCGGAGCTGGAGAAGGAGCCGGTGCTCGAGGACGACTGATCCTCGGGCCCACACAGCAGGCGGGGTCGCGCCCTTTTTTCGGGGGAGGGCGCGACCCCGTCGTCATACCCGCCCCAGCCCCGGAAAGACGCAAAGTTCGGTCGGTCGCACGCGGCAGTCCGGATGTGAGTCATGTCACATTTCGTGACCTTCCTGTAACACTTCGTCGACGTGTCGCGTTGTTGCCCCTGACCGCATGGTTGCCCGACCGCTCGGACCAATGAGTTGCGTCGGGAGCTGGCACGTTCGCTCGCCGTACCTCCCAGGTGAACGTCGCGTCCGGAACTTCCGGAGCCAGACGAGGCGCCGCGGTGCATGACGAGCCGACCGATCGGAGGCTTGCGTGCGCCTGGTGAGGCAGCAAACCGAAGGGAAGCATTTTGCTCAACAACCGCAAGACCCGAATCTCCACCCTCGCCGTGACGGGCGCCGCTGCCGCGGCTGCCGTGTCGTTCGGTACCGCCGGCGAGGCCAAGGCCGAGACAGTCTGGGACCGCGTCGCACAGTGTGAGTCGGGTGGCAACTGGAGCATCAACACCGGTAACGGCTACTACGGCGGACTGCAGTTCAGCCAGCAGACCTGGAGCGGCTTCGGTGGCTCCGGCTCGCCGGCCAACGCCAGCAAGGCCGAGCAGATCCGTGTCGCCCAGCGCACCCTCGCGGTGCAGGGCCCCGGCGCGTGGCCGGTGTGCTCCGTGCGTGCGGGTCTCACCCGCGCCAACGGTGGCGCCACCTCCTCGACCGCCCCGGCCCAGGCCGCTGCGCAGCAGCAGACCTCGCGCAGCGCTACGCGCAAGGCTCCGCAGCAGCAGGCTCCGACCTACCAGGCGCCGAAGAAGCAGTACCAGGCGCCGAAGAAGAGCTACCAGCAGCAGGCTCCGGTGCAGCAGCAGGCTCCGGTGCAGCAGCAGGCTCCCGTGCAGCAGGCCCCCAAGAAGGTCAAGCAGCACAAGCACGAGGTCACCCGCGCGACCCCGAAGGTGCAGAGCACCGGTGACACCTACACGGTGAAGTCGGGCGACACCCTTGGCAAGATCGCCGAGAAGCTCGGTCTGAACAACTGGAAGTCGCTGTTCCACCTGAACAACGACAAGATCAGCAACCCGAACCTGATCTTCGTCGGCCAGGTCTTCGACATCCCGGCGAACTGATCACCGGGTAGTCACCCCCCTGAACGAATCCCCCGGACGCGTCACGCGTCCGGGGGATTCGTTCTGTCGCGGAACGGTCAGCGAGGCAACGGCGGCAGCGGCAGCGCGTACACCCATGCGTCGATCAGGTCGTCGATGCGGACGCCGCTGTGCTCGCCGGCGAACGCCACGAATTCCTGTGTGGACACGTTCTTCCCGTTGTAGGCCTTGACCCAGTCCTGCAGCATCGCGAAGAAGCAGGAGTCGCCCAGACGCTTGCGCACCGCGTGGACGGTGAGCGCGCCGCGCTTGTAGACGCGGTCGTCGAAGACGTCCGCCTGGCCCGGGTCGCCGAGCAACAGATCCTGCGTCTTGCGCGTGAGACCGGCGTGGTGCTCGGCGGCACGCTCGTCGGTCGAGGGCCCGCCGGACTCCTGTGACCACAGCCACTCGGCGTAGCAGGCGAAGCCCTCGTGCAGCCAGATGTCTTTGAGCGAGTGCATGGTGACCGCGTTGCCGAACCACTGGTGTGACAGTTCGTGCGCGATCAGACGCTGGGCGTCCCATCCACGGTTGAGGAAGTTCGTGCCGAAGATCGACAGCGACTGTGCTTCGAGCGGGATCTCCAGCGGCTCGTCGGTGACCACGACGCGGTAGACATCGAACGGGTACGGCCCGAAGAGGCGGGTGAAGAACTCCAGCATCGCCGGCTGGTCGGCGAACGCACGCTCGAAGGCGGTCCGTCGCGCCGGCGGCACCGCACCGCTCATCGGGACATCGGCCGACTGCGGCACCTCGACGTACCGCCCGATCTGGACGGTGGCGAGGTAGGGAGCCATCGGCTCGCGTTGTTCGTAGGTCCACACCACGCGTCCAGCGCGGCGGCGGGAGGCGGTGCGGATCCCGTTGCACACCACCAGGTAGTCGGGGTGGGTCGCGACCGTGATGGTGTAAGTGGCCTTGTTCGACGTGCGGTCGTTGCAGGGGAACCAGCTCGGTGCGCCGCCGGGCTGCGCGGCGACGATCGCGCCGTCCGTGAGCTCTTCCCAACCGGCGTCCCCGACCTCGTCCTTCACCGGTACCGGCACGCCGCGGTAGGCGACCGTCAGGCGGATCTCCTCGCCCTTGGCGAGTTCCTTGGCCAGCTTGATCCGCAGCCGTGAGTCGCGGTGGGTGTAGCGGGCCACCCGGACCCCGGAGATCTTGACGACCTTCAACGCGTGCAGGTCGACCACCAGTTCGTCGAGCTTCTTGCAGGCGCGGATGTGCAGCGTCGCCTTGCCGGCGAGGTTGTTGTTCTCGATCGCGTAGTCGAGGTCGAGGTCGTAATGGGTGACCTCGTACGAGGCATCACCGTGCCCGGGCAGGTAAGGATCGACGGGGCTCTTGCTCAGGGGGCTCAACAGGTTTCACCATCTACAGCGGTAGTCATCGGAAGTGGTTGCAGTAGCGACCGGTTCACGGCTGGTCGCCTTCGTTCCATGCGCCGATCGGGTTGCCCAACCAGCGGGTCTTGTCGGGCACCGACTCCCCGCGCATGACCAACGACACCGGGCCGACGGTAGCCGACCGACCCAGGGTTGCGGCGGGAAGTATCACGCCGTGCGGGCCGAGCGTCGCGCCTTCCTTGAGCGTCACCGTGTCCATCGACAGGACGCGGTCGTGGAACAGGTGGGTCTGGACGACGCAGCCGCGGCCGACCGTTGCTCCGTCGCGCAGTTCGATCAGGTCGGCCTCGGGCAGCCAGTACGTCTCGCACCAGACGCCGCGTCCGATCTTGGCGCCCATCGTCCGCAGCCAGAGGTTGAGCACGGGGGTGCCGGACGCCGAGCGGGCGAGCCATGGGGCGGCGAGCATCTCGACGAAGGTGTCGGCTAGTTCGTTGCGCCACACGAACGAACTCCACAGCGGGTGTTCACCGCGGCGGATGCGTCCGACCAGCACCCACTTCGACAAGGACGCCAGGCCGGAGGCGATCGCGCCGCCGACCATCAGCACCGGACCGACCAGCACGATCATCGGCACGACGCCCCAGTGACGCTGGATCTCCAGCAACGCCGCGGCCACGGCGACACACAGCCCGAAGGCCAGCAACACCGGGACGATGCGGCACAGTTCGACGATGCCGCGGGCGATCCGCAGTCTGCGGGCCGGTCGGAACGTTCGGCTGTCGTCGGTCTTGCTGGACTCGCGACGCAGCTTCACCGGGGGACTGCCCAGCCAGGACGTGCCCGACTTCGGCTTCTCGGACTTGCTCGGTGCGGCGGACAGCACCGCGACGAGGCCGCGCTTGGGCACCTTGCGGCCGGGTGCGGCCATGCCGGAGTTGCCGAGGAAGGCGCGCTTGCCGATCTTGGTGCGGCCGACGCGCAGGCGTCCGTCATGCAGTTCGTAGGGGCCCACGAGGGTGTCGTCGGCGAGGAAGGACGCCTCCCCGACGGTGACCAGCTTGGGGATCATCAGGACGGTGGACGCCTCGACGTCCTTGCCGATGGTGGCACCGAGCGAGCGCAACCAAGCCGGGGTGAGCGCGCTGGAGTAGAGCGGGAACAGCCAGCCGCGCGCTTCGTCCATGAGGCGCAGGGTGCCCCAGGCGCGCAGAGCCTGCCCGCTGTGCACGGGGAACTCACCTTCCTGAAGCTTGGCCTGCAGCAGTCGGGCGAGCAGCCAGATCGACGCGGTGAGAAGGGTCAGTCCGGTCAGTCCACCGGCGAGGACCATCGGGACGGCCATCGTCCAGGCCGACCGGTCGTCGAGCACCAGGGAGCCGACGTAGATCGCGGCAGCTGTGGCAAGTACGGGCAGTCCGGCGATCAACAGGGCGAGCGTGCCGTACGCGAGGGTGAAGATCGGCCGGTGCGGAGGGCGGTCAATCTCCCGCGGCTTCATCCTGGCCAGCTTGGTCGCGGGTGCGCCGCTCCAGAACTCCTCGTCCGGCACGGTGCCGAAAACGCCTGAGCCCGGGGCGATCTCGCTGCCTCGACCGACGATCGCGCCCGGCGTGAGGGTCGACCGGGTGCCCACCCGGGAGTCCTTGCGGACATGGACCTGCCCGATGTGCAGGCGGTCGCCGTCGAGCCAGTGCCCGGACAGGTCGACCTCCGGCTCGATGGAGGCGTACTGACCGACGGTGAGCATGCCGGTGACCGGCGGGATCGTGTGCAGGTCGGCGTCCTTGCCCACCTTGGCGCCGAGCAGGCGGGCGTACGTCGTCATCCAGGGCGCGCTCGACAGTCGGATCGCACCGCTCTCCTCGGCGATCTTCTCGGCCAGCCACAGTCGCATGTGGATCTTGCCGCCGCGGGGGTAGTTACCCGGCTTGAGTCCGGCCAGCGTGATGCGAATCAGGCTGGTCGCCAGCAGGATTCGTCCAGGAGGCGTGAGAAAGATCAGCACCAACGGGAGGATCAGCCACCATGACGCCGTTGGGAGATCGCGATCGACCACGAGGGCGGTGAGCTTCGTACCCAGCAGCAACCAGGCGATCCAGCGCATACCGGCCAGGGCCCGCGTGCCGACCAGCCCTACGTGCTGCCCGATCTGTGTCTTGAGTGGAGTCGGCGGGACGGTGCGTTCCCGCACGTTTGCCGGAGCGGCCATCGAATCCAGTTGTGTGGCAAGGGCTCCCACCGTCGGATAGTCGTAGATGTCGGCGACGGTCACCTCGGGATGCGTCTGGCGCAGACGGGACACCAGCTGCGCCGCGGTCAGGCTGCCGCCGCCGGCCTCGAAGAAATCGTCCTTGGGCGTGGCGACCACGACGCCCATGACCTCCAGCCACAGGTCGGCGACCATCTTCGCGGTGCCTTCGAGTTCGACAGACTCCTGCCCGACCGGACGCAGCGTGGGCACGGGCCAGGGGAGTGCGTCGCGGTCGATCTTTCCGCTGGTGCGCGTCGGGAGGGTGTCGACCTCGGCGAGCCGCGGCACCATCGTCGCGGGCAGTTCCGCACGCAGCCGGTCCATCGCCACCGACAGGTCGAAGTCGGGCTTGGTGGTCAGGTAGCCGACCAGGATCTTGTTGCCGGTGCTGGTCGATCGGATCGCCGCCGCGCCGCCGTGCACTCCGGGCAGCGCGGTGAGGGCGGCGTCGATCTCACCGAGTTCGATACGGAGTCCGCCGAGTTTGATCTGGTCGTCCGCGCGACCGGCGAAGAGCAGTCCTTCGGAGTCCTTCACCACGTGGTCACCGGAGCGGTACGCCCGCTCCCAGCCGAGAGTCGGCATCGGTGCGTACTTCTCGGCGTCCTTGGCCGGGTCGAGGTAGCGCGCGAGGCCGACCCCGCCGATGATGAGTTCGCCGGTCTCGCCCTCGGCGACCGGGTTGCCGTCGGTGTCGACGACCTCGAGGTCCCACCCGTCGAGCGGGAGGCCGATGCGGACGGGGCCGTCGCCGGTCAGCTGCGCGCCACAGGCGACGACGGTCGCCTCTGTGGGCCCGTAGGTGTTCCAGATCTCGCGGGTCTCGGTGGCGTACCGGGTGCCGAGCTCGGGCGGGCAGGCCTCGCCGCCGAGGATGAGCAGACGCACCTTCGACAGTGCTTCGGCCGGCCACAGGGCCAGCAAAGTCGGCACCGTCGAGACGACCGTGATGTCGTTGGCGATCAACCATGGACCGAGGTCCATCCCCGACTTCACCAACGACCGTGGTGCCGGGACGAGGCAGGCGCCGTACCGCCACGCCAGCCACATCTCCTCACAGGAGGCGTCGAACGCAACGGAGAGACCGGCCATAACTCGGTCGTCCGGGCCGATCGGGCTGTCCTGCAGAAACATTCGTGACTCGGCATCGACGAACGCTGCAGCATTGCGGTGCGTGACCGCGACGCCCTTCGGCTTGCCGGTCGAACCTGACGTGAAGATGATCCAGGCGTCGTCCTCGGTCGTCGGCGGCTCGACCGACTCCTTGGGTTCGGCCTCACGGCGGACGTCGATCGCCAGGTCATCGCCGAGCACGGCAGCCACCTGCGCCTCGCCGAAGACGGTGCGGGCGCGCTCGTCCGGGTCGTCCGCGTCCACCGGCACGTAGGCCGCTCCCGCGGCGATGATGCCGAGGATCGCGACATAGAGGTCGGTCGTGCCGGACTTGATACGGACGCCGACGCGGTCGCCGCGTCCAACCCCGGCGGTGGCGAGCTGCTCGCTGAGTTCGGTGACCCGCTCGTCGAGTTCGGCGTACGTCAGTACCTCGCGCCCGTTGTCGAGGGCGGGCGCGTCCGGGCACTCCTGCACGGTCTCGGCGAAGATGTCGACGA
Organism: Yimella lutea; assembly: GCF_006715095.1. Classification (NCBI taxonomy): domain Bacteria; kingdom Bacillati; phylum Actinomycetota; class Actinomycetes; order Micrococcales; family Dermacoccaceae; genus Yimella; species Yimella lutea. The sequence goes on from NZ_VFMO01000001.1 coordinate 619,767, forward strand.
GCGTGCGGGGTGCCGGGGCCAGATCGCCTCGCAACAAGGACACGGATCCATCGCTTTCGTCGGGAGCAGCGGCCATATTGTGCCGCGGTCAGGTGAACGCCGCTGTGTCGGTCGGCATTCGGCCTTCGATGGACGAGGCAGAACCGATTTGCTCGCGTCCATAAACTGATTCACATGGTGGATCCGATCGCAGCCCTGACCTCACACGTCCAGAAGGCCATGGTGGCTGCGCTGGGCGACGAGTTCGCGAGCGCCGATCCGGTGATCCGTCCGGCCAACAAGAAGCAGACCAGCGCCGACCTGCAGGTCAACGCGGCGATGGCGCTGGCGAAGAAGGCCGGCAAGAACCCGCGCGAGGTCGCGCAGTCGATCGCGGCCGACCTGCCGCCCGACGACCTGATCGAGTCGGTTGAGGTCGCCGGTCCCGGCTTCCTCAATGTCACCCTGCACTCGCGATGGATCGCCGAAGCAGCCGCGTCGATGATCGGTGAGCCTTTGCTCGGCACGGTGCTTCCCGAGCAGCAGACGATCGTCATCGACTATTCCTCGCCCAACGCGGCCAAGGAGATGCATGTCGGGCACCTGCGCACCACCGTCGTGGGCGACTCACTCGCGCGAACGCTGGAGTTCCTCGGGCACGACGTCATTCGCCAGAACCACCTCGGCGACTGGGGCACCGCCTTCGGCATGCTGGTCGAGCATCTCCTCGAAGTCGGCGATGGCAGCGATGACGCAAAGCTGCTGACCATCGACCCCAACGCGTTCTATCGCGCCGCGCGGGCGAAGTTCGATGCGGACGCAGACTTTGCCACTCGCGCTCGTGCCCGTGTCGCGACCCTGCAGGGTGGCGACCCCGACAGCCTGCGGCTGTGGAGGGAGATCCTCGACCTCACCAAGGGCTACCTGCGCCGGGTCTACTCCGTTCTCGGGGTCACCCTCACCGACGACGACATCGCCGGGGAGTCGTCCTACAACGATGAGCTTGCCGAGGTGTGCAAGACGTTGGAGGACAAGGGAATTGCCGTCATGAGCGACGGCGCTCTGTGCATCTTCTCCGACGAGTTCACCGGACGCGACGACAAACCGGTGCCGCTGATCATCCGTAAGTCCGACGGCGGATACGGCTACGCGACGACCGACCTCGCGACGATTCGTCGCCGTTCGCTGCAGATGAAGGCCGACCGCGCGATCTACGTCGTGGGCGCGCCGCAGAACCTGCACTTCCGCATGGTCTGGGCCGCCGCCGACAAGGCCGGCTGGATCAAGGGCACCGAGCCCGTCCACGTGCAGATCGGCAACGTCGTGGGCACGGACGGCAAGATCCTGAAGACCCGGTCGGGCGACCTGGTGTCGCTGCAGTCGCTGGTCGACGCCGCGCTGGAGCGGGCCGCGACCGTGGTGGCCGAGTCGCGTCCGGAGCTGGATGAGCAGACCCGCGCCACCATCGCCCACCAGGTGGGGGTCGCCGCGATCAAGTACGCCGATCTGTCGGTCAGCCACGACTCCGGTTACACCTTCGACCTCGACCGGATGGTCGCCTTCCAGGGCAACACCGGTCCGTACCTGCAGTACGCGACCGCCCGTATTCGTTCGATCCTGGCCCGTGCGGACGTCGTCGACCCGAAGGGTCCGATCGTGCTCGGCGAGCCGGCCGAGCGCGACCTCGCCCTGAAGGTGCTGGAGTTCGGCTCGGTCGTCAACCAGGTCGGCGAGAGCCTCGAACCGCACAAACTCGCCGCGTACCTGTTCGAGCTGGCGACCACTTTCACCGCGTTCTACGAGGCGTGCCCGGTGCTCAAGGCCGAGGACGCCGCCGTCCGTGACTCGCGCCTGGCGCTGTGCCGGCTGACCCTCGAGGTGCTGACCCGCGGCTTGTCGTTGCTCGGCATCGAGGCGCCCGACCAAATGTAGGCGCCGTCCACGGTCCTCCCGACGAGGGCACGCCAGATGCACGAGGGCACTCCGTATACGGAGTGCCCTGATGCATTTGGAGTGCCCTCGCCGGGACGGTCAGTCGCGCGGCGCGGTGTTCTTCGGCGTCAGCAACTCGTCCAGGACCGCTCCGAGGACGGCGAGCAGCGCCTTCTTCCATTGCGGCGTCGGGTCGACCGGCATCGCCAGCTTCTCGCCCTCGGGGTCGAAGCCGACCTTGTGCACTTCCTTGTCCTTCGGCAGCGCGATGCCGGGGCAGACCGAGTCCTTGTCCATCAGCTTGCCGTTCTGCAGGAAGCCGTAGGTCTGCTGCTCGACGCACAGGTTGCCGCTACCCAGCACGGCACCGTGGTTGCCCTGGTCGTTGACCGCGAGGAAGCGGGTGTTCTTGGACGCCTTGTGCGCCTTCAGCCCGCCTTCGTACGCGGTCGCCGGGTCGTTCTCGGTCTGCACCAGCAGCATCTGCGGCGCCTTCGAGGTGTCGACCTTCATGTCCTGTGCCTTGTAGGGCCAGTACGCGCACTCGTTCGCCATGTCGAAGTAGCCGACGAGCGGGTACTTCTGGCCGTCCTGCTTGGCACGGTCGACGTACGACTTCTCGTCCTTGTTCCACGAGGTGTCGTTGCAGCGGATCGCCATGAACACGGTGTTCTGGTTGCGGGAGTCGTCGATGTCCTTCTTGGTGCGGCCGCCGCCGGCAGCACCCTCGGCGGTGCGCAGCGCCTCCGCGTCACCGTTCATCGCCTGCTTCAGCAGCGCCAGTAGCGCACCGGAGCTCTGGAAACCGCGGTCGCTGTACAGCGTCTGGGCGACGATGTTGTCGATGATCATCGGCTCGAACTGGCCGAGCTTGCCCTCGCCCGCAGCCTTGCGGATGTCCTCGTAGGAGGCGTTGACGTCGTCCGGGGTCGAGCCGAGGTCGTAGGTGGTGTTCTGGCGGGCCAGCCACGGCAGCAGCTGATCCTTGAAACGGCGCTGGAACGACATCGGCTGGGTGGCCCAGCTCGACTGCAGTGTGCCGGTGAACTCGGTGTTGCTGTCCAGCACGAAGCGTCCGACCTGCTTGGGGAACAGCGTCGAGTAGTACGCCCCGAGCCAGGTGCCGGCGCTCACGCCGTAGTAGTCGACGGTCTCGACCTTCAACAACTGGCGGACGAGTTCGTGGTCACGCGCAGTATTGGCCGTGGTGATGTACGGCAGCAGATCGCCGTTCTCACGCGCGCACTCGTCCACGGTCTTCTTCGCGGCGGTCTGCAGGGCCGAGATGTCGGTGTCGGACAGGTTGCGGTAGTCGGTGACACCGCGCGCGGAGTACGACTTGCAGGTCAGCCGCGTCCCGCCGCCGACGCCGCGGGGGTCGATGCCGATGACCACGTGGCTCTCGCCGAGCGGGGACAGTGCCGCGGTGATCACCGAGAAGGCACCGGCCGGTCCGCCGGGGCCGCCGGGATTGGTCATCAGGACGCGGTGGTTCTCGCCCTTGGCCGGCTTGGTGCGGGTGACCATCACCTCGATCTCGCCCTTGCCAGGGTCGCTGTAGTCCTTCGGCACCTTGATCTTGGCGCATTCGCTGCGGTCGTTGACCGGGGCCAGGTCACGCAGACTGAAGGACTTGAGTTCCTTCACATCGTCGGTGCAGGTGTCCTTGCTCCACTGCATCTGCTGGGCGGTGTACTTGCTGAGGTCGGCGCCGGTGGGGGAGAGCTTGCCGTCGCCGGCAGCCGTCGTGTCGCCACCGCCGCCGTTCGCCGATGTCGAGGTCGTGGTCGTCGTCGACGAACCGGTGTTCTTGGAGCCTTCGCTGTCGCCGTTGCAACCAGCCAGCGTCGCCGCCAACGTGACCACCGTCGTCGCGGTCAACGCCCGCGTCCCCCACTTGTGCGCCATGTCCCCTGCTCCTGGTCGATTGAGTCCTGCCGGGAGCCTAGACGGACTCGAGCGGGTAGATGGTTCCTGGTGCAGACCGTCAGCCGGGGAAGCCCTGAGGATTCGCCGACTGCCAACGCCAGGTGTCGGCACACATGTCCTCGATGGACTTCGTTGTGCGCCAGCCGAGTTCGTGCAACGCGCGGGTCGGATCGGCGTACGTCACCGGCAGATCACCGGCGCGGCGAGGTCCGACCTCGTACGGGATCTCGACTCCGGTGGCCGTACGGAACGCGTTGATCATGGCCAATACGGACGTCGGCACGCCGGTGCCGAGGTTGAACGCGCGTACCGGTTCGGCCATCGCGGCGATGTGCTCCAGTGCGGCGAGGTGCCCGGCGGCGAGGTCTTCCACGTGGATGTAGTCGCGCTCGCAGGTGCCGTCGGCGGTGTCGTAGTCGTCACCGAACACGGTCAGCTTCTCCCGGCGTCCGACCGCGACCTGGGAGATGAACGGCATCAAGTTGTTCGGGATGCCCTGCGGGTCCTCGCCGATCGTGCCGGACGGGTGCGCGCCGACCGGGTTGAAATAGCGCAGCAGCGCGACCCGCATGCCGGGTGTCGCACGGGCGACATCGCCGATGATCTGCTCGTTCATCACCTTCGTCCAGCCGTACGGGTTGGACGACTGCAGTGGTCGGTAGTCCTCCTGGGACGGCTGCGGGGACTCATCGCCGTACACCGTCGCCGAGGACGAGAACACCAGGCGGTGGACGCCGTGCGTCGCCATCGCGCGCAGCAGACTGAACGTGCTGTCCAGGTTGTTGCGGTAGTACTGCAGCGGCTTCTCGACACTCTCGCCGACGGCCTTGTGCCCGGCGAAGTGGATCACCGCGTCGAACCGCTCGGCCGCGAACAGCGCCTCGGTCTTGTCGGGGTCGCACAGGTCGAACGCGTGCAGCGGGATGTGGCCGCCGACAAGCTGCTCGACCCGTGCCACGGCGCTCGCCTTGCTGTTGTCGAAATCGTCGACGACGGTCACGTCGTGCCCGGCCTGCTTGAGCTGAACGACCGTGTGCGAACCGATGAAGCCGGCCCCACCGGCGACGAGAACATGCATGAGCGCACCCTACTTTCCATCGTCCCCGACCGGTTCGGGAACGACCTCTGACCGGCGTTCTGTTGCGTGCCGCTACCGTCCCCGTCGGCTCGGACGTCCTGACACTATGGACCGGTGAATTCCGTGCCGTGGACCCCGGAGCACGCCGCCACCGTGCGGCGCGCGCCGTTGTCGAAACAGCGTGGCGGCTACAACTGCGACGATGTCGACCGCTATCTGCAGCACGTCGTCGCCCTGATGCGCGCCCGCCGCGAGGTGCCCTCCGCGCCGTTGTCCGGGCTGCGTCGCTCGCCGCTCAAGCAGGGCTATTCGCCGGCCGCCGTCGAGGCATTGTTCGGCCACATTGCTGATTGGCAGAGCGAGTTGGCGGCGCCGAAGCGCGCCCCTGCCGAAGCGATGGCAGCTGCCGTGCCGCAGCGTCCGTACTGGACTCCGCAGCAACTCGACTGGGTGCGTGAATCGAACTTCCGGCCGGCCCGTGGCAAGCGCGGCTACGCCGAGGACGAGGTCGACTCCTTCCTCGACCGGGTGCTCATCGCGATGACCAAGGGGGAGGAGTTGCCCGACATCGACTCGGTGCGCTTCTACCCGCCCCGCGCTGGTCGCGCGGGTTACGAGGCGCTCGCGGTCGACAAGTTCCTGGACGACCTCAAGCGCCTGCGCCCCATCCTGCGCTGAGCGGCACGCTGGTCGAGTAGGTGCGAGCCCCTGGGCGAGTGCCGCGATCGAGACCATGGTGACGCGATACGCGGAGCCGGGTTGAATGTGGTTGCGTTCCAGCGGATCTCGCGTTGGTTTCGGCGCGTACGGATTCGTTCCTCATCCGTACGGCTCAACCAGCGGTGGTAGGTGAGTCCACACATCACGCAGTCCGGGGCGCAATCTTCGCTGGTTGAGCCGCGGGACTGACGGAGGAATTCCCGGGGGCTGTCATCGACGGCGGGCAGGATCATGACTTCTCCTCGGTGGTGCGTGCCGGCAGGCTGCGCGATCGTCCGCGGAATTCTGCGATCAGAGCGCCGTCTGATTCACGGGTGATCGTGACATCGGTGATTCCGCTACGTCCGAACCGTGCGCGTTCGGTTGCCACACAGCGCAATTCGTCACCGAGGTGAGCGCTGGTCACGAAGGTCACGTCTGCTCCGGAGGCCACGGTGAGTTGCCCGGACGCGTTGCACGCGAGCGCGAACGTCGAGTCGGCCATCGTGAACAGGTAGCCACCGTGCGCGATGTCGTGCCCGTTCACCTGATCCGCGCCGATCGTCATCGTGGTTTCGGCGTGACCGAGGCCGTCGGTGACCCCGACGGCGAGCAACCGGATGCCGAGGCGGGAGGAGGCGCGGTCCTCGCGCCACATGCGGTGGACGTGTTCGAGGTCAGCTCCGACTTCATCCGTGGCCATGTGACGCATGGTTGCATAACTGCATGTGATCTGTAACACGTTGGCCGTTACGATGAGACGATGACTGCTGCAGACCAGACCACCGCATCCGCCGAGACCTCCACCGGCTCAAAGTTCGATTCGGTGCTCGATGACGCGCTCGCAGCCCTTGCCGGGCGCACCTACTTCTCGCGTTACCCCGAATCACCCTCGCCCCGCGTCTACGGCGAAACCGCCGCCGCACAAGGACTTTCCGCCTACGAGGGCCGCCTCGGCAAGCCGTTCGAGGGCCTTCAGGGTGCCTTCGACGACACCACCGTCGGCGACGAGGTCTCGCCCTACGGCCCGACGCTCGGTGTCGCCTACCCACACCTCGACGTCGACGCGGCCATGGCGGCAGCGACGGACGCGATCCCGGCCTGGCGCGATGCCGGCCCGCGCAGGCGGGCGCTGGTGCTGATCGAGGCACTGGACGCGTTGAACAAGCAGTCGTTCGAAATCGGCAACGCGGTGCACCACACGTCCGGCCAGCCGTTCGTGATGGCCTTCCAGGCGGGCGGACCGCAGGCCCAGGACCGCGGCCTCGAGGCCGTCGCCGCGGCGTACGCCGAGCAGTCACGCGTCCCCGAGAGCGTCACCTGGGAGAAACCGGGCAAAGGCGAACCGCTGCGGATGCAGAAGGACTACCGCATCGTGCCGCGCGGGGTCGCCCTCGTCGTCGGCTGCAACACCTTCCCGACCTGGAACGCCTACCCGGGTATCTTCGCCTCGCTCGCCACCGGCAACGCGGTCGTCATCAAGCCGCACCCACGCGCGATCCTGCCGCTCGCCATCACCGTCGAAACGCTGCAGCAAACGTTGAGCGACAACGGTTTCGACCCCAAACTCGTCCAGCTCGCCCCCGAAGCCGATGGCGAAGGCCTGGCCAAGACGCTCGCCGAGCGCGATGAGGTCAAGATCATCGACTACACCGGCGGCCCGACTTTCGGTGCCTGGCTCGAACGTGAGGGCGCGGCCCGTGGGCAGCAGGTTTATACCGAGAAGGCCGGCGTCAACACGGTCGTGGTCGACTCCACCGACAACGTCCGGGCGATGCTGGGCAACCTCGCGTTCTCGCTCAGCCTCTACTCCGGGCAGATGTGCACCACCCCGCAGAACATCTACCTGCCCAAAGACGGCATCGACACCGACGAGGGACACCTGTCGTTCGAGGAGTTCGGTGCCAAGCTCGGCGGCGCGATCGGCAAGCTCACCGGTGAGGACGAGAAGGCGGTCGAGATTCTCGGCGCGACGGTCAACGACGACGTCCGCGCCCGAGCCGGATCGCTCGACAAGATCGCCTCGGACGCCGGCGGCTCCGTCGTCGCCGACACCCGCCAGGTCACGCACCCGAAGTACCCGGACGCCGTGGTCCGGACTCCGGGCTTGATCGGTGTGGGTGTGGAGGCGCAGGGCGCGTACACCACCGAGCAGTTCGGTCCGGTGACCTTCCTCATCGGCACCGACGGCACCGACCAGTCACTGTCGACCTTCCGCGACACCGTCCGCAAGCACGGCGCGATGACCGCTTCCGTGTACTCGACCGACGAGGCCGTGCTCGACAAGGCGCGGGACGCCGCAATGGACGCCGGTGTGGCGCTCTCGGAGAACCTGCTCGGCCAGGTCTTCGTCAACCAGACCGCTGCATTCAGCGACTACCACGGCACCGGTGCCAACCCGGCCGCCAACGCCGCGTACGCCGACAGCGCGTTCGTGGCCGGGCGCTTCCGGGTGATCACCGCTCGCCGCCACGTCTGATTCCGCGCGGCGGATTGGGTTAGCGTCGGATCGTGAGCGATGACGTGACGATCCGACCCGACGGCTCCGAGTACGAGATCGTCTCGGCCGGGTCGGTGATCGGCCGAGCGGCTGTCCACCCGGACGGCGGGCTCACCTGGAACTTTTTGGAGGACGTCGACGAGCGGCTGGCCGTCCGCGGCCTGGACGCGATGATCGAGTACGCGTTCGGTGAGCTCGGCGTCCACCGGGTGCAGGGCCGACTACCCGCCGATGCCAAGCACGATCTGCGGATCGCGGCGCGGGCCGGACTGCGCAAGGAAGGTGTCGTTCGCGGGGGCGGCGTCGAGCAGGCCGACTTGGTGCAGTTCGCCCGGGTGGCCACCGACCCGCCGCTGGCCGACCGGTCGACGTTCACTGCCGTCCTCAACTCCAGCCTGCCGACCAAACGCTGCATCGCTCAGGCAATCGTTCGCGACGACGAGGGACGAATCCTGTTGTGCGAGTTGGTCTACAAACGGTTCTGGGACCTCCCCGGCGGAGTCGTCGACCCGCACGAGTCACCGGCGACCGCCGTCGTGCGCGAACTGCGTGAAGAACTCGATGTCGAGGCCACCGTCCGCGGGCTGGCCGCCGTCAGTTGGCTGCCGCCGTGGCGCGGCTGGGACGACGCGACCCTCTTCGTTTTCGACGTCGAGTTGGACCGTCCGCCGCACTCGCTGCAGCCGCGCGAGATCAAGGCCGTGCATTGGGTCGACCCGGCCGATCTGGGCGAACACGTCGCCGAGTACACCGTCCGGGTCATCGAACAAGCCCTCGCCGCCGACGTGCCGGTCTACCTCGAGGACGGACGCCCGCGCGTCTGACGAACCCGCCAGTGTCAGAAGGGATGCGTCGACTGCGACGCATCCCTTCTGACACTCGAGTCAGGGTCAGCGGTTGATCTCGTGCTTGTCGGGCAGGATCACGTTCGCGACGAACCCGAGGACGGAGATGATCAGCGCACCGATCACGGCGTCCCAGAAGAAGTGGTCGACGTGGAAGGCGAGGTCGAACTTTCCGGCCAGCCACGAGGTCAGCTGCAACATCGCCGCGTTGACGATGATCATGAACAGCCCGAGCGTCACGAGCAGCAACGGGAAAGAGAAGAACGTGGCGATCGGCTTCAGCAGTGCGTTGACCACACCGAAGACGAGCGCGACGAGTAGAACGGTCTTGATCTTGTCGAAGGTCTGCGACGAACCGTCGGCGAGATGGATGCCGGACAGTGCCGCGGCGGCCAACCAGAGCGCGATGGCGTTGACGACGAGGCGGATCAGGAAGTTCTTCATGCCTCCATCGTCGCAGGCGGCGCTGCAGAAACCGACTGGTTGAGACGCCGGTCACACCGGGTCGTAGATTTGCTCGCATGAGCGACACTCAGCCCGACGTCCGTCTGCGCGACACCCTCGGCGCCGTTCCCGCCTACAAGGCCGGCAAGCCGGCGCCGCCGCGGGAAGACCTGGTGACCTACAAGATCTCCTCCAACGAGAACCCGTACCCGCCGCTGCCGTCGGTGCTGAAGACCGTGCAGGACGCGGCCGGCCGGATGAACCGCTACCCCGACATGAGCGTGCGTGAACTCACCGAAGCGCTCGCCGCCCGCTGGGGAGTCACGCCGGACGAGATCGCGACCGGCACCGGCAGCGTCGGCGTCCTCGGCTCGTTGGTGCAGATCACCTGCAACCCGGGCGACGAGATGGTCTACGCGTGGCGCTCGTTCGAGGCCTACCCGATCGTCGCAGCGCTCGCCGGCGCGAAACCGGTTCAGGTCCCGCTGGATTCGCAGGCACGCCACAACCTGAACGCGATGGCGGACGCGATCACCGACCGCACCCGCCTGGTGATCGTCTGCACCCCGAACAACCCGACCGGTCCGAGTGTCACCGAGGACGAACTGCGTGGCTTCCTGGCCAAGGTGCCCTCGGACGTCCTGGTCGTCATTGACGAGGCATACCTGGAGTTCGTCGAGCCCGATCACCAGATCGACGCGCTCGCGATCTACCGCGACCACCCGAATGTCTGTGTGCTGCGCACCTTCTCCAAGGCGTACGGCCTGGCCGGCCTGCGGGTCGGGTACTGCATCGCCCACGAGCCGGTGGCCGAAGCGCTGCGCAAGGCGGCCGTCCCGTTCGGTGTCAGCGACGTCGCCCAGCAGGCCGCGCTCGCCAGCCTGGAGGCCTACGACGAACTGCAGGAGCGCGTCGACGCGCTGATGACCGAGCGCGCCCGTGTCGCGCAGGCGCTCGCCGAGCAGGGCTGGAAGATCCCCGACAGCCAGGCCAATTTCGTCTGGTTGCCGCTGGGTGACGACGCGATGGCGTTTGCTGCCGCGGCCGACCAGGCCGGTCTCGTCGTCCGCCCGTTCGACGGCGACGGCGTCCGCTGCTCGATCGGAGAGACCGAGGCGAACGACCGCCTCATCGAGGTGTGCGAGGAATTCCTCAACCGCTGAATCGGTTCTTAGCGGGAGTCCTCATAACGGCTTACGTTGTCTGGATTATTTGGGCAAGCAAGAGCGCCCCTCATCGATATCGAAGGGTGGTCATCACTGGCAGGGCACGGTACCTGGACCGCATCGGTGTCAGTGATGGGACGTAGCGCTGCATTGTCCTAGACGCACGTCAACAAGAACCCTCGCGCATACGTGGGTCTCGGCTACGGTGTGTCTGCCAGCAGAAGGACGTTCACTCGCGCCCCATCCGCATCTGTAGGGTGGTCGCCGGGCGTACCTCGTACCAGGTCAAAATTCACAGGCGGCGGCGCGTTCTGCCGCAGCAGATGTGTGGGCGCACAGTCCGGATACCGCAGTCGGCTCGCCTGCCGCGGGCGGGTTCCCTGCGTCGGCATCGGCGCTGGCTACGGCGCCTGGGTTGCGGGAGGAGTGCCTGTGTGGGCCGCACGGAGGTAGTTTTGTGCAGGTTGCGTTTTTTGTTTGCGCTATCGGCCCCCACGCTGGCACTCTTGATCATGGCGTTTGGCCTGTTTTTATACGTGCCCATACTATTAGCGGTTGGTATGGTCCCACTGATGCTTAGGTACTCGCTTGCGGGCCCCCCCGCACGCGACGATAATTTCGTGCATGGGTGGCTCGGTGTTTTAGGCTTGCAGCTAGAGCAGGTTGCTCGGCTGGCAAGAGGTACGTCGCTATCCCCTAAGACCGCACAAAGGGCATTTTATCTTTCTTGGGTTCCCTTCGGAGGTGGATGCTCATTTTTTGTTGTTGCTGTGGTAATAAATGGAGTCACGGGAAGTTCGTCCTAGCCTCGAAATTTCATGGGCGGTGACGTGGAGGTCGTTGGCGGCGTGATTGCCGGCATCACCCGCGCCGGGATCGACCCACCCCCCTACTCCACCCACGCTACGCGCGGGGTTTATCACCTACGCCCACCTGCGCGGAGCAACCCACCGGGCGATCGCGCAGCAATCCCGACACAGGTCACTGGCCACCCTCGGCGGCTACGTCAGGATCCACAACGGCTGGACCGACAACGCCGCTACCAGCCCCGGCCGGTGATCGAGCTACACGCGACACGATTGAACGTCCCTCGGTTCACCGGATCGAATGCGTATGTGGAGGCCCTCTGGTGAACAATGCGAGACCTCACAAGTAGGTGCAAACACCTCTAATCATCGTCCTCGCCCCACTCGTCAAAAGCTCCGGGAAAACGCTTTTGAAATGGGCTCCGCTGCGGAATCCTCTTTGCCACAAAGAAGCAGGTTAATCCAACAGCTAGCCAATAGAACGTGACGAGCATATAGAAGGTTATGAATGGACCGGAGGCTGCTACTCCTTCCATCGCTACCGGCGTTAACAAGACTGTTATCGACTCCACGATGGCTGGGACCGCCGGGGACCAATAGAACAGCGAAGACACTAAACCCAGCGCCCCCGCGATGGCAAGGGGAACCCACACAACCGGTTCCAATAGATCCCGAGCTGATAATGGAGGGTCAGTATTCCGTGCCATATAGTACAAGGGTCCGTATATTAACGGAGACCAAAGTATCGGAACCGCAGCTAGGATCGCGCGGCATTGCCCGCCTGTCATCACACGATCCACAGTCTGTGAGACGGCTTACCAGGCTCGAGCCGTGCCGCTTTCTCCTGATTGTCATGCCTGTGGTTGGTGCCTTCTTGGAGGCCCAAAGTATTCCTCCTAGCTCCGGTATAACAAACATGCGTCGTTGATGTTTGATTCGATTCTGGTAGATTATTGGAGTTTAATGTCCCACGAAATCTGGAAGACCTGCTGGGTTCGGAAGCTTGCGTACGGGTTGGTGCAGCGAGCGATGGCGCTGCTACTAGCGCAGTACTTCCTGCGCAAATGAAGGCAGCGGAAAATTTCCCCACGGCCTCGTGATTCCCCTTGCTGACAACCGTTCTCAGCCCGCCGCTCGAGCGAGATCCGGCTCTACTGAACGCATTGAAGCGCACCCGCAGGCTCTGTCGCTAGGTTTCGGCAAGGCGAATTCCATGCGAGAACGCATAGAATCCCGTGCAACACCCGCGTAGCGAGCACTATCAATAAGCCAGTTCGCCAAGGGTGGGTCGTTGCACCGCACCCCAGAGTGCCGAGTGGATGACGGTCCGCCGGCAGCACGGGTCGATTCGCAGACACCGAGCGCGGACCAGTAGCCTCGTCGTCGAGCCTGTGTGACCCACGTCATAGGCCGAAAGCCAGCGTCGGCACCCACGGTCACCCCCGTTCTGCCGGCCGCACGAGCAAGGAGTGGCATGTCCGACCCGACCGATGTGTCCGGAGCCCCCGGCGCGCACGCCGATGCCCGGCACACGATGCACCACGAGACCTCCGTGGCACCGAGCATGGAACACGACATCACCGACGGCGGCCCGGAAATGGTGCAGTTCGTCGACGGCGACGGCAACCGTCTGGCCACCTGCGAGGCCAACGCCCCGTACGCGCAGATCGTCGAGGACATGACCTCCGAGGACGCGCAGGCGATGTACCGCGACCTGGTGCTGGTGCGCCGGATGGACGCCGAGGGTCACGCGCTGCAGCGCCAGGGCGAACTCGGACTATGGCCCTCGCTGCTCGGCCAGGAAGCCGCGCAGGTCGGTGCCGGACGCGCCCTGAAGAAGCAGGACTACGCCTTCCCCGGCTACCGCGAGCACGGTGTCGCGTGGTGCCGTGGGGTCGACCCGGTCAACCTGCTCGGCATGTTCCGCGGCGTGAACCACGGCGGTTGGAACTCCAACGAGAACAACTTCCACCTCTACACGATCGTCATCGGCAACCAGATGCTGCACGCCACCGGGTACGCGATGGGCATGCAGCGTGACGGCGTCGTCGGCACCGGCGACCCCGAGCGCGACGCGGCCGTGATGGCGTTCACCGGTGACGGCGGCACCGCGCAGGGTGACTACAACGAGGCGATGGTGTTCGCGAGCGTCGCCAACGCACCGGTCGTCTTCTTCGTGCAGAACAACCAGTGGGCGATCTCCGAGCCGAACTACAAGCAATTCCGCATCCCGCCCTATCAGCGCGCACGCGGCTTCGGGTTCCCCGGCGTCCGGGTCGACGGCAACGACGTCCTCGCGGTGTACGCGGTGTCGAAGGCCGCGATGGATGCCGCCCGTGCGGGTCAGGGCCCGACGCTGATCGAGGCGTTCACCTATCGCATGGGTGCGCACACCACGTCCGACGACCCGACCAAGTACCGCATCGCGTCCGAGGTCGACATCTGGCGTGAGAAGGACCCGATCAAGCGCATGCGCGGGTTCATGGAGACCAAGGGCCACGCCGACCCGGCGTTCTTCGAGCAGGTCGAGGCCGAGGCCGACGAACTCGCCGCTCGCATCCGACGCGAGTGCCAGCAGATGCCCGACCCGGAGCCGGTGACGATGTTCGACAAGGTCTACGCCGAACCGCACCCCGTGGTCGACGCCGAGCGCGAGGAGTTCGTCGCCTACCAAGCCTCCTTCGTCGAGGGAGGGGCGAACTGACATGGCAACGCAGAAGATGACGCTCGCCAAGGGCATCAACGCCGGTCTGCGCAAGGCGATGGAGGACGACCCCAAGGTCGTCCTGATGGGTGAGGACGTCGGCAAGCTCGGCGGCGTCTTCCGGATCACCGAGGGTCTGCAGAAGGACTTCGGTGAGGACCGCGTGATCGACACCCCGCTCGCGGAGTCCGGCATCGTCGGCACCGCGATCGGCCTGGCCATGCGCGGCTACCGCCCGGTGGTGGAGATCCAGTTCGACGGGTTCATCTACCCGGCGTTCGACCAGATCATCAGCCAGGTCTCCAAGATGCACTACCGGTCGCTGGGCTACCTGAAGCTGCCGATGGTCATCCGGGTTCCGTTCGGCGGCGGCATCGGAGCTGTCGAGCATCACTCGGAGTCCAACGAGGCCTATTTCGCTCACACCGCGGGTCTGCGCGTGGTCAGCTGCTCCGACCCAGCGGACGCCTACTGGATGATCCAGCAGGCGATCCAGACCGACGACCCGGTGCTGTTCTACGAACCCAAGCGCCGCTACCACGAGCGTGCAGAGGTCGACCTGGACGAGTCCACCGGTGCACCGCTCGGGCTGTACGACGCGCGAGTGGCGCGGGAGGGTAGCGACCTGACTCTCATCGCGTACGGACCGATGGTAAAGACCTGCCGCCAGGCCGCGGAAGCCGCTGCGGCAGAAGGACGTTCGATCGAGGTGATCGATCTTCGGTCGCTCTCGCCGCTCGACCGCGCGACGATCTTCACCTCGGCGAAGAAGACCGGACGCGTCGTCGTGGTGCACGAGGCGAGCACCTTCCTCGGACTCGGCTCGGAACTCGCCGCGCTGATCCAGCAGGAGTGCTTCTACCACTTGGAGGCACCTGTGCTCCGGGTCGGTGGATACAACCTGCCGTACCCGCCCAGCCGCTTCGAGGAGCACTTCCTGCCCGACCTCGACCGCATCCTCGATGCCGTCGACCGCTCGCTGGCGTACTGAGGGGATCACTGACATGGGTGTGAAGCTGTTCAACCTGCCCGACCCTGGTGAAGGACTCGTCGAGGCGGACGTCGTCACCTGGAAGATCAAGCCGGGCGACACCGTCAAGGTCAATGACGTCGTCGTCGAGATCGAGACCGCAAAATCGTTGGTGGAGTTGCCGATTCCGTGGGCCGGCACCGTCGTCGAGCTGCTCGTCGAGGAGGGTGCGACGGTCGATGTCGGCAGCCCGATCGTGTCGATCGAGGTGGAGGGCGCAGAGTCCGAGACCCCGTCGTCCACCCCGGCGGCCGACACCGCCGTCCAGGGCGCTGCGCCCGACTCGCAGGCCGCGAAGGAGGACGAGGAGGAGCGCGTGGCCAACCTCGTCGGTTACGGCGCGGTCGCCGGTTCGACCCAGCGGCGTGCCCGCCGCACAGCGCCCCCGGCGACACCCTCCCGAAAGTCCGCAGAACTCGCGGGTCAAGTCACCGGATCTGCGGACACTCCCCAGCCGAAGTCCGCAGAACTCGCGGGCCAGGTCGCCGGATCTGCGGACAAGCGCGGGAAGGTGCTGGCCAAGCCGCCGGTGCGCAAGTTCGCCAAGGACAACGGGGTCGACCTGTCCGCGATCACCCCGTCCCGTCCGGACGGCGTCATCACCCGCGCCGAGGTGGAAGCACACCTCACCTCGCTGGTTGAGACTGGACGCAGCGACGTAGGAGCGGCGACCAGTGCCGAAACCCGAGGCGGCGCTGAGCGGGAGACCCGTACGCCGATCAAGGGCGTCCGCAAGATGACCGCCCAAGCGATGGCCGGGTCGGCGTTCACCGCCCCGCACGTCACCGAGTTCATCACCGTCGACATGACCCGGACGATGGAACTCGTCGACCGCCTCAAAGCCGACCGTGAGTTCAAGGGCGTCAAGGTCACCCCGTTGCTCGTGCTCGCCAAGGCGCTGTGCGTAGCCGTGAAGCGCAACCCGGAGATCAACGCGAGCTGGGACGAAACGGCCCAGGAGATCGTGGTCAAGCACTACGTCAACCTGGGGATCGCGGCGTCCACGCCGCGTGGCTTGATCGTGCCGAACATCAAGGACGCCGACCGCATGAACCTGCGCGAGCTCGCCGAAGCGATGGGCTCACTGGTCGAGACCGCCCGCGAGGGCAAGACACCGCCGGCCGACATGTCCGGTGGCTCGATCACGATCACCAACGTCGGTGTCTTCGGCGTCGACAACGGCACCCCGATCATCAATCCGGGTGAGGCCGCGATCCTGTGCTTCGGCGCGGTGCGCAAGATGCCGTGGGTGGTCACCGACGCGTCCGGCAAGGACACGATCGTGCCGCGTCAGGTTACCCAGTTGTCGTTGGCCTTCGACCACCGCCTGGTCGACGGCGACCTCGGCTCGCGCTTCCTGGCGGATGTCGCGGCTCTGCTGGAGGACCCGGGCAAGGCACTTGTCTGGGGCTGAGACGTCGGACGACGGCCGCTACATCATCGTCGACGGACGGCGGTGGCGGGCGACCGATCCGTCGATCCCGCAGAAGCTGAAGGCCGAACTGGTCGCCGAACTGATGCGGGCTCGACGATTGGTCAGGACGCGCGGGGACGAGGTGCGCCCGTTCGTCCAGGACGCCAAGGTGGCCCTCGGTGAGCGCGGCGAACCGTGGTGGGAGCAGGCGAGCGACGATGGCGTCCGCGAGCGCTTGGCGGCGTCGATGCGCGTCCTACTTCGGCATCGTGACGGAAAGACGATCTGCCCCAGCGATGCGGCCCGGGTCGCCGGTGGTGACGACTGGCGTGAGTTGATGCCGGTGGCCCGCGAGGTCGCCGGCACGCTCGCGTCCGAGGAGGTCGTCGTGATCCAGCAGCGCGGTGAGCCGGTCGACCTCGATGCGGCCAAGGGACCGATCCGGTTGGCCGCAGGGCCTGAGTTGAAGCGCTGATCGACGGTGCCGTTCGGTTTGGTTCGTGCTGGCGTCACGTGGTCTCGATTGCGGCACTCACTCGCCCAGCGGCTCGCACCTACTCGACCAGCGTGATGCTCGGGCACATGCAGGAAGCCGGTCAGCCCGAGAACGCGCGGCGGGCGACGTGATCCTGGCCGTCTGTCCCAAGCAAGCCTGACGCCGGCGCGTGAGGCGATGACGGACGTGGTCGTCGACTTCTTGGCGCTCACCGGCTGATTCCCGTCGGCGAGAGGCGCCGTGGTGTTGACTCTGACACGGTGTCAGACGGTCGAGTGGGTGGCGTCATGTTGAGTATCGGAGATTTCGCACGGCTCGCCGGGGTGTCGGTCCGGATGCTGAGGCACTACGACCGCCTCGGTCTGGTGTCCGCGGCTCGCGTCGACCCACACACGGGTTACCGCTTCTACGAGCCCAGGCAACTGCAACGCGTCCACGCCCTCATCGGCTTGAAGGACCTCGGGTTCACGCTCGAGCAGATCGGACCGATGTTGGCGGGGCAGATCGACACCGAGACCTTCCGCGAGCTCCTCGACCGACGTCGGGCAGCTTTGCGCGAACAGATCGATGCCGATCACCGGCGCCTCGCCGACGTCGAGCGACATCTGCGTCTGATGGAAGGAAACACCGTCATGGAGTTCATCGAGAAGTCATTGCCCGCACTGGAACTGAGCCAACGGACGGCGACGGTCGCCGATCGGAGCCAGATCGGGCCGGTCATCGGTCCGATGTTCGAGGAGTTGGTTGCCGCACAGATCGAAGCCGGGGGGCAGCCGGCACACCCCGCGTACGCCTGGTATCGGGCGGACGGTGAGCGGCTCGATTTCGGTGCTGGGTTCGACACCGAGATCGACGGGTTCGAGACCGGTGAACTCGACGCTGTCGAGCGGGCGGTGACCGTGACGTACGTCGGCCCGATGAGTGGCATCGGTGACGCGTGGGCCGAACTCGGCACCCACGTCGCGTCGCTCGGTCTCGAGCCGTACGGCCCGTGTCGCGAGGTGTACCTCGACACCAACGGCCCGCAGGAGAAGTGGGTGACCGAGTTGCATCAGCCGGTGCGCGGCTGAGTGGTCTCTCGCGTCGGGCGCGGGTTCGCGAACTCGCGCCCGACGCGACGTGCCGCGCGGACCACAAGCGACCGTCCGCCCGATCGACGGCCGACGTCCGCCGGTTCGGGCAAGCTTGACCACATGAACGAACTGCGACTGCGCACCGTCCTCGAACCCGCGGGGCCGGCCGGAGCCATCGTGCTCACCGATGAGCAGGTGGAACAGCTCGGCGCCGGCAAGCGCGCGCCCATTCGAGTGACGATCGGCGAGGTGACCCGGCCCTTGCGGCTCGCACGGATGGGTGGTCGAAATGCTGCGTGAGGGAAAGACCCGTAGCTGACCGGTCGGACTACCGTCGTCGACATGCCGTCGTACCCGTGGCGTGTGCCGCCGGAGTTGTCGCAGTTCGTCGAGTCCGTCGAGGGATTCGACTACCGGCTCGACCGCGACGCCGTGCACCACGGGCTGCCCTCGACGACCCTCACCGTGATCATCCAGTTCGACGAAGCGCTGGATTGCGGTTGGGTGGGTGATGCCGCCTCCGATCGTTTCTGGGTGTTGGCGGCCGGACTGCACCAGCGTCCGGCCCTGATCCGCACGCACGGCCGGCAGTGCGGCATCCAGCTGGCGCTCACTCCCTTCGGCGCGCGTGCGCTGCACGGCATGCCGGCGGCGGAACTTGCGGGCGGTCTGGTCCATGCGGACGACGACCTTCCGGCGTTCCCGGCGTCGTTGCACGAGCGGCTCGGTCCACTCACCTGGCCCGAACGGTTCACGGTGCTCGAACGCCACCTGTTCGCCCGGCTCGCTGCGGCGGACTGCGAACCTGCGTGCCCCGAGGTGCGCGAGGGGTGGCGACTGATCATCGCGTCCGGGGGACGGATGCCGATCGAGCGGGTGGCCGACCGTGTCGGGTGGTCGCGACGACACCTGCTCAACCAGTTCCGCAGCGAGTTCGGACTGACTCCCAAACAGGTCGCACGACTGGCGCGATTCGAGCGGGCGCACCGCTTGGCCGAAGGCGGCACCGCGCTTGTCGACGCGGCGTACGCCGCCGGCTACGCCGACCAGGCGCACCTCAACCGGGAATGGCGCCGCCTCGCCAGCCGCACGCCCACGGCGACCCTGGCTGAGTTCCCAAAGGTTCAATCCGAGCCGATGCGTTCCGGGAAAGAATCACGAACATGACCAGACCACAACTGTATTCCTGCCTCCGCTACGCCGACGCCGGCGCTGCGATCGAGTTCCTGACCGCGCTCGGCTTCACCGAGCGCCTCGTAGTGCACGACGACGCCGACCCGAAGGTCGTCCATCACGCCCAGTTCGCCTGGCGCGACAACGGCGGCATCATGTTCGGCACCGATCGCCCGGACGGCATCGGACCCAGGCCGGGCACCGCCTGCGTCAACCTCGTCGTCGAGTCCGACGATCAGGTCGACGCGACGCTGGCCCGCGCCTTGGCCGCGGGTGCGCGACAACTCGACGAAGTGCACGAGCCGCCGTACGGCGGTCGGTCGGTGGCCGTCGCCGATCACGAGGGCAACATCTGGAACATCGACTCCTACCCCGGCGCATGAGTCGCCGCCACCGCGGGGGACGGTCGGAACAACGAACGCAGATCGTCGCGCAGGAGCCGGCCGCGGATGATGAGTTCGTATTGCGCGAGCGCCGTGCAGCTCTGCGCGCACAACACCCCGAGCAGCACGACCACCTGCGCCATCGTGGCGTCCATCGGGGACCCGCCGCCGAGCATCACGCCCAGGAAGGCTCCGGGCAGGGTGACGATGCCGGCGGTCTTCACGCTGTCGATGCCGGGGATCAGCGACTCTTTGATCCGCGGGTGGAGCACCTGCGCGGCCGCGGTCTGCGCGGGCAGGCCGAGCGCGAGGTAGCCCTCGAAGATCTCGTGCTGCTCCTCGAGCGCGCGGAAGGAATTGCGGCCGCCGAGGGTGTGCACCGACATGATGTTGTTCATCACGACGCCGGCGATCGGGATGAGCGCGACCCCCTTGAACGGGATGGTGCCGGAGAACACCGTCACCGCGAGCACCGGCAGCAGCCCGGCGCCCATCGCGAGCGCGGCCATCGGCGCCTGGCGCCGACTGACGCCGACGCGCCCGACACTGGTCAGCACCGCCATCGTGAACATCGCCACGATGACCAGCAGCGTTGCCCACAGGTGCGAGATCGCGAACACGATGAGCAGCGCAACCACGACCAACTGGACGACCGAACGCAGCCCGGCGATCGCGATCGAAGGGGCGAGCCCGGTGCCGGCCCGCCATTCCAGGAGCACGGGGATTGCCAGCAGCAGCACGCAGCACGCGACGAGCGAGATGCCCCAGGTGATGACCACGGGTCGACTTTAGGTGGGATCGCCGACATCGACCTGGGAGGGTTTCGGTTTTGGCGCGGATCCTGAGGCCGCTGTGCTCGCGGCGAATCCGGCTCAACCACCGGGCGCTACCTGACCGGCGGGATCTGTGACCTCGGCGCCCACTCCCGCTCGAGCAGCGCGTACTCCAGCATCGTCGCCCAGCCGCCCTTGAACCAGATGCTCTCCACCGTGCGGGCCTCACGGCGGAAACCGAGCCGCTCGACGTCGCGCACTGACGCCTCGTTCAACTCGTTGATGCGCGCGACTATGCGGTGCAGCCCGAGCCCACCGAACCCGAGGTCGAGCAGGGCCGCGACGGCCTCACCGGCGTACCCGCGTCCGCGGACACCGGGGTGGAAGATGTAGCCGACCTCGCCCGATCGGTCCTTCTCGCTGTGCCAGAAGAGCACGACGTCGCCGACCAGGCGACCGGTGGCGGTCTCCTCGACGCCGAGGCTCACATCGTCGCCCGGTGCGTCGAAAACGCTTCGGCCCAGGCCGATCCGATACGCCGCTCGACACCATCCCGGTCGAGGACGTCGTACGGCACGTACTGCACGACGTCCGGATCGGACTTGTACTACAGCATCGCGTCGGTGTCGGCCGACGTGATCGGACGCAGCGCCAGGCACTCGGTGCGGATCGGATAGTGGGGGTGCAACACCCCTCGATCGTAGGAGCGGGCACGACGAACCGGGCCCCTCCCCGCAGTGGGGGGAGGCCCGGTTGTGGTGCGAAGCGTGGCTCAGTCGGCCAGGTGCTTCGGCGTGGTGTGACTCGGCGCTTCGACCTCGACGTCGCCGGACGCGGCGTGCTTGGCCGCCGTGTCGGCATCGTCTTCGATCGTGCTGTCGGTGGCGTCGATGTCACAGGCCGCAGCGTTGACGGCCGGAGGCGTGCCCGCCGGCGCGGTGCCCGGCTCGAGACCGGCGAAGTTGTCGCCCGCCTCGTCGGCCGAGGACGCGCCGCCTTCGGCAGCCTGCTGGCGCATCGCTGCCGACGCGGACTGCGAGCGAAGTTCCACCTTCGGCATCAGCAGGGTGACCAGGAACCCGACCAGCATGACGGAAGCCGCCGCGATGAAGATCTGCGAGATCGAATCGGAGAAGCCGACCTTGAACGGGTGGGCGACGACGTCCGACATCTTGCTGATGATCGATGAGTCGTCCTGAACCCTGGCCATGATCGAGGTGTCGCCCTTGAGGACGCCGGCGTTGTACGGGTTCTGCAGCAGGGACGGGTCGGCCTTCGCGGCTTGTTGAATGGCGGGCAGCTCGGCCTTGAAAGCCGAGGAGATCTTCTCGCCGACGGTGCTGAACAGGATCGACAGGAAGATCGCGACACCGAGGGTTCCACCGAGCTGACGGAAGAACGTCGCGGCCGAGGTCGCCACACCGATCTCCTGCGGCGGCACGGCGTTCTGCACGATCAGCGTCAGCGGCTGCATGCAGTTACCGATACCGATGCCGAGCAGGAACATGAACGCCATGACGACAGCGAGGTTGGTGCCGGCGTCGATCGTCCACAGCAGCACCATCGCCAACGTCGCGATCGCGGTACCGATGATCGGGAACGGTCGGATGATCCCGGTGCGGGAGGTGATGATGCCGGACGTCATCGCCATGCTCATCATGCCGACGACCATCGGCAGCATCATCAGACCCGACATCATCGGGGACGCTCCGTGCACGATCTGCATGTACAGGGGCAGCACCATCATCGCACCGAACATCGCCAGACCGACGATGACGGATGCCACGACCGTGACGCTGACGGCCCTGATTCGGAAGATCCGCAGCGGGATCAGCGCGTCGTCGCCCATCGACCGCTCGATGAAGCAGAACGCGATGACGCCGACGGCACCGATCGCGAAGGCGGCGAGCGCCTTGCCTGAGCCCCAGCCCCACTCGCGGCCCTGTTCGGCGACGGTGAGCAGCGGGACGAGCGCGACGACGAGCGCGGCGGCGCCCCACCAGTCGACGCGGGCCTCGCGGCGCACGTGGTGCAGGTGCAGGGTGCGCGAGACGACCAAGAGTGCGGCGATGCCGATCGGCACGTTGACCAGGAAGACCCAGCGCCATCCGGTGATGCCGGCGATCGAGCTGGTCTGTGCGAACAGTCCGCCGATGACCGGGCCGAGCACCGAGCTGGTGGCGAAGACTGCCAT